>JBQTJR010000079.1:0-55796 GCA_052386895.1 Sphingosinicella sp.
GCAGATTCCCACGCGTTACGCACCCGTGCGCCACTAGACCCGAAGGTCTCGTTCGACTTGCATGTGTTAGGCATGCCGCCAGCGTTCGTTCTGAGCCAGAATCAAACTCTCAAGTTGATGTCCGACATCGGCGACCGCGTGGGAAAACACGCGAGCTGCCGGGCCGGTTCAAGGAGCCGTTCCTGCACATCACATTACTGTGGATAAGTAACGAGACATCTGGAACGGCTTGTTTGTCCGATCCTCCGGAGCCTTGAAGTCTCCGGCGACCGGGGCCGCCGCCCACATGTCCCTTCATCTAAACCGACAATGTCAAAGAGCCGCGCTTCTCCCTCCCGAAGCAATTCCGGGACACCTGATGGTGGTTAAGAGAGACGCAAACAGGGACGGGCACAAACCCGCCCCCGTCGGTGAAACGCCCATATATGTATGACCCTCGTCAGCGTCAATGGGCATTTTCCTCTGCCTGGCGAACCCGTTTCCGGACCGCTTTCGGCAGCGGCCTGAAATAGGAAGACCGGGCGCTCCTTCAAGGCGCAAGCGGCGGAAAAATATTGTTCAATCCGATCGCCAGTCGACGGCGCGATGGCGACCCATGCGCCGTGCCAAGGCAAGCAGGGCTTAACGCCTTTCTGCGATAGCGACGGCGATGGCCACGACCAGCTCGACGATCGGCCCGGCCCCGGCCGGCGACGCCTTCGCCCGCCAGGTGAAGGGCGCGGTGATGTGGCGCTCGGGCAGTCAGATCGCCGGGCAGCTGATCGCCTGGGCCTCGACGCTGCTGGTGGTGCGGATGCTCCACCCGGCCGATTACGGCCTGGTCGCGATGACCGGCGTGGTGCTGGTTCTCCTGAACCTGTTCAACGGCTGGGGCTTCGGCAGCGCGCTGGTGCGCGATCAGCAGATCGACGACGAGAAGGTCGGCCAGGCGTTCGGCCTGCTGCTGCTCCTCAACGGCGCGCTGGCGGTGATCCAGCTCGCGCTCGCCCCTTTTGCGGCCGACTATTTCCACCAGCCGATGGTCGCACAATTGCTGCAGGTGCAGGCGCTCTTCTATCTCGCCAACCCGTTCATCGCCCTCGGCCACGCCTTGCTCGCCCGGCGCATGGATTTTCGCCGCCAGGCCCAGGTCAACCTCAGCGCGGCGGTGCTGAGCGCGCTGACCGCCTTGACCTGCGCTTTTGCCGGAATGGGCGTGTGGACGCTGGTCGCGGCGCCGGTCGTGCTCTGGTACGCGCAGGCGATCGGCTACCTCTTCGCCGCCCGCTTGTGGCTCAAGCCGGTGTTCCGCTTCCGCGGCGCCGGCGCAATGGCGCGCTACGGCGGCGCGATGATCCTGGTGCAATTCTGCTGGTTCGTACAGAGCCAGGCCGACATCGTCATCGCCGGTCACGAGCTCGATGCCCATGCGATCGGCCTTTACACCACGGCCCTGTTCCTCACCCAGATTCTCGCCGCCAAGTTCGTGCCGCCGCTGAACGAGGTCGCATTCGCGGCCTATTCGCGCATCCAGAGCGAGCGCGACCGCGTCGAGGCGGCCTTCCTGAAGTCGGTGCGGCTGGTGCTGGCGATGGCCTTGCCTTTCTATGCCGGTCTGGCGCTGACCGCGGAGCCGCTGGTGCTGACCCTGTTGGGCAGCCGCTGGGACGCGATCGTGCCGCTGGTGCCCATCCTGGCCTGCGCGATGCCGCTGATGACGCTGCAAATCCTGTTTTCGCCGGCGACCAACGCGCTCGGCAGGCCGGGGCTGGCGCTGGCCACCGGCATCGTCGGCGCGCTGGCGATGTCGGCTGCGTTCCTGGTCGGGCTGCGCTGGGGCATCGTCGGCCTCGCCTGGGGCTGGCTGGCCGGCATGGCCGTGCTGCTCGCCGCCACCATCCTCGTCTCGCTGCCGGCGATCGGCGCGAGCCGGTCGGCGCTGGTGCGGGCGGTCGCGCCGGGGCTCACCGCCTCGCTGGCAATGGCCGCGGCCCTGATCGGGTTCGACGCCCTGCTGCCGGCGGCGCTGGCACCGGCCGAGCGGCTGGCGCTGCTGGTTCCGTACGGCATCGCCGCCTATTTCGTCGCCCTGCGATTGCTGGCCCGGCCGCTGCTCGACGAGATGCGCGCGCTGCTGGTCGGCCGTCCGCTCGAACCCCAGCCCGCGGTTCAAAGCTAAGGCGAGGGCTTCAGGCGCTCTGGATGTAGGCGAGCATCTGCTCGGCTTCGCGCTCGATCTGGTCCATCCGGTATTTCACCAGGTCGCCGATCGAGACGATGCCGATCAGCCTGTCGCCCTCCACCACCGGCAAATGGCGGATGCGCTTGCGGGTCATCAGCGACAACGCGCTCAACACCTGATGATCGGGCTCGACGGTGATCGCCGGCGAAGTCATGATCCGCTCGACCGGCCAATCGAGCACCGCGGCGCCGTCGCTGCGCAGACAATAGATGACGTCGCGTTCCGACATGATGCCGGCGAGCGCGCCGCCGCTTACCACAGGCAGCGCGCCGATCTTGCGCTCGGCGAGCGTCGCCACCGCGTCGCGCACCGAGGCGTCGGCGCTGACCGTCAGCACGTCGCCCTTGTTCTGGAGGATGGCGGCGATCGTCATGGCGACCTCCTTGCGACTCGCTTGCCGATGCCATGCCCGCTCGGCATGGGAAAGCCAATGCCTCGCCACGATCCTGCGGGCGGCCGCAAGGCCGATTACGACCGCGCCGCCGCCGCCTGGGCGCGCTACAAGAGATCGTTCAGCTGGATGGTGCTGGCGACCGCGGTCGTGGTGGGTCTGTCGCTGCTCTATCTCGGCCGCTCGGGCGAGCCGATGCCCTGGTCGTTCGTCATCGCGGTGATCGCCGGCATCGGGCTGACCATGCTGGTCGGCACCGGCCTGATGGGGCTGATCTACCTCAGCCACCGTTCCGGCCATGACGAGGGGGCGTCGCAGGGAAGCCAGGATGATTGACGTAAAGAAGGAGCCGATCCTGCGGGTCGTCCCCCGCCCCGGCGACATCAACGCCAACGGCCACATCTTCGGCGGCTGGGTGCTTAGCCAGATGGACATCGCCGCCGGCATCGTCGCTTCGCGGGCGGCCGACGGGCCGGTGGCGACGGTGGCGATCGACGCAATGGAGTTCATCGCCCCGATCCTGCTGCTCGACGTCATCTCGGTGTTCGCCGAGGTCGAGCGGATCGGGCGCACCTCGATTGCGATCAGGATAGAGGTCGTCGCCAGCCGCGACCGCGGCCGGCGCGAAGTCAAGGTGACCGAGGGCCTGTTCACCTTCGTCGCGCTCGACGAGAACCACCGGCCGCGGCCAGTCAAGCGCGAGGAATAGGGTTACTGGGGACTGGGGACTGGGGACTGGGGACTTCCTAACCCCCGACCGGCCTAAGCCAAGTGCCAACTTCCCTCGCGTTGGCAATTGTCAACTTCATCAACTTCGGCAGGCTAGCGCGGCGTGACGTAGCTGAAGCGCAAGGTGACGCGGCCGTTCGCCGGCACCGTCGTCCGCCACAGCGGCATGCCGCTGCGCCGGCGGGTGCGGGCGCTCGAACGGAAGGCGTTCGGCACCACCTGGAACTCGGCCTCGAACGGAACGGCGCGCGGCTGATCGTTGGTGACGACCAGCTCGAACCTGTTGCGGCTCTTGCCCTGCTCGAGAGCGCGCACCTGCGTCATCACGCCGGTCGCCGGGCCGATGTCGATTTCGACATCCTCGCCGACCGCGCGGTCGCCGATCACCCCCTGGCCGACGAGGATCGGCTGCTCGCCGGCCTGCGCGAACAGCACCAGCCCGCCGGCCGGCAGCGGTACGCCGAGCCCCTCAGCGGCGCGGTTGCGGCTGACCAGCACGCGGCGCGCCGGCACGCTCTGGCCCGGTTCGACCGCGCCGAGGCGGCGCCGATAGACGGTTGAGACCTCGACCGACGGCCGGGCGAGGAAGGCGACCTGTTTCTGGCTGCGCGATGCCAGCGTCACCGGCTCGGGGATGCGGTAGAGCTTGAGATCGCCCAACTCCTCCTGGCTGGCCTGCATCGCCGCCTCGAGCGACGGCGGCGGCGGCGGCGGCGGCGGCGGCGGTGGCGGCGGTGCCATCATCGAGCGGGCATCCGCAGAAACACGGCTGCCGGTAACGACGACGCGCTCCTCGTCGATGTCGCTGGTGGTGCCGTGCGGCCAGCAATCGAGCACCAGCGGCCGCGCCGCGGGCGGCTGGCGGACAGTGAAAGCACGGTTGAGGCGGCCGGCGACCGCCTGGGTGTCGGCCTGCTCGAAGCTGGTCTCGTCAGTGCTGGCGAGGGTGAGCCAAGCGAACAATTGCAGGCTGGTGCCGTCGTCGGACAAGTTGGCGACGTAATTGGCCTGCCAGTCGAAGCCCGAGGCGAGATAGGACAGAGTGACGCGGGCGCTTACCGGCTGGCGTGCGCGGACCCGCAATGAAAGCGTCGGCCGCGCCGACAGCCCGGCGGGCACCTCGTCATAGACCAGGGTCTCGGAAAGTCCGGTACAGCGCAGCGCCTCGAATCCCTGCTCGGTCTGCAGCACCACCGCACCGTCGGCGCCGGAGCGGACGATCGCTTCCTGCTCGCGCACCGCGCCGGTGGCGCGCGAGGTACGGCGCAGGTGCACCCGCCGGCCGAGCGAACGGTCGAGCAAAGTGCCCGGTGAAAGCAGATAGGCGTCGCGGTTGCGCTCGACGATGTCGTCGGGGATGCCGGTGACGACGACGCTTTGCGGCAGGATGCCGCCGGCGACTCCTTCGAAGCGGATCACCGATTCACCGGCGGGTATGGCGATGGTGCGGGTCTCGCTGACCAGGGCGAAGCCGTTCAACCAGTTGAGATTGGGGGCGCGCCCCGCCGGCCGCTGCGGATCGCGATAAAGGGTGACGTCGACCTCGTCCGGCCCAAGCGAGGCGACCACCGCCTGCGCCAGCGCGCTCGCCGGCGCCAGCGCCAGCGCCAGCCAGGCCGCCAGGCCGATCCGCAGGCCGGTGAGCATCGTCCTAGTAGCGCGACTCGAACGTCGCGGTGAGGATGGTCTCGCCATTGGCCGGGACCGGCACTCGCCATACTACGTCATCGGCCGAGCGCCGCTCGCTGGGCAGCGATTCCGCGACGATGCGGCTATCACCCCACAGGCCCGACTGGACGAGATCGACGCTGACCGCGTTGGGCCGCGCGTTGGTCAGCGTATAGCGCATCGTCGTGCGCCAGCGCGTGTCCGACAGCCGCTCGCGCCGTTCGACCACCGGCTGCACCTTGACGTCGAACGCCTGGCCGGTGACCAGGCCGAGCTGCGAGCCCATCGGCGTGTGGCCGATCGCGCTCTCGCCGACGAACTGCGGGTTGCCGCGGGCATCGCGCTGATAGACCCGCACGGTGCCGGCCGGCAGCGCGTCGCCGAGGCCCTGCTCGCGGCCGCTCGAGAAACGCAAGATCGTGTTGGCGCTCTGCGCCTGTTCCTGCGTGCCCAGCCACGGATTGACATATTCGTAGGCGCGGGCCGCCGGCGTGTCGTTGACGTTGAGGGAGCTGACCTGCTTGGTCTGGCGGTTGGCGATCGTGGTGCGCTCGGGCAGCGGATAGAGATAGAAATCGGCCAGCCGCTCGCGCTCCGAGCTCTCGGTGCCGGGCTGTTCGAGCCTGGGCCGGGGTGGCCGCGGCGGCATCGGCCGGCCGCGATTGGGCCGCGATTCTTGCCCGACCGCGCCGGCGACCAGCAGGGTATCGGCGTTGCGAAACTCGGTGCCGCTATTGTTGGTGAGGGTGATCCAGCCCTGCACGTCCATCCGCCCGGCACTCTCGTCGAACAAGGCGACATAATCGGCCGACCAGGCGATGCCGGAAGTGAGGTAGGTCAATGTGACCGGGCGCCGGCCGCCGCGCTCGCTCTCGAGAGTCACCGACAAGGTCGGGCGCGCGCGCAGATTTTCCGGCACGCGATCGAACACGACGCGCACCGGCAGGCCGTCGTCGCGCAGCACCTCGATGCGATCGCCGATCTGCAGCACGACGCCGTTGTTGACCGCCAGCACCCGCGCCCGTTCGCGCGTCTCGGCGCCGGTGGCAGGATTGGTGCGAATGAGGGTGATGGTCTCGCCGACCGCCTTCTGCATCAGCGCCTGCGGGCTCAAGAGATCGAAGTCGAAATTCTGTTCGACGATGCCGATGCCGGCGCCGGTCAGGGTCACCGTCTCGGGGCGAATCCGGGCCGAGACGTCGGGAAACTCGCGACGCGACCGGCCGGTGCCGAGATCGAGCTGGCGGGTGTCCTGCACCAGCGCGAGGTCGTTATTGTAGATGGTGATCGCGACGTCGCCCTGCGCACTTTGCGACGGCGGGGGGATCTGGTTCTGGGCCAGGGCCGGCGCGCTCGCCAGCAGCAGAAAATACAACAGCCGTGTACGCATCATCCCTCCACCCGATCGATTGAGCGGAGAGCGATCTACCAGCGCGACTTGCCCGTCAATGAACGGTGGAAAAAAGCCGTCTCAAGCGGCCGGCGCGATCTCGTCGTCCGGGGTGCGCGGCCGCCGGCCGCGGCGGCGCGGGGCCTCGGCCTCCTCGTCAGCGCCTTCGCTGGTGGCGATCGACGGCGGCAGGATATCGGCTGCAATCCGCTCCTCGGCCTCCTCGCGATCGGAATCCTCACGGTCGCGCTCGTCGCGGCGGGCGCGAAAATCGCCATTGCCGCGCCGGCCCCGGCCGCTTCCCTCACGTCCGCGTTCGTCGAGGCCGCGTTCATGGCGAGGCCGCTCGTCGCGGTCGCGATCGTCACGAGCGCGATCTTCCTGGTCCTCGGCGATGGCGGCGGCAGCGACGGGCTGCTGCGGCCCCCACTCGCCCTGTTCGCCGCCTTCGTCTTCTTCATAGCCGCCTTCCTGGCCTTCGTAGCGCTGGCGGCGCTGCTCTTCGAAGCGGGCGCGGTTTTCGTTGAGGACGCGAAAATAATGATCGGCGTACTGGAGAAAATATTCGGCCTGCACGCGGTCGCCGCCCATCTGGGCGTCACGCGCCATCGAGCGATACTTGTCGCGCAACTGGGCGGCGTTGCCGCGCTGACGATTCTCCTGACGGTTGCCCGCGCCCTGAGCCATGCTTGGGGGGCGGCCACCGCCGCCACGACCGCGCCTGCGGCCACCCTGACGTTGATTGATCAAGCGAAAATCCTCACCAATGGTGGTTCTACCCAAACCTTCCGGTCTGACCCCCTGTACGTTCCAGCGTGCACGGACCTTATCGATCCGGACACCGCGCCAAACCGCCTGCCAAACAACCAGCAATCGGGGGTCGGCGACTGTCGGGCCCTCACGCATCCCCTGCTGTGGGTGGCCCCGTCCCTCGCGCCCTATGTAGCGAGCACCCTTGGCAAATCCAAGCGGAAAAGCATCAGCCGCCCGACCGCTCCCCAAGGTCGAGAACCAGGCACCTCGGAATGCCTTTAAGGTCCAGGCGTGACGAGACGGTAAATCCGCGTTGCGAAAAGATCGCCGCCGCCGCTTCCCGTTGGCCGACACCGATCTCGACAACGGCGATGCCGCCTGCAGCGAGCCACTGCCGAAGCAACGGCGCCAGCACGCAAAAGGCGGCCAGCCCGTCGCCGGCGGCATAGAGCGCGGCGGCCGGCTCCCACTGCGCGACCTCGGCCGGCAACGAATCGCTGCTGGCAACATAGGGCGGATTGCACAGCACCAGGTCGAAGCGGCCAAGCTGCGCGCTTGCCCAATCGCCCTCGACAAAGCGCGCGCGCTGCGCGAGCCCGAGCCGGTGGGCATTGCGCCGCGCGTAAGCGAGCGCCGCCGGCGAGCGATCGATGCCGATACCTTCTGCGGCCGGCCATTGATCGAGCGCGGCCAGCAACAAGGTCCCCGGGCCGGTCCCGAGATCGAGGATGGTCTGCGGGCCTTGCGCACCGAACCGCTCGACCGCGGCCTCGATCAGGGTTTCGCTGTCCGGCCGGGGAATCAGCGCGCCCGGCCCGACCTCGATCGACAGAGTCCAGAAATCGCGCCTGCCGATGATGTAGGCAACCGGCTCGTGCGCCAGCCGCCGTTCCACCAGGCTGCCAAATGCGGCGGGCGTGTCGTCGTGCAGATCGTCCAGCAACAGCCGTTCGCGGTTGGTCCCGAGCGCGTGCGCCATCAGCAGCTCGGCGTCGAGCCGAGGCGTTTCGCTGACTTCGGCGAGTCGGCGCGTCGCCGCCGCCAACACTTCACCCACTGTCATCGAGGCTGGCGAGCCGCGCCGCTTCGTCTTCGGCGACGAGAGCGCCGATCAGTTCGTCGAGCTGGCCTTCGAGGATTTCCGGGAGCCGGTGCAGGGTCAGGTTGATGCGGTGATCGGTCACCCGCCCTTGCGGAAAATTGTAGGTGCGGATGCGCTCGGAGCGATCGCCGCTGCCGACCATCGACCGCCTCGCGCCGGCGCGCTCGCTGGCCAGCCGCTCGCGCTCCATTTCGTAGAGGCGGGTACGCAGTACCTTGAGCGCCTTGGCCTTGTTCTTGTGCTGCGATTTCTCGTCTTGCTGGATGACGACGATGCCGGTCGGCAGGTGGGTGATCCTGACCGCGCTGTCGGTGGTGTTGACCGACTGGCCGCCGGGCCCGGACGAGCGATAGACGTCGATGCGCAAATCCTTGTCGTCGATCTGGACGTCGACATCCTCGGCCTCGGGCAGCACCGCCACCGTCGCCGCCGAGGTGTGGATGCGCCCGCCGCTCTCGGTTACCGGCACGCGCTGCACGCGATGGACGCCGCTCTCGAACTTCAAGCGCGCGAACGCGCCCTGGCCGGCGACCGAAGCAATCGCTTCCTTGAAGCCGCCGATCTCGGCCTGGCTCGCCGAAATCAGCTCGAAGCGCCAGCCCCTCGCCTCGGCGAAGCGCTGGTACATGCGCAAGAGATCGCCGGCAAACAAAGCGGCCTCGTCGCCGCCGGTGCCGGCGCGGATCTCGAGCATCGCCGGCCGCTCGTCGGCGGCGTCGCGCGGCAGCAGCTTGAGCGCCAGCGCGCGCTCTGCTTCGGGCAGCCTGCCGCGAATCGCGTCGGCTTCCTCGGCCGCCATCGCCTTCAGTTCCGGCTCGGCCTCGGGCTCGTGAAGCATGGTTTCGAGCAGCTCGAGCTCGGAGCGCAGCCGGCGCAGCTCGCGCGCGGCCTCGGCGACCGGCTCGACTTCGGCATATTCCTTGGACAGCTTGACGAACTGGTCCGGCGCGATGTCGGCGGCGGCCATCGCGTCCTGCAGCTCCATGCGGCGGGCCTCGATCGCCGCGATCCGTTCGGCCGGGATGCTGGTCATGAAGTCGTTGAAAGCCAACGATCAATACGAGTGCTGAGGCGCACGTCTAACTGCGACTCTGCCAACTCATCCACATCCACATAACCTCCATCAGGCTTTTCTTTCAGAACCCGCAGATGAAGCCCAGTGAAATCCCTGTTCTGGAGCAGGAAAACGAGGCGAGGTTCGAGAATCGTTGCACGATCATACCGCTTGGATCGCTTGCCCGAGCCCACGATCGTGCAGGACCTGCCTTGGTTTCGCACAATTGTCGCGATTTTGATCGGATAAGCGAGGACACGCTCGGCTGAACGCGCGTCATCATCGACGACGGCGACGTCTAGCTTTTCCGCTGCCGGCGCGTCGATCATCATCCCCAGCCGCTCGATCCCTGCTGCCCAGCCGATCGCCGGCGTCGGCGGCCCGCCCAGCTCGCCGACCAGGCCGTCGTAGCGGCCGCCGGCGATCACCGCATTCTGGCTGCCGAGCCCTTCGCCGAGGAATTCGAACGCGGTGTGACGGTAATAATCGATGCCGCGCACCAGCCGCGGATTGCGGGTCCAGCCGATGCCGGCGGCATCGAGCCCGGCGGTCACCTTGCCAAAGAAGTCGCCGGCTTCGGCGGTGAGGAAATCGTCGACCGCCGGCGCGCTGTCGATCGCCGGCCGGTCCTGCGGCTCCCTGGAATCGAGGATCCGCAGCGGATTGCGCTCCAGCCGTCGCCGGCTGTCCTCGGACAGGTTCGCCTGCCCGCGGAAATGCTCGACCAGCGCGCTCCGCCAGGCCTCGCGCGTCGCTTCGTCGCCCAGCGTGTTGAGCTGGAGCTGGCAGCTTTGCGAGATACCCAGTTCGGCCAGCAGCTGCGCGCCGAACGCGATGACCTCGACGTCGGCGACCGGGCTGTCGCTGCCGATGATCTCGACGTCGAGCTGGTGGAACTGGCGGTAGCGCCCCTTCTGCGGCCGCTCGTAGCGGAAGACCGGGCCGAACGCGGCCAGTTTCAGCGGCGCGTGCTGCTGCCAGCCTTCCGAGATGTACGCCCGGCAGATGCCGGCGGTGAATTCGGGCCGGAGCGTCAGCGATTCCCCGCCTCTATCCTCGAAGCTGTACATCTCCTTGGAAACGATGTCGGTCGCCTCGCCGATCGAGCGGGCGAACACCGCCGTCTCCTCGAATACCGGCGTCTCGACCGGCTGGAACGCGAACAGCCGCCGCACCCGCTCGAACGCGGCCGTCACCGCCCGGAACCGCGCCGCGTCCTCGCCGAAAATGTCCTGCGTGCCCCTGACCCGCTGCGGGCGCCTGCTCATCGCGGCGCCATTAGCAGCTTTGCAGGGGCAGGGAACCGGCATAGGAATTGGTCATGAAAACAGCCCTGGCCCTGCTCATGTCCGCCGCTTTCCTTGCCGGTTGCGCCGCCACGACCAGGGGGGCCGGTGCTCCAGGAGACTCGCTCGTGCTCGAATCGCAAAGCGCCGAGGCGCGCACCCGCGACGCGCTGGCGCGGATCGCCGAATTGAATCCGCGCTTGAACGCGGTCATCGCCACCGATCCCACCGCGCTCGACCAGGCACGCGCGCTCGACCGCATCCGGCGCGCGCGGGGGGCGCTGTTCGGCATGCCGATCCTGATCAAGGACAATATCGAGACGTCGGGGCCACTGCCGACCACCGCCGGCAGCCTCGCGCTTGCCGACAACGTTACCGGCCGCGACGCGCCGCTGGTGGCACGGCTGCGCGCCGCCGGCGCGGTGATCGTCGGCAAGGCCAATCTCTCGGAATGGGCCAACATCCGCTCGAGCGATTCGATCTCCGGCTGGAGCGCGCTCGGCGGCCAGGTGCGCAATCCGCACGCGCTCGACCGCAATCCCTGCGGCTCGAGCTCGGGCAGCGCGGTGGCGGTGGCGGCCGGCATGGTACCGGCGGCGATCGGCACCGAGACCGACGGCTCGATCTCCTGCCCGGCCTCGGTCAACGGCATCGTCGGCTTCAAACCCACCGTCGGCCTGGTCAGCCGCACCCATGTCGTGCCGATCAGCCACAGCCAGGACACGCCCGGTCCTATGACACGGACGGTGCGCGACGCGGCGCTGGTGATGAACGCGATCGCCGGCAGCGACCCCGCCGACCCGGCCACCGCCGAGGCAGACCGGCGGCGCGAGGATTATGCCGCGCGCCTCTCGGCGGACGCCCTGCGCGGCGTACGGCTGGGGGTAATGCGCTTCGCCAGCGGCTTCGGCACCGACGAGGTATTCGAAAGGGCACTGACGACCTTGCGCGCACAGGGCGCCGAGCTGATCGAGATCCGCGAGTTCGAAGGCCGGGCGGAAATCGGCCGCAACGAGCTGGTGGTGCTGCTCGCCGAATTGAAGCACGATCTCAACGCCTATTTAGCGACCCTGCCGCCGAGCGTGCGCACGCGCACCCTTGCCGATGTCATTGCGTTCAACCGCGCGCATCGCGAGCAAGAGATGGCGCTGTTCGGGCAGGACCTGTTCGAGCGTGCCGAAGCGACCGGAGGGCTCGACGACGCCTGGCGGCGAGCGCGCGATACCTCGCTGCGGCTGGCCGGCGCGCAGGGGATCGACCGGCTGCTGCGCGAGCACAACATCGTCGCGCTGGTCGGGCCAACGCGATCGGCCGCCTGGCTGATCGACGCGGTCCATGGCGACGTCAACACCGGCGGCGGCGGCGGCGGTCTCGCCGCGGTCGCCGGCTATCCGCATCTCACCGTGCCGATGGGCGACATTCGGGGGCTGCCCGTGGGCCTGAGCTTCATCGGCCCGCAATGGTCCGACGCTTTGGTGTTGGCGCTGGGCTATGCCTACGAACAGGCAGCGCAGGTGCGGATCGAGCCAAGGCTGATCGACTCGGTCGAGACGCAGGCCGACGTAGAGCGGCAGCTGCAACCGCAGCGGCGCTAGCGTTTTCTTTTCGGCCGCTTTTTCGCGGCTGCTCTCAGCCCGGCCTCGACCGCCAGTTTCGCCCAGCGCTGCAGCGCCTCGGCATCGTCGTGGACGTCGTCGGGCGCGCGCCGGTAGTTCATCGTCTCGGTCCGACCATCGCTGCCGGTGAAGGTGAAGCGATCGCAGCCGGCCTCGTCCCAGATCGCGTTGCTGTCGGCGTCCGATTTGAACCACAATTCGTCGTCGATCACCGCGAAGACGATGCCGTCGAGGTAGAGGACAGCGGCGCCCATCATCGGCCGCTTGGTCACCTTGCCGAGCGGCTCGAGCGCTTCCTCGACCCAGGCATAGAGTCCTTCGTCGTAACTCATGCGGTTATTCTCAGCCCGGCGATGCTGGCGACGATGACGAGGATCAGCAGCATCCGCAGCGTCGTCGCCGGCTCGCCGAACCAGGCGAGGCCCACGAGGACGGTGCCGATCGCGCCGATCCCGGCCCAGACGGCGTAGGCGGTGCCCATCGGGATGGTCCGCGCCGCATATTCGAGAAGGGCCATGCTGATCGCCACCGAGGCCAAGAAGGTCAGGGTCCAGAGCAGGTTCCTGAAGCCGTCGACGAAGCGCAGCGAGGTGGTGAAGCCCACCTCGAACAGACCGCCGAGGATCAGCCAGAACCACGCCATGGAGCGGATGCTACAAGAAGGAAGCGCATCCGCTCTATGATTTATTTGTTGTCGCAATGCTTATTGCGAAAAACCGGTCCCCACTTTTTCGCGCATTACTTTTTAGGCGTGCACCCCGGCCTCGACGTCGGCGTCGGGCGGCGGCCGGCGGGTGGCGGCAATTAGGCAGGCGATGACGATCATCGCCGCGCCGGCCAGCGTCCAGGGCTGCACCGGCTCAGCGAAGATCAGCCAACCGAGCAACGCTGCCCAGACGAACGAACTATATTCGACCGGCGCGAGGTGCTGCGCCTCGGCGCGGGCATAGGCCCAGGATAGCAGCAGCAGCGACAGGAAAGCGAGCAAAGCCGCGCCGACGATTGCGGGCAGCAGCTCCGGCGGCGGCAATGCGGCGAGGAACGGCGCGGCGAGGAGGAAGGAGAGCGCCATGATGCCGCTGGTGAAGAAGGCGACCTCGACCGGCAAAGCGAGCTGGGCCTGGCGCCGCATCAGGATGATGTTCCAGGCGTAGAGGCCCGCCGAGGCGAGGATGGCGAGCGAACCCCAGAAGGCCTCGGGTCCGAGCTCGGCCTCGGCCTGACCGCCGAAGATCACCAGCACGCCGGCAAAGCCGAGCAGGGAAGCGAGGATCGCCCGCCGCTCGATCTTTTCGTTGAGGAGGATCACGGCAAGGTAGAGCGCGATCAGCGGCGCGACAAAGGCGAGCGCGATCGCCTGCGCCATCGGCACCCGCGCAAGGCCCCAGAAGAAGAACAATGCCATCGGCACGCCGAGCAGGCCGCGGGTGAGATGGACGCGCATCGCGGCGCGGCCGGGCCAGCGCATCCCCCGGCCGAAGTAGAAGGCGCCGGCGATAGTGCCGCCGGCGCAGGTCCGCCACAGCAGGGCGTTGTAGGTGCCGATGGCGAGCGCGAGATGTTTCATCACCGCGTCCATGCCTGAGAAGAAAGCGATGCCGAGTGTGGCGACCGCAAACGGGATGGCGACGTCGGACGAGCGCATCGGCCGGCCATAGACGGGGCACGGCAGGCGGTCACGCGGTGGAAATCAAGCCGCGGCTTTGCCCTTTTCGGCCTCGATCTCGGCCGCCCTCGCCTCAACCAGCCGGACGATATGGTCGACCATGTCCTCGTCGCGGACATGGTGATCGGTGACACCCGACAGATAGACCATGTGCTTGCCCTGGCCGCCGCCGGTGATGCCGATATCGGTCTCGCGCGCCTCGCCCGGGCCGTTGACGACGCAGCCGAGCACCGACAGCGCCAGCGGCGTCTTGATGTGCGACAGCCGGTCCTCGAGCAGTTCGACGGTGCGGACAACGTCGAAGCCCTGGCGGGCACAGCTGGGGCAGGCGATGACGCGCACGCCGCGATTGCGGATGCCGAGCGCCTTCAAAATCTCGTAGCCGGCGCGTACTTCCTCCTCGGGCTCGGCCGACAGCGAGACGCGGATGGTGTCGCCGATCCCGGCCCACAGCAGCGAGCCGATGCCGATCGCGCTCTTGACGGTGCCGGTGCGCAGGCCACCCGCCTCGGTGATGCCGAGATGCAAGGGGCAATCCACGGCCTCGGCAAGCTGGTGATAAGCGGCGGTGGCGAGGAAGACGTCCGACGCCTTCACCGCCACCTTGTACTCGCGGAAATCATGCTCCTCCAACAGCCGGATATGGTCGAGCGCGCTTTCGACCAGCGCCTCCGGGCAAGGCTCGCCATATTTTTCCAGGAGGTCCTTTTCGAGGCTGCCGGCATTGACGCCGATCCGGATCGCGCAGCCGTTCGTCTGCGCCGCCTCGACCACCTCGCGCACCCGCTCGGCGGCGCCGATATTGCCGGGATTGATACGCAGGCAGGCAGCGCCGGCGTCGGCTGCCTCGAGCGCGCGCTTGTAGTGAAAATGGATATCGGCGACGATCGGGACACCCGCCTCGCGCACGATCTCCCTGAGTGCCCTGGTCGATGCCTCGTCGGGGCAGGAGACGCGGACGATGTCGGCGCCGGCATCGACGCAGCGGTGGATCTGATCGAGGGTCGCCTTGACGTCGGCGGTCACGGTGTTGGTCATCGTCTGAACGCTGACCGGCGCATCGCCGCCGACCGGCACGCTTCCGACCATGATCTGGCGCGATTTCCTGCGCTCTATGTCTCGCCAGGGACGAACCGACATGGGGAAGATATAGGCACGCAGCGGGGGAGGTTCAAAGACGATGCTTCGCCCAGGATTGCTCATGGACAGGCGTCACTCATCCAATAGAATCCGGCCGTGCGAATTCTGGGGGCCATCATTGCGCTCATTTGGTTGGCCGGCTGCGCATTTCTCACCGGTCACGAGATGCGATTCTGGACTGAAAAGGAGGCGACTGCTCGTGCAGCGGGAGCACAGTTCGAGCCACATCCTTGTGGTGGCATAGCCACGCTCCGTGTTTCTCGACTTCCTGTCTATGACGAACGCGCCCCTCTCCAGCCTGAGGAGATCATCGAATTTGATGCCGGGCGACCAATCAGGAGATGGAGTTCATCCGTAGATGCGATCTTCATACGGGCGCGCGGGGAAGCGATCCTGATTGAGCTTGCTAATCGACGTTATTGGATAACTTCAGATGGAAACATCAGGCGCACGAGCGACCAAACAGAGTCTACTTGGATGTCGGAATCCAGTCAGTGCGGATCCAATAACCCGAACGAGTTCTGCTCCGCCTACCGCGAGATCGGCGAAACTTCGATCCGGCATTTCAGCGTCCCAAGCGTATGCACCTAGGTTTCAGGCGTAATCGCTACAACTCTATCCCGAGCAGCGCCGCGCCGAGGATGAGGACAGCTACGGCGATCGACAACAGGATCGGCCGTATGGCATCGCTCCTGCCGCCCTGGGAATTGGCCTGACATACGTCGGACTGCCTGACCTCCGAAGTCCGCCAGGCGGTCAGCAGGAAGGCGAAGGTCGACGCCGCCAGCAGCAGCGCCCACGCTGACCACTCAATCACCGCCGGCGGCTCGCCGCGGCCGACCAGCAGCCAGCTGATGCCGGCGGCGAAGAGAATGTAGAGGGTGGTAAGTAACCAGCCGGCTGGCGACGCCGGGCTGAGCTGGCAACCGTAGCGTGAGCCCTTGCGGACGAACCAGGGGCGGCCGACCGCGGCGGAATGCCTTGTCATCATCCTTCCTTTCGCGCCGGCCGGCCGCGCTTGCGCGTCTCGGGCGGCTGCACCTTGACCCCGCGCCGCGCCAGCGCCTCGCGCAGCAGCATCTCGATCTGGGCGTTGACGCTCCGCAGCTCGACCGCCGCGCACCGTTCGAGCACGTCCCACAGCTTCGGCTCGATGCGAAGCGGGAAGGCCTTCTTCGGCGGCGGCGGTGGCGGCACGGAAGATACTCGTGATCACTATTGGTAGAGCGTGCCGGTGTTGACGACGGCTTGCGCCTCGCGCTCACCGCACAACACCACCATCAGGTTCGACACCATCGCTGCCTTGCGCTCGTCGTCGAGATTCACGACCCCCTTCTCGGACAGCATCTGCAGCGCGTTCTCGACCATGCTGACCGCGCCGAGCACGATCTTGGCGCGGGCGGCGATCACCGCCTCGGCCTGCTGGCGACGCAGCATCGCGCCGGCGATCTCCTGGGCGTAAGCGAGGTGGGTCAGGCGCGATTCCTCGATGGTGATGCCGGCGCGGAGGACCCGCTCCTGCAGCTCCTTCTCGAGCTCCTCATTGACCACCTCGGCGTCGCCCCTCAGCGTCACCTCCTTGTGCTCAACATCGTCGTACGGATATTTGCCGGCGATCGCCCGGATCGCGCTCTCCATCTGGATTTCGATGAACTCGACATAGTTGACGACGTCGAACAGCGCCTGGGCGGTGTCGGTCACGCGCCAAACGACGACGGCGGCGATCTCGATCGGGTTGCCGCGCAGATCGTTGACCTTGATCCGGTCCGACATGACATTGTGGATGCGGGTCGAGATCTTGGTCCGCGTCAGCCACGGCCAGCGCCAGCGCAGGCCGGTGGTGCGATCGGTGCCCTTGTAGTCGCCGAACAAGAGGATCGCCGCCGCCTCGTTCGGCTGCAGCAGGAAAAAACCGATCGACACGAACAGGAAAGCGAGCGTGCCGAGGCCGATGGCGGTGAGGCCGCCGACCAGGTCGCCCGGCGGCAGCAGCGAAATGCCGTAGCCGATCGCGACCAGGGTCAAGAGCAGCAGCAGCAGCATCGGGTAGCCGCTGTAGGTGCGGGCCGCGTTCTCGTTGGAATGTCTCAGCGCTTCCGGCGCCGAATCGGTTGCAGTCGTCTTTGCCATGTTGCCCTCCATGAAATGATGATATCATATTTATATTATACGAGCGATGCAAGCGAAATCGGCTGGACAGCGACGGACCAGCGGAACAGGAGCGCGACGATGGCTCAAGCGGCGGAAAAATGGCGGCTGGTCGTCCATGGCGGCGCCGGGGCAATGGTGCCCGGCGCGCTTGGGTCCGACGAGGAACGGGCGCTGCGCGATGGACTGAAACGGGCGCTGGAGGCCGGCGCGCGACTGCTCGCCGCCGGCCACGGCGCGCTCGACTCAGCCGAAGCGAGCGTCCGCGCGCTCGAGGACAATCCCCTGTTTAATGCCGGCCGCGGCTCGGTGTTCACCTACCAGGGGACGATCGAGATGGACGCGGCGGTGATGCGCGGACAGGACCGGGCGGCCGGCGCGGTCAACGGTGTCTCGGCGACGAAGAACCCGGTCAGCCTCGCCAGAACGGTGATGGAGGACGGCCGCCACGTTTTTTTGAGCCGCGAGGGCGCCGACGAGTTCTCGCGGATGATGGACCTGGAGCAGGCGCCGCCGGACTATTTCCGGACCCCCGAGCGCCGGCGGCAACTGGAAGAACTGAAGGCGCGCGGCGACGATTATTTCGACATCGACGTCAAATACGGCACGGTCGGCGCGGTTGCACTCGACGACCAGGGCCATGTCGCCGCCGCCACTTCGACCGGCGGCCTGACCGGAAAAAGATGGGGGCGGATCGGCGATTCGCCGGTGATCGGCGCCGGCACCTTCGCCGACGACCGCGCGGGTGCGGTCTCGGCCACCGGCGCGGGGGAATTTTTCCTTCGGATCGGGGTGGCGCTGGAGATCTGCTCGCAGATTCGCTGCCGCTCAGGCGGCGCGCCGCTGCCGAAAGGCGAGGCTCGGGCGATCCTCGACGCAGTGCTCGCCGAAGTGACAAGCCTCGGTGGCTCGGGCGGCGTGATACTGGTGACGCCGTGGGGCGACGGGCTGACCAGCTTTACCACGCCGGGCATGTTCCGCGGCTTAGCGACGCCGGGCGAGACCAAGGTCGCCATTTACGGCGAAGCGCACGAGTCGCTCGAACGGTGAGGCTGCGATTGCTCGTGCTGGTGTTGCTGCTGGCGCCTTCGCCGGCCGCCGCCTGGTGGGAATATGGCCACCACACGATCGCCCGCATCGCCGAGACGCAAGTGGAGCCGCGCACCCGCTGGCGCATGCGCGCCTTGCTCGCCCGCGCGCATCTGCTCGAAACGCCGACCTGCCCGGCGCGCAGCCTCGCCGAGGCGGCCTACTGGCCCGATTGCGTCCGCCGGTTTCGCGACCGCTTCAGTCACACTTTCCCGTGGCACCAGCAAAATGTCGACATCTGCCGGCCGTTCGACCCGGCGTCCGCCTGTCGCGACGGCAATTGCGTGATGGCCCAGGTCGAGCGGCAGCAGCGGCTGCTCGCCGACCGCGCCTTGCCGCCGCGCGAGCGGGTGATGGCGCTGGCGTTCCTCGCCCATTTCGTCGGCGACCTGCACCAGCCGATGCACGCCGGCGACCGCGGCGATTTCGGCGGCAACCGCTTCCCGGTCGCCTACGGGATCATCGCCGGCCGCACCAACCTTCACCTCAGCTGGGACGGCTATATCGCCGAGCGGGCGATGACGACGCCACCGGCAGGCGTGCAAGGACTGCTCTCGGACTTCGACGAGCCCGAACGCGCGGCGATGCGGGGCGGCACGGTCGCCGACTGGGCACAGCAGAGCTGGCAGGCGGCGCGCGATTATGCCTACGGCTCGGTGCTCCCTGACCCCTGCGCGCCGGTGCCGGCCGAGCGGCCGGTGATCAGCGAGGCAATCACCCAGCGGCTGATCCCCATCGTCCGCCGCCAGGTGGTGCGCGGCGGCCTGCGGCTCGCGCGGCTGCTCGACGGCGCGCTTGCGGACCAGCCAGTGCTGATCCGGCCTATTGAGGAACGACGGTGACCGCGCGCCGGTTCTGCGCCCAGGCGCCCTCGTGCGAGCCCTCGGCTGCCGGCCGTTCCTTGCCCCAGCTGATCGTCTGCATCCGCCCGGCGGAGACGCCGCGCGCCTCGAGATAATCGCGCGCGGCATTGGCGCGGCGGTCGCCGAGCGCGAGATTATATTCGCGGGTGCCGCGCTCGTCGCAATGGCCCTCGATCACCACCCGCACCGCCGGATTGCGGATCAGCCATTCCGCCTGGCTGTCGAGCGTGCGCCGCGCCGATTCGTCGAGCGCGTAGCTATCGAACGCGAAAAACACCCGGTCGGACATCACCGTCTGCAGAAAATCGGCGCGCGAGCCGGGCAGGATGGCGCCGCCGATCTGCGCTTCGCTGGCGCCCGACGGGTCGGATTCGGCCGGCATCGAGTCACTCGGCGGCGCCGGCGGCAATTGCCGCGGCCGCGACTGGCAACCGGCCAGCGCCAGCGCCGCCAGCCCCAGGGTTGCGATCGTCCGCATCCTCATCTTGCGTCTCCTTCGAATCAGTTGAGCAGGGGGGACCAGGCCGGATCCGACCCGCCGAGCGGCGTCGGCACCCGCCGCAGCGCCATGCCAGTTATGTCGACCGACCACAGCTGGCCTTCGTTGCGGAAGAACATCACCACCCGGCCGTTGGGCGACCAGGTCGGCCCCTCGTCGAGCGGGCCGTTCGACAGAATGCGCTCGCCCGACCCATCGGGGGCCATCACCCCGACGCGGAAACCGCCGCCGATCTGGGTGAAGGCGATGAGATCGCCGCGCGGGCTCCACACCGGCGTGCCGTAGCGGCCGCCGCCGAAGCTGATCCGCTGCGGGTTCGAGCCGTTCGCGTTCATCACGTAGATCTGCTGGCTGCCGCCGCGGTCACTCTCGAACACGATGCGGCTGCCGTCCGGCGAAAAGCTGCCGCCGGTATCGATGCCGGGCCCGCTGGTCAGCCGCTGCGGCGCCCCTCCGGAAACCGAGGCACGGTAGATGTCGGTGTTGCCGGCCACCGCCATCGAGAACAGGATATTGCGACCGTCGGGCGAGAATCGCGGCGCGAAGGTCATGTACGGCTGGGCGACCAGCGGCCGCGTCCGTCCCGAACCGATGTCGTAGAGCAGAATGCGCGGCCGATCACCCTGGTAGGTCATGAACGCGATGGTCTGGTGATTGGGCGCGAAGCGCGGGGTCAGCACCGTCGCCTGGCCGTTGGTGATGAAGCGATGGTTGGCGCCGTCCTGGTCCATGATCGCCAGCCGCTTGACCCGCCGCCGCGCCGGCCCGGTTTCCGAGACATAGACGATGCGGCTGTCGAAATAGGGGCCCTCGCCGGTGAGGCGGGTGTAGATCGCGTCCGCGCATTTGTGCGCCGCCCGCCGCCACTGCGCCGGCTGGACGACGAAGCCCTGGCGAGCGAGCTCGCTTTGCGAGGCGATATCGTAGAGGTAGCAGCCGACCGTGAGCGTGCCGTTGCCATTGGCTTGGACAAAGCCCTGCACCAAAGCCTGCGCGCCAGTGCCGGTCCAGTAGGCGAAATCGGGCGCGGCCACCTGGTTGTAGGCGACCCCGGCGATGCCGTCGGGCCCGATCGGGGCGAACAGCCCGGAATTGCGCAAATTGTTGGCGACGATACCGGCGACCTGGCGGCCGAGCGCGTCGGTGCTGCCGGCGGGGGTGGCAGCCGGCGCCGGCGTTGGCATCACCGGCACGGCGATCGGCATCGCCGCCCGCCGGCCACCGGTAACGTCGACCACCAATTGATCGGGCTCCTCCGGGTGCGGCGGCTCGGGCGCCGGCTGGGCGAGCACCGGCGCCATGCCGATGCCGAGCAAAGCAAGAAGCACAAGGAGGATACGCGACATCAGTCCGGCAACCTGTAATTGAGGGTGAAATTACTCCAGCCGCGCGGCACCTCGTACAGCTCCGGCGGCAGGCCGCGCATCGGCGCGCAGCCGACGAATGCCGCAATGGCGAGGTCGGCGACGCGATCGGCGTAGCGGCGGTTCAGCTCATCGATGCCGCTCTGGCGGACGACGCGCGGCCGCTGGGCCAGCGAGCCGTCGCGGTTGAGCCTGAGATTGATGGTGGTGACGATTCGGTTGGCGCCGGGGCCGGGATCGACCTGCTGGTCGGCGCAGGGCTGAACCTGGCGGATGATGGCCGAGCCGATATCCGCCATCGCCTGGCGGCTCATTACCGCCGCCGGCCGGTCGCGCGAGCGCGACGGCGAGGGATCGGCGCCAATCCCCTCGAGCAATTCCTGGCCGATCAGCGGCCGGCGCGGGCGTTCGCTTTGGGCGGTGCGGGCCGGCGCCGCCAAGGCGCCGGCCACTGGCGGAGTGGGCGGCGCTTCGGCCTGGTTTTCCCGTGCGGCATCTTCGGCCGGCCCAAGCTCGGGCGCCTGGCCCTGTTGCGGCGGCGTTTGCGCCGGACGCGGCGCCGCCGAAAGCAGGCCGATCTCCTCGACGAAACTGACGTCGAACGCGGCCGGCAGGCCGGAGGGCAGGGTGGTAAGTCCGAGGCTGAGCCCGGCAAGCAAGGCGGCATGGCCGGCGACCGCAATGCCAAGGCCGGTGGCTTCGGCGCGGTCCATCAGCGCTCCTCCGCGACCTGCGGCGTGCTCACCAAAGCGACGCGGCGCAGGCCGGCGCGGTTGATCTCGCCCATCACCTGCATCACTCGACCGTAATCGATCGTGCGATCGGCGCGCAGGAAAATGCGCGGCCCGCCCGGCTGCCCCGAGCCGGCGGCGATCTGCGCCAGCTGCGGGCCGAGCACGAGGTCGCTGGCGGGCGCATCGTCGATATAGACCGCGCCGGCAGCATCGATGGTGATCGCCACCGGCTCGCTCTCCTGGTCGAGCGCCGCTGCCTTGGTCTCGGGCAGGTCGACCTGCACGCCGGCGGCGAGCAAGGGCGCGGTGACCATGAAGATGATCAGCAGCACCAGCATGACGTCGACCATCGGCGTGACGTTGATCTCCGCCATCGGCGAGCGGCGGGCGCGCCGGCCGGGGCCAAGTATGGGACCCATCATCGCTCGGTCTCCAGCTCGCGGCTAAGCGTGCCGTGGAAGCCGTCGGCGAAGCGCTGCAGCCGGGCCTCGAGCCGGTTGATGCCGTGGCTGAAGCGATTGTAGGCGATCACCGCCGGGATCGCCGCGAACAGGCCGAGCGCGGTCGCGAACAAGGCCTCGGCGATGCCGGGGGCGACGACCGCGAGGCTGGTGCTCTGCTGGCCGGCAATGTCGCTGAAGCTGCGCATGATCCCCCAAACGGTGCCGAACAGGCCGACGAACGGCGCTGTCGAACCGACGGTGGCAAGGATGTTGAGCCGCGAGGCGAGCCGATCGGTCTCGGCGGTCACCGCCGAATGCATCGCCACCGCGAGCCGGGCGCGGGTGCCATCGCGGTCGACCTTTTGCGAGGCGGTCGAGCGGCGCCACTCGGAGAGGCCGGCAGCGAACACGCGGGCCGATGGCAAATCGCTTCGGCCACGCTCCTCGTAGAAGGCATCGATATCCTCGGCTTTCCAGAAGTCGCGCTCGAAGCGTTCGCTGCCGCGCACCGCGGCGCGCATCCTGAGCCACTGGCCGACGATGATCGTCCAGGTCCACAGGCTGGCGAGCAGCAGGCCGGCCATCACCCCCTGCACGACGATATCGGCCTGCAGGAACAGGCCGACCGGCGACATCACGTCCGGGTTCAATCCGAGGTTCATCCCTCCCCCATCAGCCGCGCGAATATCTCCACCCACTCCCTCGGCTGCCGCTTTGGCCGCCCTCCAGGCGACAGGAAGGCGGCGACGATCCTGGCCTCGGCGAGAGCTTCATCCCCACGCATGACTCGCTGCTGAATGGTGCAGCTTGCCGGCCTCACCTCCTCGACATGGCTCAGGACGACCAGGTCGTCGTCGAGCTTGGCCGGCCGGCGATAGTCGATGCTGGCGCAAACCACCACGTAAACCCCTTCGCCGGCCTCGAGCGCGGCGCGCTGATCGATGCCGGCGGCGCGCAGCATGTCCGAGCGCGCCCGCTCCATGAACTTGAGATAATTGGCATAATAGACGATGCCGGCAGCATCGGTGTCCTCGAAATAGACCCGCAGCGCGAAATGATGCGTGCCCCCCTGCCAGGCGCCGCGGTAGGGCGTGTCGAGCGAGGCTTCCACCAGCTAGCGCCGCCGCCTGAACCAGGTGTCGCGCTGGCGTTCGACCGCGCGCAGCAAGTCGCCCATCGCCAGGTTGACGTCGGCAAGGTGCAGGCCCCAGCCCGGCTGAACCTGGCCGGCGAGCATGACGTCACCGGGAATGCGGTCGGTGCGGGCATCGGCAGGGTCGGCGTTCACGCTCACCGCAAGATAGCCGAGCGGACCGGCATTGACGCATTCGGCGCCAACCAGCCCGCGGGTGCGCAGGAATGGCGCCGGCGGCGGGCCGGCCGAAGACCAGGTGACCTGGCTCTGGGTGTTGGTGAAGCTGGGCCCGGAATACCAAAGGCTGTCAAGCGCTGCGCTGCCGCCACCAAGCCGCGCCGGGTTGGTGCAGCTGACGGTCATGCCGGGGCGGGCGGCTCGGCCGAAAAAGGAGATGGCCGGCGGCGGGCTGGCGGCGCGGAACGAGACATAGGTAATCGCGCAGCCGATCTGGCCCGAGCGGGTGCAAAGCGGGGATTGCGGCAGCGAGCCCCCGAAAAGCCGGCCTTCGGGCACCTCTACGTTGAATCCGATCAGCAGCGCCGAGAGCATCCGCCGCGCTTCCGGCCGGCCCTCGATCTGCTCGGCAAGCAGCCTGATCAGGTGGACCGTGCCCTGCGAGTGGCCGATCAGCACGAACGGCCGGCCGCGATTGTACTGCGCCAGAAAATGCCGCCACGCCAGGACGACGTCGCCATAGGCGCGCTCGAGCGCATCGATCCGGCTTTCGCCGCGCGCGACGGCGCGCAGCAAGGCCGCCAGCGTCGCCTGGCGATAGATGGGCGCGAACGGCCGGCAGAGGCTGGAGAAGCGGGCGAACTGGACCATTGCCACGCCCTGCTCCTCCAGGCCCGGATTCATGTCGCTATTGTCGCCGGCATCGCGCGAGATGGTCGGATAGACGTAGAAGCAGTCGATGCGCGGATTCCTCGCCGGAACGGCCTGCCGCACCGGCCCGAAGCCGGCGGGGCGCAGCTCGGCGACCGCCAGCGGCCGCGAGCAGGCGTCGGCACGGCCCGGCAGGCACAGCCAGCTCGCTTCGCTGGCATAATCGGGGGCTGGCGATGGCTGGGCGGGCAGCCCGCCAGGAATGGCAAACAGGAAAGGCGCCAGCCCAAGGGCGAGTTTGTTCATAGGAGGCCTCACTTGGATTCGAACAGGCCCGCTTGCACGCCCTTGGGCGGCGCCAGGCCGACATGCTGCCAGCCAGCAGGGTTGAGGCAGCGGCCACGGGCGGTCCGCGCCACCAGCCCGAGCTGGATAAGGTAGGGCTCGATCACTTCCTCGATCGTATCCCGCGGCTCGCTGAGCCCGGCCGCCAGCGTTTCCACCCCGACCGGGCCGCCGGCATATATCTCGGCGATCATCCGCAAGTAGCGCCGGTCCATCGCGTCGAGCCCGAGCGCGTCGACCTCGAGCCGCTGCAGCGCCGCGTCGGCGACGTTGGCGTCGACTTCGGGGGCGCCTTCCGCCTGGGCGAAATCGCGCACCCGCCGCAGCAGTCGCCCGGCGACGCGCGGCGTGCCGCGCGAGCGGCGCGCCACCTCGCGTGCGCCCTCGTCGGTCAGCGCCAGCGCGAGCAGCCGCGCAGCGCGGCGCACCACCTGCTCCAGCTCCTCGACCGAATAGAAGACCAGCCGAACCGGGATGCCGAAACGGTCGCGCAAGGGGGTGGTGATCAGTCCCTGGCGGGTGGTCGCGCCGACGAGGGTGAAACGCGGCAGATCGATCCGCACCGAGCGCGCCGACGGGCCCTCGCCGATCATCAGGTCGAGCACCCGATCTTCCATCGCCGGATAGAGGATTTCCTCGACCGCGGGATTGAGGCGGTGGATCTCGTCGATGAACAATACGTCGCCATCCTCGAGATTGGTGAGGATGGCGGCGAGATCGCCCGACTTGGCGACCACCGGCCCGGCGGTAGCGCGAAAGCCGACCCCGAGCTCGCGGGCGACGATCTGGGCCAGGGTCGTCTTGCCCAGCCCCGGCGGACCGAAGAACAGGACATGGTCGAGCGGCTCGCCGCGGCTCTTCGCCGCCTTGATGAACACCCGCAAATTCTCGCGCGCGGCGGCCTGGCCGATGAACTCGTCGAGCGTCTTGGGGCGCAAGGCCGCGTCGAGATCCTCGGGCCGGCGTTCCGGCGTGGTCAGGCGGGCGGGGTCGGTCATGCGGGCGACAGACCCTGCCAAACACAACGGAAACACGCCTTGGCGATATAAAGGAAGACGCTTCGATCTTCGCTTATGTCGAGACTCCGCTTGTCCGCAGACAGCTTGAATGGATCAGACTGCCTCCATTTAAATGAAATGAGAGGGATTGCCCTGTCCGGGAAATGAACAAGCCCGTCTGCATCAATCTTCTTGCCATCGTGAATCCAATAGCCAAGGTTTTCAAGTTGACTTACCGCTCTCGCGACACGAAATGGAAAAGATTCTCGGTCAATGGCGTCAACTTTTTCTAGCAGCGCCCTAGCATCTGCTTCACCGAATGAACTACCGAACCAAGTGCCCGGCCCCTGTCCAGCCCTAAATTCAAAACGACCGTTTGTTGTGGCCAATGAGGCAATCACGCAGTGGTCGATACCTGCATCAACGAAGTTCATTTTCTTCTTAATTACAGAGTATTTGCAATTAACATGTATTATGTCTTTAAACTGAAATAAACAGCCTCTGATCCTTATAACATCATCAACTTCGAGTTTATCATGCGGAATCAATCGAGTCCAGTATAGCCCATCCTTTATACATTCGTACGCATACCAAAGGGGGACCGCAGCAACTATTATTGCTAGCCATCCCCAATCTGTTATTCCAATTACAAGGATTCCTACGCCCAGTGTGGCCGCAAATGCGCCGAAGAAAATCGAAGAAATTCCCGAAATCACTGCGCCGTCTTCCTGAGCGCGGTGCGCACAAGCAGGTCAAGCGCCGCGTCCTGGCCGACCTCGCCTTCCGCCCGCGCTACCGCAGCGGCGGCTTCGGCCGGCCGGAAACCGAGGTTCAAGAGGGCCGAGACCGCGTCCTGGGCGTGGCTGCCGGCCGGCACCGGAGCGGCGAACCCGGGGCTGGACACGGCGCCGCCGGCCTTGTCGGCCAGCTCGCGCACGATCCGCTCGGCGAGCTTGCCGCCCACTCCCTGAGCGCGGCTGATCATGCGCCCATCGCCGCTCACCACCGCCTGGTGCAGTTCGTCGGTCGACAGCGCCGACAGGATCGCCAGCGCCACCTTCGCCCCAACCCCCTGGACGGTGAGCAACAGCCGGAACCAGTCGCGCTCGACCGCGGTCGAGAATCCGACCAGCCGGATCGAATCCTGCGCCACCAGCATCTCGGTGTGGAGATCGACCGAATCGCCGGCCGAGCCCAGTTGCGACAGAGTTCGGCTGGAGGCGAAGACGAGGTAGCCGATGCCGCCAACGTCGATCACCGCCTGGTCGGCGCCGACCGCGTCGAGCAGGCCCCTCAGGCGCGCGATCATGCCGCATTTCCAAGGCGCGCGCGGCTGGCGACGTGGTGGGCGTGGGCGATCGCCACCGCCAGCGCGTCGGCCGCGTCAGCGCCGGCGATGGGCGCCGCCGGCAGCAGCCGCTGCACCATGGCGTGCACCTGCACCTTCTCAGCGCCGCCAACCCCGACCACCGCCTTCTTGACCAGGCGCGGCGCATATTCGCCGACCACCAGACCGCGGCGGCCGGCGACCAGCAGGGCGACGCCGCGCGCCTGCCCGAGCTTCAGCGTCGATTGCGGGTTCTGGTTGACGAACACTTCTTCCACCGCTGCCTCGTCCGGACAATGCGCGTCGAGGACTGCGGCCAACGCGCGCTCGAGCTCGGCCAGCCGCGCCGGCAGCGCCAGCCTGTTGTCGGTCCGGACCTGGCCGTTGGCGACGTGGCTCAGCCGGCTGCCCTCGGCGGCGATTACCCCCCAGCCGGTGCAGCCCAAGCCCGGATCGAGACCGATTATCCGCAACGCCCCTCCACTTGGGTTTGGACTGCCTTCAGGCCAGCCGTTCCATCACCTCTTCGGACATTTCGTAATTGCCCCAGACGGTCTGGATATCATCGTCTTCCTCCAGCGTCTCCACCAGCCGCACCAGTTGCTCGGCCTCCGCGCCGGCGACCTCGACCGAGCTACGCGCCCGCCAGGCGAGGCCGACGCTGTCGGCGGGACCGAGCGCCTGTTCGAGGCCACGCGCGACTTCGTGGAGATTGTCCTGTGCCGTCCAGATATCGTGCTCGTCCTCGTCCGATTCGACGTCTTCGGCGCCGGCCTCGATCGCCGCCTCGAAAACCGCGTCGGCCGAGCCGGCCGTGGCCTTGTAGGTGACCAGGCCGAGCCGCTCGAAGCCGTGCGTGACCGCGCCCGAGGCACCCAGATTGCCGCCATTTTTCGAGAAAATCGTGCGCAAATTGGTGGCGGTGCGGTTGCGATTGTCGGTCAGCGCTTCAATGACCAGGCTGACGCCGCCGGGGCCGAAGCCCTCGTAGCGCATCTCCTCGTAATTCTCGGCGTCGCCGCCGCTCGCCTTGTCGATCGCCCGCTGGATATTGTCCTTGGGCATCGACTGGGCGCGAGCGGCATTGACCGCCGCGCGCAGCCGCGGATTGGCGTCGGGATCGGGAAGGCCCATTTTCGCCGCGACCGTGATCTCGCGCGCCAACTTGGAGAACAGGTTCGAGCGCTTCTTGTCCTGCGCGCCCTTGCGGTACATGATGTTCTTGAACTTGCTGTGACCGGCCATTGCGCTTGCCTCAAGCGAGTCCCAGCGCCGATTTGTAGGTTGAAAGCAACGCCTCCGCCTCGTGGCGGATATGGGTATCCATCTTGCGCAGGCGGACGATCGTGCGCATCGTCCTGGGATCGTAGCCGCGCGCCTTGGCCTCGGCATAGACCTCGCGCACGTCCTCCGCGATCGCCTGCTTTTCTTCCTCGAGCCGCTCGATGCGCTCGATCAGCAGCCGCAGCTCGGCGGCCGCCAAATTTTCACTGGCCAATGATGTCTCCCGGGCTCTTGGGAATCGTTATCCCGTCGGTTGCGGTTCTCTAGGCAGCCGGACGGCCAGCCTCAAGCGGCTTGCACTGTCCCCAGCCCTCTCTATGCGGAGGACGCGAATGACGCGGAAAGACACCACCAGCCGCTTCGTCCCGCGCAGCCGCAAGGTACGGATCCTCGCCACCCTCGGGCCGGCAAGCAGCTCACCCGAGACGATCCGCAAGCTGGTCGAGGCCGGCGCTGACGCGTTCCGCATCAACATGAGCCACGGCAGCCGCGACGAGCACAGAAAGCTGATCGAAGCGGTGCGTTCGCTCGAAGCCGAGCTCGACCGGCCGACCACCATCCTCGCCGACCTGCAGGGGCCGAAGCTGCGGGTCGGCCGCTTCGACGCGGGCAAGGCGCAATTGAAGGCCGGCCAGTCTTTCGCGTTCGACCGCGATGAGGCGCCGGGCAATGAAAAGCGCGTCAACCTGCCGCATCGCGAGATTTACGAGGCGGTGAAGCCGGGCTCGCGGCTGCTGGTCGACGATGGCCGGCTGGTGTTTTCCATCAAGAAGGTCAGCGTCGACCGCATCGACACCCGGATCGAGGTTGGCGGCACCATCGCCAACAACAAGGGCCTCAACCTGCCCGACGTGCTGCTGCCGCTGGCGGCGATGACCGAGAAGGACCGCTCCGACCTGGCGTTTGCACTCGAGCAGGGCGTGGACTGGATCGCTTTGTCGTTCGTGCAGCGGCCCGAGGACGTCGCCGAGGGACGGCGGCTGATCGGCGGCAAGGCGGCGCTGCTGGCGAAGATCGAGAAGCCGGCGGCAATCGACCGGCTGGAAGGCATTTTGGAACAGGCCGACGCGGTGATGGTGGCGCGCGGCGACCTTGGCGTCGAATTGCCGCCCGAGGACGTGCCGCCGCTGCAGAAACGGATCGTCGAGGCGGCGCGGCGGCTTGGCCGGCCGGTGGTGGTGGCGACGCAGATGCTCGAATCGATGATCCAGTCGCAATCGCCGACCCGCGCCGAGGTCTCCGACGTTGCCACCGCGGTCTATGACGGCGCCGACGCGATCATGCTGTCGGCGGAGAGCGCCTCGGGCCAGTATCCGCTCGAGGCGGTGACGATGATGAACCGCATCGCCACCAGCGCCGAGCACGACCCGACCCACTATGCCCGGGTCCACTTTACCGAGACGTTGCCCGATGCGACGACCAACGACGCGATCGCCCGCGCCGCCGGCGAGATGGTGCGCACAGTCGGCGCCGCGGCGATCGTCTGCCTGACCAGCTCAGGCTCGACCGCGCGGCGGGTGGCGCGCGAGCGCCCGACCGTGCCGCTGCTGGTGCTGACCCCGTCGCTCAAGACCGCGCGCCGAATCGGCCTGTTGTGGGGCGCGCACGCAGTGCGCACCCGCGACGTCGCAAGCTTCGAGGAAATGGTCGGCAAATCGAAACGGATGGCCTTGCGGCATCGTCTCGCCACCGCGGGCGACCGCATCATCGTCACCGCCGGCGTGCCGTTCGGTGTCCCCGGATCTACCAACGTCGTCCACGTCGCCCGCCTGATCGGCGACGAACTGGAGCAGCATAAGGGCAGCTAGACTCGGCGATTGTCCGGCAGCAGCGCCGGGATCTCGTCGACCAATTCGCGCGCGAGGAAGCCGACCCGGCCGATCCGCGTCGCCAGCGCCCGGCCCGCCTCGGCGTGGATCCACGCCGCCCACAGCACGGCCACGAGCGGATCGGCGCCGCGCGCGCATAACCCTCCGGTCAGGCCGGCAAGCACGTCGCCGCTGCCCGAGGTGGCAAGGCCGACGCCGCCGCCTTCGAGCCGGAAGGTGCGGCCGTCCGGGGCCGCGACATGGCTTTGCGGGCCCTTGACGAGCACGATCGCGCCATGAAGCTCGCTGGCGGCGCGCGCGGCAACCAGCGGCTCGGCCGCGACGATCTCGGGCGCGCAAGCGAGCAGTCCGGCCAGCTCGCCGGCGCGCGGCAGCATCACCGTTGCGCCGGTGCGGCCGCGAAAGGCCGGTTCGAGGCCTTCGAGACAGCCAAATGCTGCCGCATCCAGGATCAGGGGACGTTGCGCCTCGAGCGCCGCCAGCGCCGCCAGCAGTTTCGAGAGCGCCGGCCCTTCCTGCATGCCGCAACCGACCAGCACCGCCTGCGCCTCTCCCGCCCAGGCCAGCAGCGGCGCGATGCCGGCGCCGGCGAGGCTGCCATCGGCGGTTTCGGCGAGGGGGATGACCCGAGCTTCGGGCATCGCCGGGCCGAGCGCGGCGGCAGCGCGCTCGCTGGTGGCGATCTGCAGCTTGCCGGCGCCGGCACGTAGCGCCGCCAGACCGGCCAGCTCGGCCGCACCGGCCAGCTCGCGGCTGCCGGCGACCACCAGCAGCCGGCCGCGATCCTCCTTGCTCCAATCCTCGCCGATCGCCGGCAGCGGCATGCGGCGCAGCAGTTGGTGGCCGATCGGCGCGATTCCGCTCATCCGCCGACAAAGCGGCAGCGAAGCGAAAGTTCAGAGCAGACCTTCCGCTTCGAGCCGCAGCATGAGGTCCCCGGCGGTGGTGAACAGGTGCGCGCGCATCCCCACCGCCTGCGCCGCCTCGACGTTGATCTGGCGATCGTCGACGAACAAGACATCGCGCGGATGTAGCCGGAAGCGGTCGAGCGCGAGGTAGAAAATCGCCGGATCGGGCTTGAGAAGCTTGACCTCGCCCGAGACGACAATGTCGTCGAACAGGTCGAAAAAGGCGCGTTCGCGGTCATGGAACTCGGGCCAGAAATCGGCCGAGAAATTGGTGATCGCGAACAAGGGCACGCCGCGCGCATGCAGCGCCCGCACCAGATCGTGCACCCCGGGAACGGGATCCTTGATCGTCTCGCCGAACCTTTCGCCCCAGGCGGAGATCAAATCGGCATAGTGAGGATATTTCCCGGTCAGCTCGGCTGCTGCCTCTTCGAACGGCCGGCCGGCGTCGAGCGTGTCGTGCCATTGCCACAGGCCGACATCCTCGATGAAGCGCAGCCGGGCTTCATCGTCGGCGATCTGGCGAACCAGGAAGGAATCCGGGTCCCAGCCATAAAGGACGTTACCGCAATCGAAGATGACCGCTTTGGCGGTCATGCTGAACGGGGGTCAGCCCTGGCGCGCCTTGAAGCGGCGGTTGGTCTTGTTGATCACATAGGTGCGGCCGCGGCGGCGGATCACGCGGCAATCGCGATGGCGCGCCTTCAGCGATTTCAACGAGTTGCGGATCTTCATGGCCGACGCCCTGACACTTTGCTGCAATGCGGAAAAAGAGAGGCGCGACCTAGGGGTCAAGGCCCTGTTCGTCAAGGCCGGCCGACGGCCGCGAGCTGGCGTTCCCAGGCGATCGCATCGGCGACGATGGTATCGAGATCGGCACGCTCGGGCTGCCATGCGAGCGTGGCGAGAATGCGCCGATTATCGGCGACCAAAGCCGGCGGATCGCCGGCCCGGCGCGGCGCCGACCGCCGTTCGATCCTGGCGCTGGTGGCGCGATCGACCGCGTCGAGCACCTCGAGCACCGAAAACCCGCGGCCGTAGCCGCAGTTCAGCACCAGGTTTTCCCGCGGGTGCGCGATCAGCCATTCGAGCGCCCGCACATGAGCGGCGGCGAGGTCGCTGACGTGGATATAATCGCGCACCCCGGTGCCGTCCGGCGTGGCATAGTCATTGCCGTAAATCTCGACATGGTGGCGCTTTCCGGTCGCCGCCTCGGCGGCAACCTTGATCAGGTGCGTGGCGCCGGCGGTTGACTGGCCGGCGCGTCCCTTGGGATCGGCGCCGGCGACGTTGAAGTAGCGCAGCGCGCCATAGTTGAGCGGGTATGCGGCGGCGGCATCGGCGAGCATCCGTTCGGTCATCAGCTTCGAGGCGCCATAGGGGTTGATCGGCTCCACCGGCGCCTGCTCGTCGACCGGGATGCTCGCCGGGCTGCCATAGACGGCGGCGGTCGAGGAAAAGAGGAAGTGGCGCACGCCGCCGCGCAATGCGCTTTCGACCAGCGCCCGGCTCTTCACCGTGTTGTTGAGATAGTATTTCAGCGGATCGGCAACCGATTCGGGCACCACCACCGAGCCGGCGAAATGGAGAATCGCGCCGATGCGGTGCTCAGCAATTGCCTGTTCGACCAAAGCCTGATCGCCGACATCGCCGCGGACGAAGGTCGCGGCCTTAGGCACCGCCTGTTCGAGACCGGTGGAAAGATCGTCGATCACCACCACCGGCCAGCCGGCGTCGAGCAGCGCCAGCGCCGCGTGGCTGCCAATATAGCCGGCGCCGCCGGTCACCAGCACCGGGATTGGTTCGATACGGGTCAAATCGTGTCCTTTGAGGCGACAGGGCACCGTCCACCTTCTATAACGTTTCCGACTCCGCGAAGGATGGTGAAATGAGACTCAGACTGCTCGGCATGGCTCCCTTGATGGCGGCGCTCGCGCTCGCGGGCTGCGCCGCCGGCGCCGGGATGGGCGGCGGCCCCGGCGCCACCGTCACCCGCACCCATCTCGGCGGGCCGATCGCGCGTGCGGAGATAAGGGTCGAGCCGGCGGGCGCTGCCGATGCCAATTTCGCGCGCTATACCGCCTCGGTCGGACGCGAGCTGGCGCGGCATGGCTGGACTGTCGCGGCCGGCAACCAGCGCTCCGAGCAGGTCGCGGTGGTCCGTGTCGACCAGGGTAGCCGCACGGCGGCGCCGGCGCGCGGCAATGCCGGCACCATCGTCGTCACCGAGCTCAGCGTTCGTATCCAGCGCCGTTCCGATGCCACCGTCGCCTGGGAAGGACGGGGGCAATTGGAGGCGCGCGCCGGCACCACCTTCGCCGATCGGGCGGCAGCTGTGGACCGCCTCGCCAGCTATCTTTTTCGGGACTTCCCCGGCGAATCGGGCCGCACTATCAGGGTCAGATGAGTTTATCCGTTTCGTGTGATTTCGATGGCGGCAACATCAAGGTAATCGCCATCGAGAATGATCGTATCGATCTCGAAATCCGCAAGGACTACCATTCCGATTTCTACCAGTGGTTCTATTTCCGACTGACCGGGGCCGGCGGCCGACCGGTCGAATTAAGACTGCTGAACTGCGCCGGCTCGGCCTATCCCGATGGCTGGGACGGCTATCGCGCCTGCATGTCGGCCGACCGCGAAACCTGGGTTCGCGTCGACACGTCCTATGCCGACGGCATTCTCACCATCCGCGCGACACCGCCTTCGGACAGCGCCTGGCTCGCTTATTTCGCGCCGTTCACGATGGAGCGACACCATCAGTTGATCGCCATGGCCGCTGAACATCCCGGCGTACGCTACCGCTCGCTCGGCCAGACACTCGACGGCCAGGAAATGGACTATCTCCAGGTCGGCTCGGGGCCGCTCAAGGCCTGGCTCTATGCCCGCCAGCATCCCGGCGAGACGATGGCCGAATGGTGGATGGAAGGCGCGATCGAACGTCTGCTCGACGACCATGACCCGGTGGCACGCCTGCTCAAGGAAAAGGCCACTTTCCATATCATCCCGAACATGAATCCGGACGGCTCGCGCCGCGGCCATTTGCGCACCAACGCCGCCGGTGCCAACCTCAATCGCGAGTGGCACGCGCCGAGCATCGAGCGCAGCCCGGAAGTGTACCTGGTGCGCGCGGAAATGGACAAGACCGGAGTCGATTTCGCGATGGACGTGCATGGCGACGAGACGATCGCCGCCAACTTCCTCGCCGGCTTCGAGGGTATACCCGGCTGGCGGCGCGAGCAGCAGGCCCTGTTCGACGCGTTCAGTGAGGCGTTGTTGCGCGCCTCGCCCGAATTCCAGACCGAGAAGGGCTATGAAATCCCGGCGCCGGGCAAGGCCAACATGTCGATGTCCACCGCCCAGCTCGCCGAGCGCTTCGGGGCGATCTCGATGACCCTGGAAATGCCGTTCAAGGACAATGGGGCGCTGCCCGACCCCCAACATGGCTGGTCGCCGGAGCGCTGCCGGCTGCTCGGCCGCGCCTGCCTCGACGCTCTGCACGCGGTGATCGACGACATCGCGCTCTATCGCGCCGGCGGCGGCAAGGTGCGCCGGCTGAAACGCGCCTGATGCAAGGCTGAAGCGGTTGCTCCCGCGCCGCGCTTCAACCTAGAGCGCATTGCGTGCCCCGCCTCGTATTGCTTCGCCACGGCCAGTCGGCCTGGAACCTCGAGAACCGCTTCACCGGCTGGTGGGACGTCGACCTGAGCCCGCAGGGCGAAGCCGAGGCGAAAGCCGCGGGCGAGCTGCTCGCCGCCCATGATTTCGATTTCGACCGGTGTTTCTCCAGCGTTCTCACCCGCGCGATTCGCACCTTGCACATCGCGCTGGCGGCGATGGACCGGCTGTGGCTGCCGGTAGAGAAGGACTGGCGATTGAACGAGCGCCACTATGGCGGCCTTACCGGCCTGGACAAGGCGGAAATGCGGGCACGGCACGGCGACGAGCAGGTCCATATCTGGCGGCGCTCGTTCGACACGCCGCCGCCGCCGCTCGAGGCCGGCAGCCCATACGAGCTGGCCGGCGACCGGCGTTATCACGGAATCTCGATACCGCGCACCGAGAGCCTCAAGGACACGATCGCGCGCGTGCTGCCTTATTGGGAAGAAGTCATCGCGCCGCGGCTTCGCCAAGGCCGGCGCGTGCTCATCTCCGCCCACGGCAATTCGCTGCGCGCGCTGGTCAAGCATCTCTCCGGCATTTCCGACGACGCGATACCGAGCCTGGAAATCCCGACCGGCGAACCCCTGGTCTACGAGCTCGACCACCGGCTGTGCGAGGTGGAGCGTTATTATTTGAAGGACCGGACGAGGCCGGCGTAACCGCCTGGAAAGCCTAAAATTCCTTGACCCGCTCGAGATTCTTGTCGGCCCGGGCGAGCACGTCGTCGGGCGTATCGCCGGCGAGGATCGTCGCGACCCCGACGGTCGCCTGCAGATGCACGCGGCTATGGCCGAGATCGAGCGGGCGGGCGGCAATGAACTGGACGATGCGCTCGGCGGCGTCGACCGCCGATTCCGGATCGAGATGATCGAGCAGCAAGGCGAAACCGCCGCCCTTGCGCGCGGCGACGTCGCTGGACCGGATCAGATCGTGCAGCAGACGGCCGACGTGCGACAGCGCCGCATCGCCGGAAAGACGGCCGTAGCGCTCGTTGATGCCCTTCAAGTCGCGGATGTCGATGCTGATCAAGGCGGCCGGCGTGCCGTGCCGCCCGGCCTGTGAAATGGCGCGCTCGATCTGCCGCGCCAGCTCGCGCTCCGACGGCAGGCCGGTAACCGGGTCGGTCTCGGACGTCTCTTCGAGATCGCCGACCCGCGAGCGCAACTCGGCCAGCGCCGCCTTCAAGAGGGCATTTTCCTCGGCCATCGCCTCGAGCGCCGCCCGCACCTCGCGGGTCAGCTGATCGGAGGGGATGCCACCCTCAATCTTGGCGCGGATCGTCATCAGCCCGCCTTCTTAGGCAAACAGGGTTAACAAGCCGCCAAAGCCTCGAAGGGCGCGCTGGACCCCTCTCGGGGCGCTGGGTATGGCAGCTCTTCCTATGGCAAAGGCCGCGCCGCTGGTCGGGCTCATCATGGGCAGCCGCTCCGACTGGGAGACGATGCGCCACGCCGCCGAGATGCTCGACGCGCTCGGCGTTGCGCACGAGACCAAAGTGGTTTCCGCCCACCGCACGCCGCGGCGGCTCTACGATTATGCCGCCAAGGCGGCAGGGCGCGGTCTGAAGGTGATCATTGCGGGCGCCGGCGGCGCCGCGCACCTTCCCGGCATGACCGCGGCAATGACCCGGCTGCCGGTGCTGGGCGTACCGGTGGAGACGGCGACACTGGCCGGAATCGACAGCCTGCTTTCGATCGCCCAGATGCCGGCCGGCGTGCCGGCCGGCACGCTGGCGATCGGCAAGGCGGGCGCGACCAATGCCGGCCTGCTTGCCGCCGCCATCCTCGCGGTTGGCGACGAGAAGCTGGCGGCCCGGCTGGACGCCTGGCGGGCGCGGCAGACGGCGGAGGTCGGCGAAGCTCCCGAATGAGCGTCCCGCCGGGCTCCACTATCGGCATCGTCGGCGGCGGCCAGCTCGGCCGCATGCTCAGCATGGCGGCGGCGCAGCTTGGCTATCGCTGCCATGTCTATGCGCCGGACGAGGAAGCGCCGGCCACGGAGGTGGCGGCGCACTTCACGCGCGGCGCGTTCGACGACGCCAAGGCGTTGCGCCGCTTCGCGCGCCTGGTGGACGTCGCCACGTTCGAGTTCGAGAACATTCCCGCCGACGCACTGGCGGCGATCGCCGAGGTCGTGCCGCTCTTTCCACCGCATCAGGCGCTCGAGGTTTCGCAGGACCGGCTGGCCGAAAAGCAGTTCATTGAAACCCTGGGCGGCAAGCCGCCACCCTATCGCGCGGTCGACAATCCAGGCGAGCTCAGGTCGGCGATCGCCGAACTGGGCACACCCGCAATCCTGAAGACACGGCGATTCGGCTATGATGGCAAGGGCCAGGTGAGAATAAGCGAAGCGGGCGAGGCGGAGGAGGCGTGGCAAAAGGTCGGCGGGCAACCATGCGTGCTCGAGGCGGTGGTGCCGTTCGAGGCAGAATTCTCGATCCTGCTGTGCCGCACCGGAGACGGCGAAACCGCGCTTTGGGACCCGTCGCGCAACACCCACGAGGGCGGCATTCTCAACCGCTCGGTGGTGCCAGTCGACGCGCGCTTCGAGCCCGTCCTCGCCAGCGCCGAAACGCTGGCCCGGCGGCTGGCAGAGGCGCTCGAGCATGTCGGCGTGCTCTGCCTGGAATTTTTCGCGGTCGGGGGCGAGCCCCTGTTCAACGAAATGGCTCCGCGGGTGCACAATAGCGGCCACTGGACGATCGAGGGCGCCCTCACCTCGCAGTTCGAGAACCACATCCGCGCCATTTGCGGCCTGCCGCTCGGCGCCACCGACCGCACCGCGCCGCGGATCGAGATGCGCAACCTTATCGGCGGGGAGGTCGAGGAATGGCGCGACATTCTCGCCGACCGTACCGCTCACCTTCACCTGTACGGCAAGAAGGACGCGCGCACCGGGCGCAAGATGGGCCATGTCACGCGGCTGACCGGGAATTAGGAACCGGGGACCGGGGACTGGGAAAAAAAGGGCGGCCCGCCGGACCGCCCCTTTCTCTTTTTCGGCTAGCCTTATTGCGGCTGCCGTACTTCAATCGGCAGGCCGAGCGGCTCGAGCTGCGGCCGCACGCGCTGCGCGTCGCCGACCACCACCCAGACGAAATTGTCGGGATTGATCACTTGCCGCGCCGCCTGGTCGAGCGCCTGGATGGTCATGCCGCGATAGCGGCCGGCAATGACCTCCCAGTAATTGTCGGGACGGCGATAGAGCGCATTGCTCCTGAGCGCCCCGAGCACCGCGGCCGACGTCTCGAACTGGCCAGCCAGCTGGCCGGTATTGCCGGCGATAACCCGCTGCAGCTCGTTCGCCTGCACTCCCTCGCCGGCGAGGAAGGCGCGGATCAGCCGCTGGATCTCGCGGATCGAATCGCCGGTCCTGTCCGCCTGCACCGGCGCCTGGATGAAATAGGGTACCTGGTGCTCGAGCAGCTGGACGGTGCCGCGCGCGCCGTAGGACCAGCCGCGCCGTTCGCGCAGCTCCATGTTGATACGGGCGAGGAAGTTCGAACCCAGCACCTCGTTGGCGGCGTTGAGGACGAGCAAGTCCTGGGTGCCTTCGACCGGCAGCAACTGGCCGGCGACGATGAACGATTGCGGCGATTGCGGACGGTCGATCAAGATGATCCGCGACCGGTCGGTACGGCCGAGGGCGCCGAAATTCTTGACTCCCCTCGGCACCGCCGGCGGCGCCCAGCTGCCGAAGCGCGCCTCGAGCAACGGCACCAGCTGGGCAAGCGTCAGGTCGCTGACGACGAAAATCGTCGCGCTGTCGGGACGGATCCAGGTCTGGTGAAAGCGGGTCAGCTCGTCGCGGCTGAGCGAGCGCACGACATCGGCTGAACCGCTGCCGGTCAACGGCTTGGCGTAGGGATGATCGTTTCCGAACACGGCCGACGGCAGCGCCCGCGCCGCGATCGCGCCTGGATTGGTCATCTCGGCGGCGATGCCGGCGAGCTGTTGCTGGCGCAGCCGCTCGACCTCGCCGGGCGCGAAAGCCGGGTTGCGGATGATGTCCGACATCAGGTCGAGCGAGGGCCCGAGGTTCGGGGTCAGCGCGGTCAACGTCACTATCGTCCGGTCAAGCGAAGTCCCGGTACCGATATCGGCGCCGAGCCGCTCCTGCGCCTCGGCGATCTGGATCGAGTTGAGGCTGGTCGTGCCCTCCTCGAGCAGGTTGAGCATCAGCGACTGGGTGCCGAGCCGGTTGGCGGGATCGGCGGCGATGCCGGCGTCGAACTCGACCGCCAGCCGGGTCACCGGCACGACGTTGCGGCGGGCGTAGACGATGTTGATGCCATTCGACAGCCGCGCCCGTTCGATGTCGGGGAAATCGAGCACCGGGGCAGCGCCGATTGGCGGCATGTCGCGCGGCGCGAAGGTAAGCGGTGCGGCGCCTTGCTCTTCTGCGCCTCCGGGCAACAGCCCATCGGCGGCGCCGATCGGCTGCATGTCGCGCGGCGCGAAGGTAAGCGGCGCCATCGGCTGTTCGCTTTGCTCGACCGGCAGCGGCGCCAGCGGCTGCTCGCCCGGCTCGGGCGTGCGGAAGTAGCGCGGCCGCTGGCTCGGTGCAGCAATGTTGGCCCCGCTGCGGGTGCCGCTGACGCCCGGCGCCTCCTGATAGGCCTCGCGCGGGCCGGGATTGACCCGCAGCGCGTAAACCGGCCGGTTCATCCAGCGCTGCATCGCCGCGGTCACCTGTGCCGGGGTCGTCCGGGCCAGCGCTTCGAGCCGATTGCGGTAGAAATCGGGATCGTCGGCGTAGAGCATGCCCTCGGCGAGCGCGACCGCCTTGCCGCCGAAGCCGCCGACCTGCTCGAGGCCGGAAATGCGACCGGCAAGCGTGCGCATCACGGTGCGGCGGACCTCGTCCTCGGTCGGCCCTTCGGCGATGAACTCGGTAATGATCTGGTCGAGCCGGCGCGATACCGCGTCGGCATCCTGGCCCGGCTTCACGTCAACCGTGACCTCGACAAAGCCAACGCGGTGGAAGGGCTGAATGCCGGCTGTGACCGCGACTGCGGTCTGCTCGCCGCGCACCAGCAGGTTGTCTAGCCGCGAGCTGGCGAGGCCGCCGAGCACGGTCATGCCCACCGAGAGCGGGACGGTATCGGCATGAGTCAGGCCGGGGATCACCCAGTTGCGATAGAGCCGGGTGTAGGCGACGCGGTCCTGCATCACCTGGTCGACCCGGGCCGGCAGCGTCGGCACGTCGGCCTGCGCCGGCTCGTTCACCGTTCCGCGTGGAATGGGTCCGAAATAGCGCTCGACCAGCGGCCGCGCCTCGGCCGCGTCGATATCGCCGGCCAAGACCAGCACCGCATTGTTCGGGCCGTAATTGTCGCGGAACCAGTCGCGGGCGGTGTCGAGGGTCGCAGCCGACAGGTCGGCCATCGAGCCGATAGTCGAATGGCGATAGGGATGGCCCTGCGGGAACAAGGCCTCGAGCTGGGCATATTCGACCAGCCCGAACGGCTGGTTATCGCCCTCGCGCTTCTCGTTCTGGACGACGCCGATCTGGTTGGTGAGGTTCTCCTGGGTGAGCGCACCGAGCAGGTGGCCCATGCGATCGCTCTCGAGGAACAGGGCCCGCTCGAGCGCCGGGCGCGGCACGGTCTGGAAGTAATTGGTGCGGTCGAACCAGGTGGTGCCGTTGAGGTCGGTCGCCCCCATCGCCCTTGTATATTCGAAATACTCGCCCGGCGCGTTTTCCGAGCCGTTGAACATGATGTGCTCGAACAGGTGGGCGAAGCCCGTGCGGCCGGCCGGCTCGTCCTTCGAGCCGACATTATACCAGATCGAAACGGCCACTATCGGCGCCTTGCGATCCTCGTGGACGATGACCCGCAGGCCATTGTCGAGCGTGAAGGTTTCGTAGGGGATGTTGACCCGATTGAGCAGCTGGCGGGTCGCGGGATCCATCGCGCCCCGGCTGGTGGCGGCGGTCTCGGTGGACGTGGTCGCGGCGCAGCCGCTCAAAGCGAAGGCGGCGGCAAAAACAAAGGCGGTCAAGAACTTGCGCATGGCATACCCCCAGGAATCCGATCGAGCGGCGGTTACTAATACGGAGTCCGGCATATGCAATATGGGCCGGACAAAGCGGCGGCATATTTCGACAAAGGGTCTCGCTCTCTCGCCGGGAAGCTTGTGGTGCTTTTCGGCAACACTACATCGGCCTGTCAGTGAGCGGATAAAGACACGCCATGAATATCGAGAAATTCACCGATCGCGCGCGCGGATTCCTGCAGGCTGCCCAGACGGTGGCGCTGCGCATGGACCACCAGCGGATCGCACCGACGCATTTGCTGAAGGCCCTGATCGAGGACGAGCAGGGCATGGCAACCGGGCTGATCGGCCGCGCCGGCGGCAACGCCGAGGCGGTGCGGCGCGCGACCGACGAGGCACTGGCGAAGATCGCGGCGGTTTCGGGGAGCGGCGCCAATGCCGCGCCGGCACTGGAGGGCGACACGGTCCGAATACTCGACCAGGCCGAGCAGATCGCCACCAAGGCGGGCGATTCCTACGTCACGGTCGAGCGGCTGCTGCTGGCGCTGGTGCTGGCCACGACGACCGAAGCCGGCAAGGCGCTGGCCGCGGCGGGCGTGAAGGCGGAGGCACTCAATGCCACCATCAACCAGCTGCGTGGCGGCCGCACCGCGGACACCCAGAGCGCCGAGGACCGCTACGGTGCGCTGAGGAAATTCGCTCGCGACCTGACCGATGAAGCGCGCGAAGGCCGGCTCGACCCGGTGATCGGCCGCGACGAGGAGATTCGCCGCACTGTTCAGATCCTCGCCCGTCGCACCAAGAACAACCCGGTGCTGATCGGCGACCCCGGCGTCGGCAAGACCGCGATCGCCGAGGGGCTGGCGCTGCGCATTGCCAATGGCGACGTTCCCGACAGCCTCAAGGACCGGCGGCTGATGGCGCTCGACATGGGCGCGCTGATCGCCGGCGCCAAATATCGCGGCGAATTCGAGGAGCGGCTGAAAGGCGTGCTCGACGAGGTCAAGCAGGCCGGCGGCGACGTCATCCTGTTCATCGACGAGATGCACACCCTGGTCGGGGCCGGCAAGAGCGAGGGCGCGATGGACGCCTCGAACCTCTTGAAACCGGCGCTGGCGCGCGGCGAGCTGCACTGCATCGGCGCGACCACGCTCGATGAATATCGCAAGCATGTCGAGAAGGACCCGGCGCTGCAGCGGCGCTTCCAGCCGGTGTTCATCGGCGAGCCGAGCGTCGAAGACACGATCTCGATACTGCGCGGACTGAAGGAAAAATACGAGCTGCATCACGGCGTGCGGATCACCGACGGGGCGATCGTTTCCGCCGCAACGCTTTCGAATCGCTACATTTCCGACCGCTTCCTGCCCGACAAGGCGATCGACCTGATGGACGAGGCGGCCTCGCGCATCCGGATGGAAGTGGAGAGCAAACCCGAGGAGATCGAGTCGCTCGACCGCCGCATCATCCAGATGAAGATCGAGCGCGAGGCACTGAAGAAGGAAAGCGACGCGGCCTCACGAGAGCGCCTCACCGCGCTCGAAAGCGAGCTCGGCAATCTCGAGCAGCAGTCGGCCGAACTCACGGCACGCTGGCAGGCCGAGAAGGACAAGATCCACGCCGAGGCCAAGATCAAGGAGCAGCTCGACGCGGCGCGGTTGCAGCTCGAGCAGTCGCAAAGGGCCGGCGATCTCACCCTTGCGGGTGAAATATCCTACGGCGTCATACCGGGGCTGGAGAAGCAGCTCGCCGAAGCGCAGGCGGTGAGCGGACCGGCGATGCTGCGCGAAGAAGTCGCCAGCGAGGACATTGCCAGCGTCGTCTCGCGCTGGACCGGCATCCCGGTTGACAAGATGCTCGAGGGCGAGCGCGAGAAGCTGCTGCAAATGGAAGCCGAGATCGGCCGGCGCGTAATCGGCCAGGACCTGGCCGTGAGCGCGGTCAGCCGTGCCATCAGGCGCGCCCGCGCCGGGCTGCAAGACCCACAGCGGCCGATGGGTTCGTTCCTGTTCCTCGGACCGACCGGGGTCGGCAAGACCGAGCTTTCAAAGGCGCTGGCCGAGTTCCTGTTCGACGATCCGCAGGCGATGGTTCGGATCGACATGTCCGAGTTCATGGAAAAGCACAGCGTCGCGCGGCTGATCGGTGCCCCGCCCGGCTATGTCGGCTACGAGGAAGGCGGCGTGCTGACCGAGGCGGTGCGGCGGCGGCCCTACCAGGTGGTGCTGTTCGACGAGGTCGAGAAGGCGCACAATGACGTGTTCAACGTGCTGCTGCAGGTGCTCGACGATGGCCGCCTCACCGACGGCCAGGGCCATGTCGTCGACTTTTCCAACACCATCATCATCCTGACCTCGAACCTGGGGAGCCATTTCCTGTCCGGCCTGGCCGACGACGCCAAGGTCGAGGATGTCGAGCCGCAGGTGATGGAGGTGGTGCGGGCCCATTTCCGGCCGGAATTCCTCAACCGGCTCGACGAGGTCATCCTGTTCCACCGGCTCGGCCAAGAGCATATGGGCCCGATCGTTGACATCCAGGTCGGGCGGGTCCAGGCGCTGCTCGCCGACCGCAAGATCAGGCTCGAGCTCAGCGACGGCGCCCGCGCCTGGCTCGGCCGGGTCGGCTACGACCCGGTCTACGGCGCGCGGCCGCTGAAGCGAGCGGTCCAGAAATACCTCCAGGACCCGCTCGCCGACGCGCTGTTGCGCGGCGATATCAGGGACGGCGAGTCGGTGCGGATCGAGGAAGGCGATGGCGGATTGACGATGGCGCCCGCGGCCGCACGAGTGGCGGCCTGACTCAGTCAGAGATTGCGGTCAGGCCCGGATCGAGGCCGCTGGCGTCGGCGAGGGTGAAGTAACGCTGCAGCAGCCGGCGTTCGTCCTCGCTGAGATAGGGGTTCCAGACGTCGAAGATGAGCACGGCGCGGAGCCGGTCGCTGCGATTCCAGGCTTCGTGCTCGATCGTGTCGTCGAACGCCAGCGCCTCGCCTTCGGTCCACTCGCGCGTTTCGCCGCCGACGCGGAAGCCGCAATCGGGCGGCACGATCAGCGGCAGATGGATGATGGTGCGGACGTTGCTGACGCCATTGTGCGGCGGCAGGTGGGTGCCGGGCTTGAGGATCGAAAAGAAGGCGGTCGGCGCGCGGCCCAGCATCTCGGCCTTCGGCACGAGATCGAGCGCGGCGGCGGTGCGTGGGCAGCGGGCGCAGGCTTCCTCGCGCCGTTCGCCGAAATGCCACAGGAAAAAAGCGCTCCAATCGAGCGACTTGTCGAGCGCGCTCCATTTGTTGTCGGGCAAGCCGGGACCCATATCGACATAGGGAACGAAGCCGGGCTGGCCGTCGCGAATCAGTGCCTCGACCTCTTCCCTGATCTCGCCGGTGTGCGCCTCGATCTCCCCCAGCCAGGGAAAATGCTCGCGATCGAAGAATTCGTCGGCGGGCAGGAACGGGAAGTGAACGCCTTCGCAAACATTGGCGTAAATCCGCCGGCGGCCGAGCATGACGTCGACGCAAGCATCGAACCGGCGCCGCTGCGCCGGCGAAAGGCCGGCGCGATGCGGCGCGAGCCCCTCGTCGATCGCCTCGCCGAAGCGGTGGCCATAATCGGCGACAAACATGCGCGCGCGCTCGAACACCGGCTGCAGTTCGGCCGCCGGTTCCGTCAGCATCTGGCCGATGGCCGCGACCGCGCTCCAGCGATAACAGGCGGGGCCCGTCTCGCCGCGCCGCTCGTGCAGCTCGGCGAGCCGGATGTTGGCCATCAGGTTGCGCTGGTCGATGGCCAGCGCGCCGAGCAAGGCGGCGCGTTCGCCATCATCGTCGCCGCGGCGGCGGCGCGCGGTCGCGAGGTTGAGCCGCAAGGCAGGCGCCGCGGCGTCGGCCTCGACCGCCCGCGCGAAATAGCCTTCGGCCGCTGCCGGATCATCGCGCGCCAGTGCCCGCATGCCGAGCGAGTTCAGCGCGGCGGCGTTGTGCGGATCCTGCGCCAGCACCTGTTCGAGCCGGCGCTCTGCGGCTTCATGGTCGCCACGCCGCTGCGCCTCCTGGGCTGACGCCAGGAGCTGGCCAATCTGACTGTCGGCGGCCATCGTTCGCCGCAACCTTTCTTATACAGCGAGTTGTATCCCGGCCGCGTTCGCGGACGAGGGCGACATAAAGCTAGGCCTGTGGGTGCCGCTTGAGCGCCATTGCGCTCAATTACCGGTGATCAAGGTGGCGTTATCGCCTTGCAAATGCTCGGTATGCTTTCGCGCGGCTTCGGCAATCCTGTCCCATTCGGCGCGAGTGAAGCATTGCCGCCGGCGCGCGGCGAGCTTGCCGGTCACTTCGGTCGAACGGCAGATCAGCCGTTCCTTCTGATTCGGCGCCTGCGTCGTCGTGCCGCTATTCTGCTGGGCGGAAACGGCGGCGCCGGTCGCCACCAATGCCGCAGCGCCTATCCCCAACAATGCCCTCTTCCACCGCATGCGATTCGCTCCTTTGCTCCGTTTTGGGATAGCAGCCGCGAGCGGCGAGGAAAAGGTTCGTCCACAGCCAATTGAACCGGTGTCGCCGCGCGGGCAGAAGACGTGCGAAATGGCGACTCCCTCCGTGCAGCGCTCGTTCGGGGCGGCCGAGCAGGCTTATCTGGCCGGCCGATTCGCCGAGGCCCGCACGCTGCTCGCGCCGCTGGAATCGCAGCCCCAGCCGGCGGTTCATCACCTTCGCGCCCTGGTCGAGCAGAGCCTCGGCGACCTGGCGGCGGCACGGCATCATTTCGAACGCGCCGCTGCGATTGCGCCAAATGATCCGCAGCTGTGGAATAATTTCGGCAATTTGCTCAGCCGGTGGGGTGACGAGGCGGCGGCGCTCGCCGCCTTCGACCGGGCGCTGGCGCTTTCCCCGCGATTCGCCGATGCGCATTTCAACCGGGCCCTGCTGCTGAGGCGTGCGGGCCGGCTGAGCGAGGCCTGCGCCGGCTACGAGGCAGCCATCGCGCTGAATCCGAACGACCCGCGATTCTGGAATGGTCTCGCCGAGCTCGAAAAGGCGGCCGGCAACCTGGCGGCGTCGGCTTCGGCGTACGATCGCGCGCTCGAGGAGCGGCCGGAGGACCGGCTGGCGACGGTCGGGCGGGCGCGGGTGGCGCTGGAGCGTGACGAAGCCGACGTCGAAGAACGCTATCGCGCCGCGCGGCGCGCGGCGCCGGAGGCGATCGAGCTGCTGATCGACGAGGCCGAGGCGCGGCTGGCGCATGGGGATCGCACGGCGCTGGACGATCTCGCCGAGGCCGCGGCGGAGAAGCCGGACTGGACAAACGGGCAAATCGCGCTCGCCCGAATGCGCTGGGAACAGGGACAAAAAGAAGGATTTGCCGATCACATCGAGGCGCTGCTCGCGAAGGAGCCGCAGCGCGCACCTTTGTGGCACGACTATGTGCAGCTGCTCCTTGCCTGCAAGCTGCCGAGCCAGGCCGCCGACGTCGCCGCTCGCGCGCGCCGCGCGCTCGGGGACGATCCGCATTGGATGCTCACCGAGGCGGCTGCTGCCGGCAAGGCCGGCGCGATCGAGCGCGCCGAGGCGCTGTTCGCCCGGCTCCCCGCGGACATGCCGAAACGCGCGATCAACGAAGCCGCGCATCGCATTCGCCAGCGCGACTATGTTCGCGCGCTGGCGCTGACCGAGGCCGCGCTCGCCGAGAATCGCTGGGACCTGCCGAGCTGGACGATGGCCGAACTGCTTTACCGCCAGCTCGGAGACTCGCGGGCCACCTGGCTGTCAGGCCAGCCCGGCCTGGTCGACACGCACGAGCTGGAGATCGCGCCCGCCGACTTTGCCGCCGTCGACGCGCTGTTGCTGCGATTGCACACGGACGCGATCGACACGATCGGCCAGAGCGTGCGCGGCGGCTCGCAGACGCGCTGGAACCTGTTCGACCGCGTGGAGCCAGAGCTCACGCCGTTGAAGTCAGCGATTGAGCGCGGCATCGCCTGCTATGTCGATCGTCTGCCGCAAGAGGATGACACCCATCCACTGCTGCGGCACCGGAACGATCCGCTTAAAATTACAGCCTCCTGGTCGGTACGGTTCCAGGACGCCGGCTATCACGAACCGCATTATCATCCGTTGGGCCTGCTCAGCTCGGCCTGCTACTTCCGGGTGGCGACGGCCGGCGCGGACACGCAGGACGGCTGGCTGGAGATCGGACGGCCGGCGCCGGACCTTCTCATGGACCTGGAGCCGCTTGCAACGATCGAGCCGAAGCCGGGCCGCCTTGTGCTGTTCCCTTCCTACCTGATCCACGGGACGCGGCCGTTCAGGGCCGGCGAACGGATGACGGTTGCGTTCGACGTGGCCGCCGCCTGACAGGCACACAATCGCCAGACGCCGTCAGTTGAACCGGTCCGGCGCCCGGGCAGAAGACGTCATGGCCAGGGTCAATCCCAATATCGAGAGAATCGTCGGCGATGTCGAGTGGCTTGCGCACCGCGTTGAGCCGATCGACGACGTCGTCCATTTCCTGCGGGTGCCGCGGCCGCTGCACCGCGCCGCGACCTTCCTGACCGAGGAATATCTCGGCGGAGCCGGGGGACCGATAGCGATCGCCCGCAAATCGGCTCTGGCCGCGATGCCGGAACGGTCGCCGATCCATTACATCTTTCACTCCGCTTATTGCTGCTCGACCCTGCTCGCCCGGGCGTTCGACATCGAAGGCATCGCGATGGGTCTCAAGGAGCCACTCATCCTCAACGATCTCAGCGGCTGGCGACAGCGCGGTGCCGAGCGGTCGGCGCTGGCGAAGGTGCTGGATGCGGTGCTGACGCTGCTGGCACGACCGTTTGCCGCCGCCGAGGTGGTGATACTCAAGTCTTCCAACCTGATAAATCCGTTCGCGACGGAGATGCTGGCGATGCGGCCCGACGCTCGCGCGCTTCGGCTGCAGGCGTACTTGCCGCTGTTTCTCGGTTCCATCGCGAAGAAGGGTATGTGGGGCCGGCTGTGGGTACGTGAATTGTTCGTAAAGCTGAGCCGCGACGGCCTGATGGATTACGGCTTCGCGCCAGAGGACATATTGGGGCAGACCGATCTCCAGATTGCCGCGATCGGATGCTCGCCCCGCACCGGCTGTTCGCGGCGCTCGTCGAGCGCTTTCCTGACCGGGTCCAAACGCTCGACAGCGAGACCCTGATCGCAAGGCCGGCCGAAACGGTCGCGGCGCTCGCCGAGCTCTTTCGCCTGCCGCTCGACAAAGACGGCGCAGGCGGCGTCGCGAGGGGAGACACCTTCAAGAGCCATTCCAGGTTCGGCGAAGGATTCGGACGCAGCGAGCCGGGCACAGCAGCGCGAGGCCGCCAGAGTCCATGCCGGCGAGATCGAGAAATTGGTGATCTGGGCCGAAGCGGTTGCGGCCAGCGCCGGACAGTCGCTGGCACTGCCCGCGCGCCTGTTGAATGAAGCAGGCTCCACGCATCCAATTGCCGGCCAGTGCAACCGCGGAGGGAATAGAGCCCCGCCGGGGATTCCGTCCTATGCGAAGCGCAAAAAGAAGAGGCGGGCCCTAGGGCCCGCCTCCTTTTTCGTCGGACCCGCGATCCTAGAAGCGGATGCGAGCGCCCGCCGTGTAGAAGCGCCCGCGCGCGTCGTAAGTCGACGGGAAGACGTTGCCGTTGCTGAACGGAAGGTCACCCGCCTCGCCGCCGACAATCGGCGGGTCGGTGTCGAAAATATTCTGGACACCGAGGTTCAAGGTGAAGTGCTCGTCGACCGGGATGCGGATCGCCAGATCGAAATAATCGTGCGCCTCGATCCGGTTGAAGTCCACCTGCTGGCCGGCGACGCGGCCGGTGCTTGCCGGCAGCGTGCCGGCGAACAGGGTGCCGATGCCCGGCTCGTAGCGGACATTGTCGAAGTGGCGCCAGAGCAGCGACACGTCGATGTCGTCGAACGAGAAGGTGGTGCGGACGTTCCACTGCCACTCAAAGATCGGCTGCTGGCAGTTGACGCTGTAGAAGCCGACGCATTCCCGAGGCGCGCTGACCGGTGTCGCTTGGAAAATCAGTTCGTCCGTCCAGTTGAGCACGGCGGCGATGTCGAGGCCGGCGAAGCCGAGATCACGACTATAGTTCAGCGTGAAATCGACACCGCTGGTCTCGATCCGCCCGAGGTTGGACGCTTGCCGAGGCAGGCCGGTCGAAGTGGCCGGGTCGCCGCTGAGCGTGCCGGTGAGCGGGTCGCGGCGGATGCCGGTGCAGGCGGGCGACGTCGAAGCGCCCGCGGGCGGCGTGACCAGGGTCGCCGGGTTCGCCGCGGCCGAACCGAAGCACGCCACGATCACGTCGTTCGGCGTCGGCGCGCTGACCGCGCCGGTGATTTCGATATTGTAATAGTCGACCGACAACGACAGGCCCGGGATGAAATCGGGCTGGAAGATCAGGCCGACCGTCCAGGTATTGGCGGTTTCGGGCAGCAGGTTGATGTTGCCGCCGGTGGTCTGCAGCGCCTGGCCGGCGATCGGCTGGGAAATCTGCTGCACGACGCCTGCAGGGGCACCCTGCGCCAGGCAGACGGCCAGCAGCTCGCCGGTCAACGGGCCGCGGCCGGTCGGCGCACCCTGATCGTTCAGCCGCGCGCACGGGTCGTCCGTAAGGCCGATCAGGCCGGTGTTCACCGGCGCGAACAGCTCAGCGATGTTGGGGGCGCGAACCGCGTGCGAATAATTGCCGCGGAAGCGCAGGCCGCGCACCGGCTCCCAGTGACCGCCGACCTTCCAGGTGGTGGTGTTGAAGGTCGGGCTGCCGGGGGCGTCGATGGTGTAATCCGAGTAACGAATGCCGCCCTCGAACTGCACCTCGTTGAAGAACGGCCGGTCCTGGATGACCGGGACGATCAACTCGGCGAACGCCTCGTAAACGTGGAAACCGCCATCGATGTTCGGCGAGGCGCCGCCGGCGCCGCCGAGATCGCCCGACTGGGCGAGGCTGTCCGACGCCTGCTGCGCGTCATATTCGCGATACTCGCCGCCGACCGCGAAAGCGACCGGATCCTCGGCCCAGGGCATCGGCCAGCCGAAATCGCCGCTGACGGTGCCGCGCGCCTGGGCCAGCGCGACGTTGGTGCGGACGACGCTGGTGTCGCTGAGGAAATCGATCGCCGCCGGCGTCCAGGTGGCGTTGCCGGCCGGCCCGAACCAGTTGATCGGGACGCAGCTCGCTGGGGTGGGGAACGTCCCGACGCCGGGCTGCGGGGCGGGCTGGAAGCAGACCGGTTGGCCGGCCGCGTTACGCCCCGCCGCGATCGACGCGCGGGTCCGCGAGTTGAGCAGATAGTTCTGGATCTCCGTGACCTGGCGGGATTCGCCATAGGCACCGAACAGATCCCAGTCGATCGTGTCGGTGATGCCGCCGGTTGCGCCCACCATGTAATCGAATACCGAGTTGACGTAATTGCTGATGCGCGGACCGACCTCGACCGCGCGGCGGAACAGACCGGTAGCAACCTGGCGATAGGCCGCATCGCCCGGCCGCAGCAGCGGATTGGCGGCCGCGTCGCACGCCGCCTGCGGGATGCCGTTGCCCGCGCAGAACTGGTTGCGCAGCGCCGGGGTCAGGAACGGGTTGTTGAGCGGGAGCGTGACGGCGATTCCGAACGAGCCGGACGGCGCTATGATCGTGTCGACGGTGTTCTGCGAGAACAGGCCGCGGCCGTAGACCTCGATCGCGTCGCTGATCTGGTAATTGCCGGCGGTGTAGACATTGTAGCGCTCGAACGGCACCTGGTAGACGTTGTACGGGTTGAAGTTGAAGGCGGTGAACGCCGCAGTCGGCAGGAAGGCGTCGCCGGTCGCGTTGACCTGGCGGGTGCCGATCGTGCCGAGTGTGAAGCGCGAGGGCACGGCGGTGCCCGAGCCGCCCGGGCCGCCGGTGGTGGAGCTGATCGCGAATGCACCGAAATCGCGCGCGCCCGGGTAGATCGGGTCCGCTTCCTGGTAGCCGGTATTGATCACGACAGTGCCGCGGCCGTCGTCGAAGCTGGCGCCGATCAGTACGTCGGCGCGGAAGATATTGCCGTCGCCGCGCTCGCTGATCTGCTCGGAGAGGTTGATGTCAATGCCGGCGAAATCGCGGCGGGTGATGAAGTTGACCACGCCCGACACGGCGTCGGCGCCGTAAGTGGTCGAAGCGCCGCCGGTCAGCACGTCGACGCGCTGAATCAAAGCGAGCGGAATGTTGTTGAGGTCGAACAGGCCGCTGAGGGTGGCCGGAACGACGCGACGGCCGTCGAGCAGGACGACGTTGCGGTTCGGGCCGAGGCCGCGCAAGTCGACGAACGAGTTGCCGCCATTGCCGTTGTTCGACGCCTGGCCGACCGACGGGACGATGCCCGGCACCTCACGAAGCACTTCTTCGGCGAGGTTGGCCTGCTGCAGCTCGAGCTCGTTCTCGCTGACCGCGTTGACCGGCGAGGAAGAGGTAAGGTTCGGGTTCTGGATGATCGTGCCGGTGACGACGATCGGAGCGTCGCTCTCTTCCTCGGTGGTAGCAACGTCCGTTTCTTCGGTAACCGGCTCTACCTGCGCCCAGGCCGGGGAGGCCAGCAACGCCGAAGTGGCAAAGAAGGTCGAGGCCAGAAGGCTGCTCTTGGAACGGGTCATCATGTAAGTTTCCCCTTTTAGTCGCACCGGCGCGACGTGTGGCAGTTCAGGCGATCCTATTCGCCCTTGCATCATGGGTTATGCGAGCTTGTGCGCCAAGACAATTCTCGGACGGCGCCGCGGCGCGACTATTCGGCCGCCTGTGGCGCCAATGCCACAGTCGCGTCCGGCACCGGACAGTGAAGCGGGCCTCGACAAGCGAGCGCGAGTGAATGAATAAGGAGCCCATGAAGATACGCCTGCTGCTGATCGCCCTCGCCGCCACTGCGCCCACACCTTTGTTCGCGCAGGCGCGTGCGAGCGAGCGCCCCGAAGTGCTGACCCGGATCATCGCCTGCCGCGAGATCGGCGACGAGCGCCAGCGGCTGGCCTGTTTCGATGCCCAGGTGGCGGCGCTGCAGGCGGCCGAGGCCAATCGCGAGATCGCGGTGGTCGACCGGGAGCAGGTGCGGCGGACCCGCCGCAGCCTGTTCGGCCTGGCGATACCCGACCTGGGCATTTTCGGAGGCGATGACGACGACGAAGAGTCGGAAGAAGAGGGCTTCAACCAGATCAATAGCCGGGTCGGCTCGTCCTATGTCGGCCCGGACGGCCGGCTGGTGCTGGTGCTCGAGGAGGGCGGCACCTGGGTCCAGACCGACGGCCGCCGCACCCGCGCCCGGACCGGCGAGGCAATCCGCATCCGCCGCGGCATTCTCGGCTCCTTCATCGCCAATGTCGAGGAACGTCCCGGCGTGCGGGTGGTCCGGGTCCGCTAGCGTTTTGCCACGCTCTCCTCGGCCTGAAGCGAGGCCTCGGCCGAGCAATAGGCTTCCTGGCGGGCAACACTCCAGTAACGAAGGTCGCTCAAGGCTATCGGCTGGCGGGTCACCGCGCAGGTGACGTGATCGCCCGGAACCAGCACCCGGTAGGTGCCGGGAAGATAATGCAGCCGCGCCGGGCGGCCCTTGTTCGCCATCAACATGAGGTGCCTCTATAGCAGTTTCGGCTGGCGCGCGCCCGCCTGCTTGCCTGCCCGGCCCGTTCTCGGCGAGTCGCCGGTGATCGCCTCGACCGCGCCGTCGCCGAAAATCAGCCGCAACATTCGCGCCCGCCGCGCGGCCCCGGCCGAGGTCAATACCGCCCCCTCGCGGTCCTCGACGCGGGCATAGCCCCGCGCCAGCGGCCGGTTGGGATGGGCCAGCTCGGCGACGCGCCACAAGGATTCGAGCCGTTCGCGGCCGCGCTGCAGCGCCCCGACCAGCAACGCCGGCCGCAACGGACCGGCGACCTGGCTCAGCTGCCGGCCGGCGCGGTCGAGCCGCGAGCGCAGCGCCCGCGGCAAGCGATCGGCCAGCTCGTCGACCCGCTGCTGCTGCGGCGCCAGCAGGTGTTCTCGCGCCGGCCACAACCGCAGCAAGGCGGCGAGCTGGTCACCGGCGCGCTCGTGCAGCCGCCTTATGCAGCGCGCCATGCGTGCGCCAAGCTCGCCGATCGAAGCGAGCAGCTCGCCGCGCACCGGCACCGCCATTTCCGCCGCCGCGGTCGGCGTCGGCGCGCGCACGTCGGCAGCGAAATCGCATAGCGAAGTGTCGGTTTCGTGCCCGACCGCCGAGATCACCGGGATGTCCGAAGCGGCGACGGCGCGGACCACAACCTCCTCGTTGAACGCCCACAGATCCTCGATCGAGCCTCCGCCGCGGGCGACAATCAGCAGCTCCGGACGCGGCACCGGCCCTTCCTGCGCCAGGCCATTGAAGCCGGCGAGCGCGGCAGCCACCCGCGCCGCCGCCTCCTCGCCCTGGACCGGTATCGGCCACAATAAGACGTGGCACGGGCAGCGATCCTCGAGCCGGTGGAGGATATCGCGGATCACCGCGCCGGTCGGCGAGGTGATGACGCCGATGACGCGCGGCGCGAACGGCAGCTGCCGCTTGCGATCCGCGTCGAACAGGCCCTCGGCAGCGAGCTGGCGGCGGCGCCGGTCGAGCAACGCCATCAGGGCACCCTCGCCCGACAGCTCGAGCCGATCGACGACGATCTGGTAGCGCGAGCGGGCCGCATAGGTGGTGAGGCGGCCCGAAGCGATCACCTCGATGCCGTCCTCGGGCGCGAAGCGCAGCGAACCGGCGCTGCCGCGCCAGATCACCGCGTCGAGGCAGGCGGATTCGTCCTTCAAGGTGAAATAGCAGTGGCCCGAGCCGTGCCGCTTGAAGCCGGATATCTCGCCGCGCACGCGGACATGATCGAACGAGCCCTCGACCACCCGCTTCAGCGCCTGCGACAGCTCGGCGACGGTCAACGGGGGCGCGTTGTCGCCTTCCGCCGGCTTGGCTAGGAGGCCGCCTTCGGGCGGAGGTACGTCGTCCATGAATGTGCTGCTCATCGGTGCGGGCGGGCGCGAACATGCGCTCGCCTGGAAGCTCGCGCAATCGCCGCTGATCGGCAAGCTGTACGCCGCGCCGGGCAATCCCGGCATCGCCCACTGCGCCGAGCTGGTGTCGCTCGATGCCGCCGACCATCGCGCGGTGGTCGATTTCTGTCGACGCCATGCCCTCGCGCTGGTGATGATCGGACCGGAAGTGCCCCTGGTGGACGGGCTGGCCGACAATTTACGAGTGATGGGCGTACCGGTGTTCGGACCGGGCAAGCAGGCGGCGATGCTCGAAGGTTCGAAAGGCTTTACCAAGGACCTGTGCGCGCGCGCGGGCATTCCGACCGCCCGCTACCTGCGCGCCTCCGACCGGATGGCGGCCGAAGCGGCGCTCGGCGAATTCGGCTTCCCGGCGGTGATCAAGGCGGACGGGCTGGCCGCCGGCAAGGGCGTGGTGATCGCCGAATCGCCCGACGACGCCGAGCGGGCGCTCGACGCGATGTTCGGCGGCGACTTCGGCGAAGGCGGCGACAGGGGGGTAGTGATCGAGGAATATATGCACGGCGAGGAAGTCAGCTTCTTCGCTTTGGTCGACGGCGAGACGGTGCTTCCGTTCGGTTCGGCGCAGGATCACAAGAGGATCGGCGAGGGCGATAGCGGACCCAATACCGGCGGCATGGGCGCCTACAGCCCGGCCTCGATATTCACGGCGAAGCTGGAGCGGCGCGTCATCGACGAGATCGTGCGGCCGACCCTGGCCGCGCTCGCCGAGAGCGGCACGCGCTATTCCGGACTGCTCTACGCCGGGCTGATGCTGACCGCGGACGGGCCGAAGCTGGTCGAATATAATGTCCGCTTCGGCGATCCCGAATGCCAGGCGCTGATGCTGCGGCTCGACAGCGACCTGCTGGAGCTGGCCGCGGCCGCCGCCGGCGGCACGCTGGCCGATTGCAAGCCACCGCGTTTCGCCAAGGAAGCGTCGATCGTGGTGGTGATTGCCGCCAAGGGCTATCCGGGCGAGCCGAAGCGCGGCGGCCGGATCGAAGGGCTCGACCGGGCCGAGGCGGAAGGCGCGCTGGTATTCCAGGCCGGAACCGCGCTGAGCCGCGGCCACCTCTCCGCGGCCGGCGGCCGCGTCCTCAACGTCTCGGCGCGGGCGCCGACGCTCAAGCAGGCGCAGCGCATCGCCTATCGCGCCGCCGACGCGGTGCATTACCCGGGTGGCTATTTCCGGCGCGACATCGGCTGGCGCGAGCTCAAGCGGTTGCAACCCGGCAAGCCGCGCGAAAAAGCTGACGCGCGCCGCGGCAAGCCGTAAGAGAGAAAGGCGATGGGCGCGCCGCTGAAGCTTCTTGTGGGCCTGGTGGCCACGCTGATCGCGGCTTGGATCAGCCACGGCCCGCTCGGGCGCGGCGAGACCTATGTCGCCGACCTCGAGGCGCGCGCCACCGCGGCGGTACGCGAATCAGAGCTCCCGGGCGTGACCGTTCGCATCCAGCGCGAGCCGATGATGTGGCGCCAGGCGATATTGTCCGGCCCGGCCAATGATTTTCAGCGCGAGGGGATGGGGCTGCTCCCCGGCCTCAACGATCGCGTGCTGGCCGTTGCCGGCGTCGCCAGCTTGCGATGGGAGGAAAGCGCCTGCTGCGCACAGGATGGAGGCGACAATGCTGCCGCTGTTCGCTGAAACCCTGCTGCTGGCCGGCGCGGCCTATGCGACCGGCGTCGGCGTCGGCTGGTTCCTGTTCCGGCCGCGCAAGACTGGATACCTGAAAGACTGAGATGCGAAGCCTCGCCCAGTTCAACCTGATCCTGCTCCTCGTCGCGCTGGCGATCGGCCTCTTCACCGCGCGCTGGATACGTCGCGGCGCTGAAACGCCGAAGGACATCGCCAATGAGTGAAGAAATCCTGCTCTGGATCGCCGGCGGCCTGGTCGTGCTGCTGGCGATCTTCCTGCTGCTGCGGCCGCGCCGCCAGCGGCTGGTGCGCAGCGACGGCGACCGCGGGGCAGACGAGCCAGGACGAGCCAGCCGCGAGCGACCTTACATGAAACCGCGCGAGGGCGGCGGCGTCACCGGCGAGGTGGCGGCGGCCACCACCGACGTCGCCGGCGAGGTGCTCGGAGTCGAGGCGCGTCGTGCGCTTTCGGGCGGCGAAGGCGCCAAAGGCGCCGCCGTCGATCTTGGCCGCCTGAAGGGCGTCGGCCCCAAGTTCGTCGCCCAGCTGCACGCGCTCGGCATCACCCGCTTCGATCAGCTCGCCCACTCCTCGCCGACCGAGCTGGCCTTGCTCGACGAAAGACTCGGTCCGTTCCGCGGCCGGCTGGCGCGCGACCGCGT
>JBQTJR010000080.1:0-13510 GCA_052386895.1 Sphingosinicella sp.
GGCTCGATCCGGCGCATCTGCGCCTGCGTCAGCCAGATCAGATCACTCATGGCAGCGCCTCCTCGACACCACCATTGAATCAGATACAAGCTTCCCTGTGAATCCCTTTAATGGGTCCTGACCCTAATGTCCTTACTCGCGCTCGCGCATCCGGCGCTTGCCGGCGCCGACCTGCAATGCGTGCTCGGCGGCATGTCCGCCGACGAACGCGACAATATCGGCGAGTTCACTGCCGCCGATCGCGAGCCCGAGGGGCCGGGTTTCGACGCGCTGCAGGCTTCGGTGCTCAGCTGTGGTGAGACGCTCGGCTGGGACCTGGCATCGAGCGAGAATTATGCCGCGCTCGCCGTCGCGTTCGTCGTCGGTGATTATGCCGGCACGCGGCTGCGCAGCGCCGGCGTCGACACCGCCTTGATCGGCGACTGGCTCGATCTCGCTGTCATCCCGGGCGACGAGTTCAGCGCCGACGACCTCGAGCGGCTGCTCGGCTACATGATCGAGCGGGGCTCAGCGCCAGCGACGCTCGAGCAACACGCCTTCCTGATCGGCAACTATCTCGGCGCATTGGTCGCGATCGAGCGCAGCCGCCGCGTCCTTTCCGACTGACCTCTGCGGCCCTTGCCAGCGGCGCCCGCGCGGGTTTAGGGCGAGCGCCGATAGATACGCTAGGGAAGGGACGACCATGAGCGAGACGGCCGAAAGGGTGAAGAAGATCGTTGTCGAGCATCTTGGCGTCGAGGGCGACAAGGTGACCGAGGACGCGAGCTTCATCGATGATCTCGGCGCCGACAGCCTCGACATCGTGGAGCTGGTGATGGCCTTCGAGGAGGAATTCGGGGTGGAGATACCGGACGACGCCGCCGAGAAGATCAGCACCGTCAAGGACGCGATCGACTATATCGACCAGAACAAAGCCTGAGGTTTCGCCCGCCGCCCGGCGGTGAGCCAGGTTCGAAGCGGCTCCCCGTCTCTCGCCGGGGGGCCGTTTCGTCTTTCCGGGAGTTGAAGCGCATGCGCCGTGTCGTCGTGACGGGTCTGGGGCTGGTGACGCCGCTGGGAAGCGACGTCGATACCTCATGGTCGAACATCCTCGCCTCGAAGAGCGGCGCCGGCCGCATCACACATTTCGATCCCGAGGATTATGCCTGCAAGATCGCCTGCGAGGTGAAGCCGGCGGATCACGAACATGGCTTCGATCCGGGCAAGCGCGTCGATCACAAGGTGCAGCGCCAGGTCGATCCGTTCATCGTCTACGGCATCGACGCCGCCGGCCAGGCGCTGGAGGATGCGGGCCTCACCGACATGTCCGACGAGGACCGCTATCGCGCCGGCGTGTCGATCGGCTCGGGCATCGGCGGCTTGCCCGGCATCGAATCCGAATCGCTGGTGCTGGCCGAAAAGGGGCCGCGCCGGGTCAGCCCCCACTTCGTCCATGGGCGGCTGATCAACCTCATTTCTGGCCAGGTCTCGATCAAGTACGGCCTGATGGGTCCCAACCATGCCGTCGTCACCGCCTGCTCAACCGGCGCTCATTCGATCGGCGACGCAGCGCGGATGATCACGATGGACGATGCCGACGTGATGCTCGCCGGCGGTGCCGAAGCGGCGATCTGCCCGATCGGCATTGCCGGCTTCGCCCAGGCGCGGGCGCTGTCGACCAATTTCAACGACCAGCCCGAGCGCGCCAGCCGCCCCTACGACAAGGATCGCGATGGCTTCGTGATGGGCGAGGGCGCGGGCGTCGTCGTGCTCGAGGAATATGAACGGGCGAAGGCGCGCGGCGCCAACATCTATGCCGAGGTGGTCGGCTACGGCATGTCGGGCGATGCCTATCATGTCACCGCGCCGCACCCGGAAGGTGCGGGCGGTTATCGCGCGATGGCGGTGGCGATGAAGCGCGCGCAGCTGGATCCGATCGATATCGACTATATCAATGCCCACGGCACCTCGACGCCCCTCGGCGACGAGCTCGAGCTTGGCGCGGTGCGCAAGCTGTTCGGCAACGCCATCGGCGACCTGTCGATGAGCTCGACCAAGTCGGCGATCGGCCACCTGCTCGGCGGCGCCGGCGCGGTCGAGACGATCTTCTGCATCCTGGCGATGCGCGACCAGGTGGTGCCGCCGACGCTCAACCTCGACAATCCCAGCGAGGGCACAGCCGGCGTCGACCTGGTGCCGCACACCGCCCGCGAGCGAAGTGTGAAGGCGGCGATCAACAACAGCTTCGGCTTCGGCGGCACCAATGCCAGCCTGGTCCTGAAGGCGATCCAGTAACCGGCTTGCACGCCGCGCGCGACTGTCGGACCTTGCGGCCATGAAACGCTTCTTCCTGCTTGTCATTCCGGCGCTCGTGGTGCTGGCCGGGATCGCGGCTTTCTGGCTGCTGTGGCTTGGGCCGGGACCGCACGGCCAGCCCCGCACCATCATCGTCGCCGAAGGTGCCAGCCTTGCCCGCGTCGCCCGCCAGCTCGAAGAGACAGGGACGACCCGCGCCAACGCCGATACATTCCGGCTGCTGGCGCGCGCGCTCGGCTCGTCCGACCCGGTCCAGGCCGGCGAGTTCCTGATCCCCCCTCGCATGAGCGCCCTTTCGGTGCTCGACCTGCTGCAGCACGGCCGGCCGGTGCAGCGGCTGGTTGTCATTCCGGAAGGCATGCCGTCGGTGCTGGTACACGAGCGGCTGCTGCGCATTCCCTATCTCGCCGGGCCGATCGCAGTGCCTGAGGAAGGCAGCGTGCTTCCCGACAGCTACAGTTTCCAGCGCGGCGAGACGCGGGCGGCGGTACTGGCGCGGATGCAGGCAGCGATGCGCCGCGAGCTGGCGCGGCTATGGGCGCGCCGGCGGCCCGGCATCGCTGTCGATACGCCCGAGGAAGCAATCATCCTCGCCTCGATCGTCGAGAAAGAGACCGGCAAGCCTTCCGAGCGGCGGCTGATAGCCGGCGTTTATACCAACCGGCTGCACCGGGGCATGCGGCTCGGCGCCGACCCGACCGTCATTTACCCGGTAACCCACGGTCGCCCACTCGGCCGGCGCATCCTCCGTTCCGAGCTGAACACCGACAATGGTTACAACACTTATCTGCGCGCCGGCCTGCCGGTAGGGCCGATCGCCAATCCCGGCCGGGAATCGATCGCCGCGGTGCTCGACCCGCAGCCGACTCGAGCTTTGTTCTTCGTCGCCGACGGCACCGGCGGCCATGTCTTCGCCGAGACAATCGAGCAGCACAACGCCAACGTCGCCCGCTGGTACGCGATCCGGCGGGCGAGAGGGGAAATGTAGCCTAACTCAACCAGCCCTTTTTCGCGCCCATGTTGGCCAGCCACCAGAGCAGCAGCGCGATCACCACGACCAGGATCGGCACTATGTAGGTGGACGGCCCCAGCGCCTCGGGGCCCCCGCTAAGGAATATCCACCATCCCTCCAGCACCGCCAGCGCGACCAGCGACAAGAGCAACAGCATCCGCGACCACCCTTTCAGCAGCAGCAGCCCCAGGCTTCCCACCAGGCCGCTGAAGACGCCGATCGCGAACGCCGCTGTCGTCCAGGTCGGCATCGTGTCCGCGATCGCCTGCTCGGCCGGGTCCATCGGCGGGCTCGCTACCGCGCCGACGCTGACGAGAAAGACGTAGAGCCCCATCAAATTCCACAGGATCGCGAGAACCGTGACGATCCGGTACCAGGCCGGCGCGCGGCTTGTCGTCATGTCGTTCATGATTTCCGCTCCTTTTTTGCGTGCGCAAACTGGCCGTCCCGTCCCCGAAACGCAATCGCAATCGGAGGTTTAGTCGGGCAGCCGGCGCCGCTCGAGCGGGCCCGAATCATAGAGGCTGATCGGCTCCACCGTCACTTTACCGGCCGCCTCGCTGGCGTGGATCATCAGCAGGTCGTCGATCATCAGCCCGATCACATTGCCCACAAATACGATATCGCAGCGCCGGCATTTTGCCGTGTCGGCTACCTTTCGCCCCATTTCCCGCAGCTGGTCGGGCAGGCGTGGCGCCGCGATCCCGCACTGGCTCAACGACAATTGCACCAGCCCGGCGGCGTCGACGCCATGGTGCGAACGTCCGCCGGGCGACCATTTCACCCCGATCAGCCGCTCGGCGACCACCACCGGGTCCTCGTCATGCTCGTCGATCCGCCGCAGATGCGAGAGCGACACGCTGCCATATTCGGTGGCGAGACACGCGCCCTGCTCGTTGCCCCGTAGCCTTGCCCCCATCGGCAGGCTGGTCAGCAGCGGCGTTCCCAGCCGGCTGTCGGGCGCCACCGGCGCGCATTTCTCGCACACCGCGTGGGTCGGCTCGATCCGCGGCGTCAGCTCGATTGCCTCGACATAGCCGACCATGTGGCTCCCCGTCTCGTAGCCCCACGCCCAGCCGCCGGCATATTCCAGCACTGCGAATTCTTCGCCGGGGAGTAGCTCGCTGACCGGTTCGGCCTCGCCGTCGGGGCGCTTGCGGATCATTGCCGCATGCGCGCCGCAGCTGCGCGTCACCGCTTTGGCAAAATGGGGGGCGAGGATCCGGTCAGCGAGCACGATGTCGGCGAGGTCTAGGCGATAGGCGTGCAGGCGCGGATCGGGATGCTGCGAAGGGCCGGTCAGGCGGAAACGCTCAGCCGTGCTGGAGGATGAGTCCGCGCTCCCTCGCGGCCTTGCGGCTCGCGCTTTCCTGCTCGAGATGGCGTTCGAAGCTTTCAAGGAATTCCTGACCGCTGCTGGTCCTCGCGACGAACACGTTGCGGCGATCGCTTTCGTCACGGACGCGGCGCAGATAACCGAGCGCGCCAAGCGTATTCAAGGCGCGGGTGATGACCGGCTTCGAAACGCCGAGGATTTGGGCAAGGCCGCGCACCGTGTGCGGGCCGGGAGTCAGGTAAACCAGCAGCATCAGCGCCATCTGCCGGTTGGTGAGGTCGGGCTGCCCCGATCGGACGTAGTTGATCAGGGTGTGCATCCAGCCTTTCAGCGCGATTTCGGCCACGGCAGTTGCTCCGAATGGTTGGTGCAAGGTTCCTTTCCAAAACCCGCCGCGACCGTTTTCGTTTCCGCACCGAATTGGATTCTGGCGCAAAAATGGCTCGTTTGAGGACTCAATTTGCTTTTCGCAGCCCGGATGGCGCCGGCTAGTTCGAATATCTCGCCTTCAGCACCGCCCACGCCGCCCGCATTCCAAGTGCATCGCCTCCCTTCGGACGACCTGGCTTGGCGCTGGTCCGCCAGGCGAAGGTGTCGACGTGCGCCCAGGGTGTTTTTTCCGGAACGAACTTGCGCAGGAACAGGGCGGCAGTGACCGCGCCCGCCATCGGCGTGTCGGAGACGTTGCCGAGGTCTGCGATGTCGGAGTTCAATAGCTCGTCATAGCCGTCCCACAGTGGCATCCGCCACAAGGGGTCGGTCACCTCCTTGCCCGCCGCGACCAGTTCCTCGGCGAGTCTGTCGTCACTGGCGAACAAGGCCGGCAGGTCCGGCCCCAGGGCTACCCGCGCCGCGCCGGTCAGGGTCGCGAAATCGAGCATCAGGTCGGGCTCGCGCTCGGCGGCGAAAGCCAGCGCGTCGGCGAGGATCAGTCGTCCTTCCGCGTCGGTATTGCCGATCTCGACGGTCAGGCCCTTGCGGCTCCGGATCACGTCGCCAGGGCGATAGGCGGCGCCCGACACCGCATTTTCCACCGCCGGAATGAGCAGGTGCAGCCGGACCTTGAGATTCGACCGCATGATGAGCTGCGCCAGCGCCAGCGCCTGCGCGGCGCCGCCCATATCCTTCTTCATCAGCCGCATGCCGGCCGCCTGCTTGAGGTCGAGCCCGCCCGAATCGAAGCACACCCCCTTGCCCACAAGCGTCACTTTGGGATGGCGCCGGTCGCCATATTCCAGTTCGATCAACCGCGGCGCCCGCTCCGCCGTCGCTGCGCCGCCGACCGCCGCCACCAGCGGGAATTCGCGCGCCAGCTCTTTGCTGGCGGTGGTGCGCACCTCGGCGCCACAATCCTTCGCGACCCTTTCGATTTCCTGTTGCAGCTCGGCCGGACCCAGCTCGCGGGCCGGGATGTTGACCAGGTCGCGCACCAGGAAGGTCGCTTCGGCTTCGCTTACTGTCTTGCCGATCCGTGCTGGCTCGTCGGTCAGTAGCACCCGCGCGCCCTTGGCCTCGGGCTTCGTGCGGTAACGGTCGAACCGGTACTGGCCGAGCAGCCAGCCCAGCATCGCCGGTCCGGGCCCGCCCCCGGCGACGCGGTAGGTTCCTTTCGGCAGCTCCTCGGCCGCCTTGGCCAGGCACCAGGTACTCAGGCTGTCGATCTTGGCAACTCCGAGCGCGACTTCGAATGAATCGCCGCCAGGAATGATCGCAAGCTGGAAGCCTTCGCCCTTGAAACCCTGGGCGGTCAGTGCCTGGCGCACCCGCTCCGGCTGTGCCTTCAGCCAGGAATCGAAATGCGCCTTGTCGGTGAGGTGCAAAGCGGTCGACGCCTGGCCGCGGTCCGGCTGGAGGCAAGAAGCGATCTCTGGCATGCGGGCTCACTAGAGAGGGACTTGGACGCGTTCAAATGCTGCGCGGGATCGTCATCGCACTGCTGTTGCTGCTCGCCGCCTGTTCGCTGCGCTCGGCGATCGAGACCTTTACGTCCGAGCAGGACCGCGTCTTCGCGCACGACATGGTCGAACGGCTGCGCGCCGGCGATACCTTTTGGCTTGAGCCGCGCTTCAGCCATGAATTGTGGGCGATGAGCACCGTGCCGCTGGCGCGGGCGCCGGCCCTGTTCCCGCGCGAGCCGGGCGAAACCCAGATCGTTTCGGCCCAAGTCTCGACCGACATATCCGGCGGCATTTCCAGGCGCGAACGGGGCTTTACCCTTGTCACCTCGGGCGATGGACAGTGGACGGTGACCCGCTTCCGAACCCTGTCGCAGGGCGGACCCGACGAGGTGGTGCAGTGGAGCGTCACCCGCCAGCATTTGCCTCCAATCGAGTTGCAGTTGATGCACGGCTGGGATCGCGCGCTTGGCTGGCTGCGAATATTGGGGCCGCTGGCGCTGTTCGCGGTGATCGGTCTGATCGTGTGGATCGTCCGCCACAACCGCCGCGGCCGCGATCCGCTGATGGGCCGTCGCGATTAGTTCGATAGTGGAGGCGCGGTCCGGTTGGCTTGCGTACCCGCCACGCCGAACATGTCGTGCTCGTCGCTGTCCTCGACCCTCACCTCGACAATATCGCCCGGGTGCAGGTGGCCCGCGTCGCGCAAATGGACCTCGCCGTCGATCTCGGGCGCATCCGCCTTCGATCGGCCGGTTGCCCCTCCGGTCTCGGGGTCGACCGCATCGATGATCGCCTCGATCGTTGCCCCGACTTTCGCCCGCAGCTTGGCCGCCGAGATCGCGGCGCATTTTTCCATCAGCCGGGCGTAACGCTCTTCCTTCACCTCTTCCGGCACCGCGCCCGCAAGGTCGTTAGCCGCTGCGCCTTTCACCGGCTCAAAGCGAAAGGCGCCGACCCGATCGAGCTGGGCTTCCTCGAGCCAGCCGAGCAGATGCTCGAAATCCTCATCGCTCTCGCCGGGGAAGCCGGTAATGAAAGTCGAGCGGATGGCGATGTCGGGGCACATCTCGCGCCAGCTTCTGATCCGCTCAAGCACTCGCGCCTCGTTCGCCGGCCGGCGCATCGCCTTCAACACTTGCGGGCTCGCATGCTGGAACGGGATATCGAGATAGGGAAGGACCAGACCCTCGGCCATCAGCGGGATCAAATTATCGACGTGCGGATAGGGATAGACGTAATGCAGCCGCACCCACGCGCCGAGGCCGCCGAGCGCTGCCGCCAGGTCGGTCAAATGCGCGCGCAGTTCGCCGCAGCGCCACGGCCAGGAAGCGTGCTTCAAATCGACGCCATAGGCCGAGCTGTCCTGGCTGATCACCAGCAGCTCCCTGGTTCCCGCCTCGACCAGTTTTTCCGCCTCGCGCAGGATCGCATCGGGCCGGCGGCTGGCCAGTGGCCCGCGCAAGGACGGGATGATGCAGAAGCTGCAGCGATGGTTGCAGCCCTCGGAAATCTTCACATAGGAATAGTGCCGCGGAGTCAGCTTCAGGCCGGCTTCCGGCACCAGGTTCAGATAGGCCGAGGGCGGCACCGGCGCCGCTTCGTGCACCGCGCCGACGACGTCCTCATATTGCGCCGCGCCGGTCACCGCGAGCACTTGCGGGAAGCGCGCCCGGATCAATTCGGCTTCCTTGCCCATGCAACCGGTGACGATCACGCGCCCGTTTTCGGCGATCGCCTCGCCGATCGCGGCCAGGCTCTCTTCCTTGGCGGAATCGAGAAAGCCGCAGGTGTTGACCAGCACCACGTCGGCGCCGGCATAGTCTGGCGACAACGCATAGCCGTCGCTCCTGAGCTTCGTCAGGATGCGCTCGGAATCGACCAGCGCCTTCGGGCAGCCGAGCGAAACCATGCCTACCTTGGGCGGCGCCGGGAGTTCGAGTTCCATGGGGAGCCCCAAAATAGGGTGGGACGGGGCGATTTCCTAGCCTAGGCGCTCTCGCAATGCCCCATCCATTCTTCACCCGGCTCGGCCTGCTGCTGGCCTTCCTCTGGCTTGCCGCCTGCGCGTCGTTTCCCGAAGCCGGCAACGAGCAGGCTCGCTGGCGAGCCCACGCCAATGCGGTCACCATCACCCGCGACGACTGGGGCATAGCGCATGTCCGCGGGCGGACCGACGCCGACGCGGTGTTCGGCACGATCTACGCCCAGGCTGAGGACGATTTTCCGCGTATCGAGTTGAACTACCTCAACGCACTTGGCCGCGCTGCCGAGGCCAAGGGCGAGAGCGCGATCTGGCGCGATCTGCGCCAGCGCCTGTTCATCGATGCTGCCGACCTTCAAGCGCGCTTCGCGGCCAGCCCGGCCTGGCTCAGGCATCTCATGCGCGCCTGGGCCGACGGGCTCAATTTCTACCTCGATACCCACCCCGGGGTACGACCGCGCGTGCTGACCCGCTTCGAGCCGTGGATGGCGCTGAGCTTCAGCGAAGGCAGCATTGGCGGTGACATCGAGCGCGTGTCGCTCGCCGGGCTCGAGGCGCTTTATGGCACACAGCGGAGAGCGGGCGCATCAGTGCCGGCCGGCGAACCGGGCGGCTCGAACGGCGTTGCGATTGGCCCCCGTCATGCCGGCGCCGGCCGGGCGCTGCTGCTGATCAACCCCCATACCAGCTTCTATTTCCGCTCCGAGCTGCAGATGACCAGCGATGAAGGTCTCAATGCCTATGGCGCGGTAACATGGGGCCAGTTCTTCGTCTACCAAGGGTTCAACGAGCGGCTGGGCTGGATGCACACCACCAGCGGCGTCGACAATGTCGACGAGTTTCTCGAAACGATAATCCGTCGCGACGATCGGCTATTCTACCGCTTCGGCCAGGAGGAGCGTCCGGTCGAGGTGCGGACCATCTCCATCCCATACCGCACCGCCGACGGCCACCGCTCCGAGCGCCGCTTCGAGACCTACCGCACACACAACGGCCCGGTTGTCCCGCACCGAAAGCGGGCGCTGGGTCAGCATCGCCTTGATGCACCGGCCGGTCGAGGCGCTGAGTCAGTCGTTCCTGCGTACCCGCGCCCGCAATCTGCGCGAATATCTCGAAACGGCAGCGCTGAGGGCGAACAGCTCGAACAACACGATCTATGCCGACGCCGACGGCCAAATCGCCTTGCTGGTCCCGCAATTCATGCCGCGCCGCGACGACCGTTTCGACTGGTTCCGACCCGTCGACGGCGCCGATCCGGCGACCCGCTGGGGCAATTTGCATACTCTGACCGAGCTGCCGCAGCTGGTCGATCCAGCGTCGGGCTGGCTGCACAACACAAATAACGGACCTTGGGCGGCGGCAGGACCGGGCAGTCTCAGCGCTGCCGCCTTTCCTCGCTATTTCGATACGGTCGGCGAGAATGCGCGCGGGCTGCACGCGCTGGAATTGCTGCAGGCGCAGCCGCCGCGGTCTCTCGAGGAACTTCGCGCGCTCGCCTTCAGCAACCGGCTGACCGCGTTCGATTACCTGCTGCCGCCTCTGCTGGCCGCGTTCGAAGGTCTGGTGCGCGACGATCCGCGCCGAACCGCCTTGGCCGAGCCGGTCGCGATGCTGCGCGGCTGGGACCGGCGCTGGACCCTCGCGTCCGAGGCGACGACGCTCGCCATCTTCTGGGGCGAGGAAATGCGCCGGCTGATCCCCACCGAGGTCACCCGCCAGCGCTGGATGATCGCGCACGAGCAGATGCAAGCGCTTGCTGCCGACCGCCAGCTCGACGCGCTTGCCGCCGCGCTCGAACGACTGCGGCGAGATTATGGCCGCTGGCGGGTGCCTTGGGGCGAGGTCAACCGCTTCCAGCGCCTCACCGGCGCGATCGACCAGGTCTATTCCGACGACGCGCCGAGTATCCCCGTCGGTTTCACCTCGGGCGGCTGGGGCTCGGTCGCCTCGTTCGCCGCCGCTCCCCGGCGCGGCACCCGCCGCTGGTACGGCAACAGCGGCAACAGTTTCGTCGCCGTCGTCGAATTTGTGAATGGCGGCCGGGTGCGGGCACTGGCGGTCACCGCCGGCGGCGCCAGCGGCAATTCCAGCTCGCCGCACTTCAACGACCAGGCGATGCGCTACGCCAGCGGCCAACTGCGCGAGGTCTATTTCTGGCCGGACCAGCTCGCCGGCCACACGGAACGCGTTTACCGCCCGGGGGAGTGAATCGCGAACCGCTCCGCCAGTTCGGCGAGCGAGGCCTCGTGGGTCATGTCGAGATGGAGCGGGGTCACCGTCACGAAGCCGTCTGCAATCGCCTCGAGATCGGTAGCGTGACCCGGTGTCTGCAGCACCGGCCGCAGCCCGAACCAGTAATAATCGTAACCGCGCGGATCGCGCCGTTGCACGATCCTGAGGCGTCCGTAATCGCGCATGCCCTGGCGAACGACCCGGACCCCTTTGATCTCGCTCGGCGGCATGGCCGGGAAATTGACGTTGATCAGGGTGTGCGGGGCCAGCGGCGCGGCGAGCAACGGCCGCAGCACCTCGTCGGCCCACGCTTCGGCGGCGGCGAACGGCACCGTGTCGCCCATCCCCTCGGCCGCATAGACCTGGCTCAGCGCGATCGACGGGATGCCGGCGAGCGCGCCTTCCATCGCCGCCGATACCGTGCCAGAATAGGTAACGTCCTCGCCTAGATTGGCGCCGCGATTGACCCCCGACAGGATGAGGTCGGGCGGGTTGTCCTTCATTACCCAGGCGATCGCCAGCATCACCGCATCGGTCGGCGTGCCGGTGACGCAGTAGCGGCGCTCGCCGAGCTGGCGCAGCCGCAGCGGTACGGTCAAAGTCAGCGAGTGGCCGGCGCCCGAACGTTCCTCGACCGGAGCGACGATCCAGATATCCTCGGTGAACCCGCGCGCGATCGTCTCGAGCAGCTTGAGGCCGGTGGCGTTGACCCCGTCATCGTTGGTGAGCAGCACCCGCACCGCGTCCCAATGGCCATTGGCCGGCAGGCACACAAGGCGGGTTCAAGCGTTGATAGGCGCAATAAAGGACGGAGAAACCGATCATGCGCATGCCGCACAACAGCTGCATCCTGGTGGCCGACGGCCGCAAACTGCTGTTCTTCCGCAACCAGGGCGACGCCGATTTCCCCAACCTCGAAGTGGAGCGCAAGGAGGTGCAGGACAATCCCGATCATCACGAGCAGGCCAGCGATACCGCCGGCATGGCGATGAACGTCATCGGCGGTCATGGCGGCACGATGGGCGAGGTCGATTTTCACCAGCTCGAGGAAGACCGCTTCGCCGCCGACGCGGCGGCGATGCTCAAGGAGCGGGCGCTCAACAACGACTTCGAATCCTTGATCGTCGTGGCGCCGCCGCGCACGCTCGGCGAACTGCGCAAGCACTACCATAAGGAGGTCGAGAAACGGCTGGCCGGCGAGGTCGCGAAGGATCTCGTCAACACCCCGGTCGAGGAAATTGAGCGGATCCTGCTGGCGCGGTAGCCGCTCGGATCAGCGCCGGCTCAGTCTTTCCGTCTGGCCAGCCGGTGGCGCGCGACCAGGGCCGCCGCTGCCGCACCGAACAGCAGCACCATCGGCGGGGCCGGCACCGGCACTCCGTTCGACGAGCTGCTGGTCGAGGTAGCGCCGCTGGAGGTCGAGCTGGACGTAGAACTCGAGGCCGAGCTCGCGCTGCTCGCGCTGGTGCTCGACGAGGTCGAGCTGCTGGTCGCTCCGAAGCTGCTCGAGGTGACCGTGCCGCTCGACGTCGAGCTCGAGCTGGACACGCCGCTTGAGGTCGAGACGCCGCTCGAAGTGGAGACGCCGCTCGAGGTCGAGCTGCCGCCGGTCGAGGTCGAGGTGGAGCTGCCGCCGGTCGAGCTGCCGCCGGTCGAGCTGGTCGAGGAGACTTCGCCGCTGGAGGTCGAGCTGGAGCTGCCGCCGGTCGAGCTGGTCGAGGACACTTCGCCGCTCGAGGTCGAGCTGGAGACGCCGCTCGAGGTCGAGGAGCCGGTGCTCGATACGCCGCTGGAAGTCGAGGAGCCGGTGCTCGACACGCCGCTTGAGGTCGATACGCCGCCGGTGGACGAGGAAACGCCGCTCGATGTCGAGACAGTCCCGCTCGAGGTCGAGATGGTTCCGCTCGAGGTCGAGATGTTGATGGTGATGCCCGAAGACGTGCCTGTGGACGTACCCGACGACGCGCCTGACGACCCGCCCGCGGACGTGCTGGTGCTGCTCGAGCTGCCGCCGGCCGATGTCGAGCTGCTGCTACCGGTGCTGCCGGTGCTACCGCTGCCGGTGCTGCCGGTACTGCCAGTGCTGCCGCCGAAGAATCCGCCGGCGAAGAAGCCGCCGCCGAAGCCGAAGCCGCCCCCGCCCGAACTGCCACCGATCACGATCGGAACGCCGCCGCTGGCGCTGCTCGCGACCATCGGCGGGGGTGCCGGCGGTGGAATGAGCATGGGAGGCACAATGGTGCGGCTGATCGCCGCCTGCTGCGCCTGGGCCGCAGGGCAGGTTGTCCGTCGGACCGTGCGCCGGACGACTCGCCGGCGCGCGCCGCTGCTGCGCACCGCGGTACGGGCCACCGAGGCCTTTGCCTGGCTGACGATGGCCGGTCGCGCCGGCGGATTTTCCGCCACGTGAACCGCGCCGCCGCCGATCACGGCTCCTCCGCACGTACAGGCGCAGAGTTTCGCCAAAGCCAATCGTACCGACATAACACCTTCCTGTTTCTGGCCGTCCGGAAGATGAAAAGGCGGTTTGCCTCCACTTCCTTCGCGGGCGGCGTAGGCGAGCAGATGCAAAGGAGTGGTTTAAGTGCAAGCGATTAACCATTTTCTTCGCTTCAACTGGCCGTTTCGTGTCCCTTCCCTCCCAATACGGTGCACGCCATTTTAAGGGGTTAACGGGGAGCGATCGGCGGCGATAGTTTTTCTGCATCGTTGCTATTGGGAATCGACCCGATTCGCGGGACTCTTCCGCCCACAGA
>JBQTJR010000081.1:0-6983 GCA_052386895.1 Sphingosinicella sp.
CGGTGCCAAACCTACAGCAGATGCCCGCCGCGGCGGCGCTTGACCTCGAGATAGGCCTGGTTGTGCGGGCCCGCCGCGACGCTCAGCGGCACCGTCTCGGCCACCTCGATCCCTTCCGCCTCGAGCCCGGCCCCCTTGCCGGGGTTGTTGGTCAGCAGCCGCACCCGTTGCTGGCCGAGCGCGCGCAGCATCCCCGCCGCCGCCGCGAAGCCGCGCTCGTCTTCCTCGAAGCCCAGCCGCAGATTGGCCTCGTAAGTATCGAAGCCCTGGTCCTGCAGCGCGTAGGCCCGAAGCTTGTTAATGTGGCCGATCGCCCGGCCTTCCTGGCGCAGGTAAAGGAGAATGCCCCAGCCGGCGGCGGCGATCGCGCCGAGCGCGTGCTCGAGTTGCGGCCCGCAATCGCATTTCAGCGAACCGAGCACGTCACCGGTCAGGCATTCGCTGTGGATCCGCACCAAGGGCACCCGCCCCTCGGGGCTGCCGATCAGCAGCGCGACATGCTCGGCCGGGTCGCCGTCGCCGCGGAACGCGACGATCTCGGCCTGCTCGGCATGGCGGGTGGGCAGCCGCGCGCGCGCGACGATGCGGCTCTGCGATTCGACCACCGCCGCCATGACGTCGGCGGCCGCGATCTGGGCTTCGCTCGCAGCCGCCCCGAGCGCGAACAGCGCCGGCAGCAGGCCGGCGAGCCGCGCCAGCTTCAGCGCCGCGGCGTGGATTTGCGCAAGGTCGACCGGCAGCGCCACGAACGGGCCCTTGAGCGGCGATGCGAGATCGAGCGCCGGGTCGGCGATGGCGTTGGCCGCAGCGAGGTCGATCCACGGCTCGCGGCGGATCAGCACCGGCGCGCCCGGCAGCGCGTCGCGCTGGTTGGTGAGCTTGAGGGTTGCCGCGCGCCGCCCGGAGACCAGGATCGGGGCCGCCGCCTGCGGGTCGGCCGCGGCAAGCGCCTCCTCGTCGGTGCTTTCCACCGCGACGAAGACTTCGCCGTCGATCGCCACCGGCCAGCCGCGCCGCAGCGCGTCGATCGCCTTTTCCAGCCCCTTCCGGCGGCCAGCGGTCAAATCGCGAATTCCGTCATTAGCGGCACATGGTCGGACGGCCGGGTCCAGCTGCGGCACGGTTCATAGACGCGGTGCGATACCGCCGCTTTGGCTACGTCGGCGGTGGCCCACATATGGTCGAGCCGCCGGCCGCGGTCGTTGCGCGTCCAATCGGGCGAACGGTAGCTCCACCAGGTGAACAGCCGCTGCGGCGCCGGCACGAAGACGCGGCCGAGATCGGTCCACGCGTTGCTCTCGAGCAGCCGGCTCAGCGCCTTCACCTCGACCGGCGTGTGGCTGACGACGTTGAGCAATTGCTTGTGGTTCCAGACGTCGCATTCGAGCGGCGCGACGTTGAGGTCGCCGACCAGGATGGTCGGCACGCGGCAGGTCTCGGACCAGCCGGTCATCCGCCCGAGAAAGTCGAGCTTCTGGCCGAACTTCGGGTTCCTGCGGCGGTCGGGAATGTCGCCGCCGGCCGGAACGTAGACATTCTCGAGCCGGATGCCGTTTTCGAGCCGCACGCCGACATGTCGCGCCTCGCCATTGGCCTGCCAGTCGTGCCGTTCCTCCTCGCGCAGCGGCAGCTTGCTGATGATCGCGACGCCGTGGTGCATCTGCTGGCCGCGAAGGATGATGTGATTATAGCGCAGCCGGCGAAACAGGCCTTGCGGGAAGTCGCAATCGCGCACCTTGGTTTCCTGCAGGCAGAGGATGTCGGGCGCTTCCTCGACGAGGAACTTCTCGACGATCTCGGTGCGCGCGCGGATGCTGTTGATATTCCAGGACGCGATCTTGAGCGGCATGGCAGGCGGCTTAGCGGGAGACACTTTGGCTGTCGACGGAAAGGCCCCCGCTCCGGGGGCTTGGAACGGGGGCCTACAGGCGTTGTTCACGCGAGGTCAACTGCTAGGGCGCAGCCCGGGCAACAGGGGGAAAACCCGGTCCCACTCCCTGGCAATTGCAGCCTGAGGGTATCGGGCTCGACCTGTCGCCGCGATGAACGGTGGCGCTTAGCTTGTCGCTAACCGCGCGGGCCGCGGCGGCGCGCCGGCTCGCGATAGGTGAACAGGGTATCGGCCACCGGCACGTTGAAGCGCTGCTCGGAGAGCCGCACTGTGGTCAGGTGATTCTGGGCGTCGACCGTGTTCCACCCCTGCAGCATCAGCCCGGCCGGGGCGCCGGCCACCTTGGCGAAGGCAATGGTGATGGTGCCGAATTCGCGCCGCCGCGGGTCGCGCGCCTCGACCATCAGCACGCGGGCGTCGTTGCGGGTGACGCGGCCGTAGCGCGACAGGTCCTGCTCGGGGTCGAGCAGCACCGATAGCGGCGAATCGTTGATCGGCCAGCGCTGGTGCTGGCCGACCGAATAATCGAGGAAATGCAGCGCACGCCCGTCGCCGACGATCAGCATGTTGGCGGCACGGCCATAATCGAAGCGGATCTTGCCCGGCCGCTTGAGGCTCATCGTGCCGCCGAGGCTGCGGCCGCGGCGGTCGGTCTGGGAAAAGCGGGCGGTCATCGTCTCGACCGCGCGCAAATGCGCCTGCACTTGGGCAAGGCCGGTCGGGGCCTGGGCGATCGCCGGCGTCACCGGCAGCGGGCTGATCGCCAGCGGTGCCGCCAGCAGAGCGAGCGCGCGCAAACGCAACATGGTCTGTCTCCTTGTCCGGATTGGCCGGCGAATTCGGCTTTCGCCCTTGAATGCCCCGTGAACCGGCGGGTTCCGCCTAGGGTCCGGACTCATTAACCGCGCGGTCGTGACGGAGCGGCATTTCGGCCGATCCGGCAAGGAGCGAGGAGGAGAGCGATGGAAATCCATCGTGACCGACGAAGCGACGACGTCCGGTCGGCAAAGGGCGCCCGCCGCTTCGCGGTCGGCCGGGGGCAGCGCCTGGCTGCGTCGGTCGGCTCGAGCGGGGGCCGATTGGCCCGCTCATCGCCGTCCTCCTTGCCATCCATCCGTCCCCGGCCGATCACGATTCGCTCCGGTAATGGGTCCGGACCCTCATCAGACGAGCGGCCGGCCGTCCATGTCGAGCAGCACCTCGCGGCGGCCGACATGGTCGGGGGCGCTGACGAACCCCTCTTTCTCCATTCGCTCGATCAGCCGCGCGGCGCTGTTGTAGCCGACCCGAAGCTGCCGCTGCAGGTAGGAGGTCGAGGCCTTCTGGCTCTCCGCCACCACCTGCACCGCCTTGCGGAACAGCCGTGTCTCGGCATCGTCCTCGCCGAGCGGCTGGCCTTCGAAGATGTAGCCCCCGTCCTCCGGCTCCTCGGTCACCGCCATCACATATTCGGGCGTACCCTGCGCCCGCCAATGATCGGCGACCGCGCGCACTTCCTCGTCGGTAACGAACGGCCCATGCACGCGCGCGATCTGCTTGCCGCCGGGCATGTAGAGCATGTCGCCCTTGCCGAGCAGCTGCTCGGCGCCCTGCTCGCCGAGGATTGTGCGGCTGTCGATCTTCGAGGTCACCGCGAACGAGATGCGGGTCGGCAGATTGGCCTTGATAACGCCGGTGATGACGTCGACCGAGGGACGCTGCGTCGCGACGATCAGGTGGATGCCGGCGGCGCGCGCTTTCTGCGCCAGCCGCTGGATCAGGAACTCGACTTCCTTGCCGGCGGTCATCATCAGGTCGGCGAGCTCGTCGACGACGACGACGATCTGCGGCTCCACCCGATATTCCAGCTCCTCCATCTCGTAACGCGGCTGGCCGGTCTCGGGGTCGTAGCCGGTCTGCACCCGCCGCCCGAGCGGCTGGCCCTTCATCTTCGCCTCGCGCACCTTGGCGTTGAAGGTGGAGAGCTGGCGGACGCCGACCGAAGCCATCATCCGATAGCGTTCCTCCATCTGCTCGACCGCCCATTTCAGCGCCCGGATCGCTTTCGCCGGCTCGGTCACCACCGGCGCCAGCAAATGCGGGATGTCCTCGTAGGTACTCAGTTCGAGCATCTTCGGGTCGATCAGGATCATCCGGCACTGCTCGGGCGTCAGCCGGTAGAGCAAAGACAGGATCATGCAGTTGAGGCCGACCGACTTGCCCGAGCCGGTGGTGCCGGCGACCAGCAAATGCGGCATCGGCGCGAGGTCGGCGACGACGGGATCGCCGGCGATGTTCTTGCCGAGGATGATCGGCAGCTGCGCCACCTGGTCCTCGAACGCCGGGTGGGCGATCAGCTCGGCCAGCATCACCATCTCGCGCCGGGCATTGGGCAGCTCGATGCCGATGACGTTGCGCCCCGGCACGATCGCCACCCGCGCCGACAGCGCCGACATGTTGCGGGCGATGTCGTCGGCAAGCTGGATCACGCGGCTCGCCTTGATGCCGCTGGCCGGCTCGAGCTCGTACATCGTCACCACCGGCCCGGGCCGGATCTCGACGATCTCGCCCTTCACCGAGAAATCCTCGAGCACCGATTGCAGCAGCTTGCCGTTGCGCTCGAGCGAGGCCTTGTCGACCGCCTTGCGGCTCGGCGGCGGCACCGCGTTCAACAGCTCGACCGACGGCAGCGTATAGGTATCGCCGAGCGCCAGCGACGGCTGGCGGACGTGCTGCGGCCGCCGCGCCGGCTCGCTCTTGCGGTCGGCGATATGCGGGCTTTGCCGCGGCTCCGGCTGGGGCGCGCGCAGCGGCCGCGGTTCGGCGCTGCGGCGCGTCGGCGCCTTCGCATCGCGCTCGCGTTGCCGCCGCGCCAGCCAGTCGCGCTCCTCGTCGGTGAGGCCGAGCGCGCGCACTGCGGCGAACAAGCCGAGGCCGGCGGAGATCACCATCAGGCCGACGCGCACCGCCCCGGCGGCGGCATCGCCCAGCGGCGCCAGCGCGCCTTCGGCGAGGCCGGCCAACGCCAGCCCGATCGCGCCGCCCCAGCCGGCCGGCAGCCCGCTCACCGCGCTGCCGACCAGCATGCCGGCAGCCATGCCGATCAGCGCGATCCCGGCCAAAGTGAGGAACAGCGAGCGCAACCAGCGCCCGGCGGTTGCGCCGCGCACCAGCCTGAGGCCGACGATCAGGGTGAACGGCAGCAACAGGGTGGCGAGCGGGCCGACCAGCATCAGCAGGAAATCGGCGGTCAACGCGCCGCCGCCGCCCATCCAGTTGCGCACCGGCCCGGCCGCGGCGGTGCTGAACGAGGGGTCGCTCGGCCGGTAGCTCAATAAAGCGATCGCCGCGAACAGGACGGCCAGGCACAGCGCGCCGCCGAACAGGGCGATCGCCATGCGCCGCGCCGCCTGGCCGAGGCCGTGCCGCCAGCGTTCGATAAATCCGACATTGCGGGCCGCTGTCGCTGCCATAAGAGTCCGACCTTTATGCCCTAAATGTTCCCGCTTCGTCTTAATGCGCCTTTGGGGAGTCACCGGTCAAGCATGAAGCCACCTTCTATGCCTGGGCGCAGGAAGCTAGGGCGCAGCGAATGGAGCGCGCGGACGTAATCATCCTTGGCGGCGGCAAGAGCCTGATCGTCGCCGGTTGACGGGCCGCTAAGGGCGATTGCCGGCGACGTGAATCAGGCTCTCGCAAATATCTGAGACCAGGATTCACGACTTTGGCGATTCCGCCAAAGTCGATCCTGGTCTAGGGCCGCCGCATGGACCGGGCGGATGTGCTCATCCTTGGCGGCGGCCTGGTCGGGCTGACGCTGGCGCTGGCGCTTTCCCGCTACGGTCTGAGCGCGATCGTCGTCGACCCGGCCGATCCCGCCACGCTGCGTTCACCCGGCTATGACGGACGTGTCACCGCCGTCTCCAGCTCGTCGTGGCGGATGCTGCAGGCGCTCGGCATTGGTGAGGATCTCGCCGGCCGCGGCTGCCCAATCGACGCCATCCGCGTCGCCGACGGCCTCGAGCCCGGCGCGCTCGAGTTCCGGCCAGACGAGGGCGAAGCGGACCCTCTCGGCATGATGTTCGAAAACAAGCTGCTGCGTGCGGTGCTGCACGAGCGCGCCGCCGCCGCGCCCGACATCGCGCTGCTGATGCCGGCGCACCCGGGCGATATCGTCCGCGACGGCGCCGGCGTCAGGGTCGCGCTCGACGATGGCCGCGCGCTCACCGCGCCGTTGCTGGTCGGCGCCGACGGCCGCCACAGCCCGGCGCGCGAGGCGGCCAACATCCCGCTGGCGCGCTGGAGCTATGACCACGCGGCGATCGTCGCCACCATCGCCCATCAAAACTGGCACGAAAATGTCGCCTACGAGATCTTCTATCCCGACGGCCCGTTCGCCATCCTGCCGATGCTTGCCGGCGAGGACGGACGACCGCGCTCGGCGATCGTCTGGTCGGCGCCGGCGAGCGACGCCCCGGCGCTGATCGGCCTGCCCGAGCCGGCGCTGGCGCACGAGCTGGAAAAGAAGATGGGGGGCTTCCTCGGGCCGGTGACCTTGGCCGGCCCGCGCTGGTCCTACCCGCTCGGCTTCCACCACGCCGCCACCATCACCGGCCGGCGGCTGGCGCTGGTCGGCGATGCCGCCCATGCCATCCACCCGATCGCCGGCCAGGGGCTCAATCTCGGCATGCGCGATGTCGCCGCTCTGGCCGAGGTGCTGGTCGAGGGCGCGCGCATCGGCCTCGACCTCGGCGATGCGCAATTGCTCGCCCGCTACCAGAACTGGCGTTCGCTTGATTCGCTGATGGTCGCGTTCGCCACCGACAGCCTTACCCGCCTCTACGCCATCCCCGGCCGTGCTGCCTCTGCCCTGCGCAGGTTAGGCATGGGCATGGTGCAGCGGATCGGGCCTATCAAGCGCCAGCTCACGGCGGAGGCGCGCGGCGAAAGCGGCGATTTGCCGCTGCTGCTGCGCGGCCTCACCATCTAGAGCGGGATGACGCTTGAGTGAATCGTGGGGATTCCCCTGGGGTTCAAAGTCTGATTCAAGCTGTTGGCTGGGTTGGAGGCCGGCAGCGATGACCCGACCTTATTCGATGGATTTGCGCGAGCG
>JBQTJR010000082.1:0-3247 GCA_052386895.1 Sphingosinicella sp.
CCGACTGCCTTGCCAACGCCCCTCCACCACCTTCGGTGGTCCCCCTCCCCACGCCTTCGGCGCAGGGAGGATAGGAGCAGCGCATGAACAGCTTCTCGACCCACGTGCTCGACACCATGCACGGCCGGCCGGCGGCGGGGATGGCGGTGGCGCTGCTCGGGCCCGGCGGCGAGATCGCGCGCGGCACGACCGACGCCGACGGCCGCTGCCCCGACCTGGCGCAGGCCCGGCTCGTTGCCGGCCATTACGCGGTCCGCTTCGCGGTCGCGGCCTATTTCCGCGCGCACGGGGTCGAGCTGCCCGATCCGCCGTTCCTCGACGAGGTGACGGTCGATTTCGGCGTCGCCGCCGACGGCGGCCACTATCACGTGCCGCTGCTCGTCTCGCCTTACGGTTACTCGACCTACCGGGGGAGCTGATGCCCTTCGACCTCGGCGAATGGCTCAACCTCGGTTTGCGCTGGCTGCACCTGGTCGCCGGCATCGCCTGGATCGGCTCGAGCTTCTACTTCGTCTGGCTCGACAACCACCTCGCGAAACCCGCGCAGGGCGACGCCTCGGGCGAATTGTGGTCGGTGCACGGCGGCGGCTTCTACCACCAGCAGAAATACCAGGTGGCGCCGAGCGCGATGCCCGAGCAGCTGCACTGGTTCAAATGGGAAGCCTATTTCACCTGGATCAGCGGCTTCTCGCTGCTCGTCCTGGTCTATTACGTGGGCGCCGAGAATTTCCTGCTCGACCCGGCCAAGGCGGCGCTGAGCCCCGCCGCGGCCATCGCGATCGGGCTCGGTTCGCTCGTCGTCGGCTGGCTGGTCTACGACCTCTTGTGCCGCTCGCCGGCGGGAAAGCACGACGCGCTGCTCGGCCTGCTCTGGTTCCTGGTATTGCTGTGGGCCGCGTGGGTGCTCGACGCTTTGTTCAGCGCACGCGGCGCCTACATGCATGTCGGCGCGATCATCGGCACGGCGATGGCCGCCAACGTCTTCCTCGTCATCATCCCCAACCAGCGCAAGGTGGTGGCCGACCTCGTCGCCGGGCGCAGCCCCGACCCGGCGCTGGGCGCGGCCGCGAAGCAGCGCTCGCTGCACAACAATTACATGACGCTGCCGGTGCTGTTCATCATGATCAGCCCGCATTACCCGATGACCTATGGCGCGCAGCGTCCCTGGCTGGTCCTGGCCCTGCTCGGCCTCACCGGGGTCGCCGTCCGCCACGTTTTCAACCTGCGCGGCCGCGGCAGGCCGCACAGAGCGGCGATCGGGCTTTCAGTCGTGCTCGCGATGGCCACGGTTTCGTATGTCACGCTGGAACAGGCCGACACGGCGCCCGCGCCAGTGCCGACCCAGGAGGCTCCAGGGTTCGCCGACGTCGCGCCGATCCTCGCCATGCATTGCACCGGCTGCCACGCGGTCAATCCGCCGCCCAAGGGGGTGCGGCTCGGCAGCTACGAGCAGGTGCGCGTCAACGCGTCGCGGATCAGGGCGGTGGCTGTCGACACGCAGGCGATGCCGATGGGCAATCCGACCCGAATGACGCCGGCCGAGCGGCAGCGGCTCGGCGCCTGGATCGCGGCGGGGGCGCCGCGATGATCCGACACACATCCGGTCGTCGCCAACGGAAAATCCCCTCTCCCCAGCGGGGAGAGGGAGAGCTGCGAAGCAGCGAGGGTGAGGGGGTTCTGAGTTCTCGAGAAGGCAATCCCCCCTCACCCCAGCCCTCTCCCCACTGGGGAGAGGGGGCAGTAGGTCTGCGGAGCGGCGGAGTGGGTGGATTGGATACGACGTGCCCCCGATGATCCGCTTCCTCCTGGACGATGAGATCATCGAGATCGACGGCGCCGATCCCGAGGACACTTTGCTCGATTTCCTGCGCTACACGCTCAGGCGCACCGGCACCAAGGAAGGCTGCGCCGAGGGGGATTGCGGCGCCTGCACCGTGCTGGTCGGCGAGCTGGCGGGCGAAGGGCGGGTGACGTGGCGCGCGCTCAACGCCTGCATCCTGTTGCTGCCGATGCTCGACGGCAAGGCGCTGAAGACGGTCGAGAGCCTCGGCGGCGACCACCCGGTGCAGCGCGAGATGATCGAGCGCCACGGCTCGCAATGCGGCTTCTGCACGCCGGGCTTCGTGATGTCGCTCTACGGCCGCAGCATCGGCGCGCTCGGCACCGAGAACGCGCCGGTCGGCGACGTCATCGCCGGCAACTTGTGCCGCTGCACCGGCTACGGCCCGATCCTCGCGGCCGGCGAGGCGGTCGCGGTGACGCCCGCAACCGCGCTGGATGCGGTTGAGGACGACATGGCGCTGGCCGACAAGCTGCGCGACCTGGAGCCCGCTTACGGCCATCCCGCCACCGCCGACGAACTGGCCGAACGGCTGCTGGCCGAGCCCGGGACGCGCATCGTCGCCGGCGCCACCGACGTCGGCCTCATGGTCACCAAGCAGCTCGAGGACCTCGGCCCGACAATGTTCGTCGGCGGCATCGCCGACCTGAAGCGGATCGAGGAGGGGGAGGACGCGCTGACTCTCGGCGCGGCCGTCACTTACTCCGAGGCGCGCGCGGCGCTCGCCCGGCTCCATCCCGATCTCGGCGAGCTGGTGCGGCGGATCGGCGGCGTCCAGGTGCGCAACGCCGGCACGATCGGCGGCAACATCGCCAACGGCTCGCCGATCGGCGACATGCCGCCGGCCTTGATCGCGCTCGGCGCCGAGCTCACTTTGCGGCGCGGCAGCGAACGCCGCACGATCCCGCTCGAAGATTTCTTCCTAAGCTACGGCAAGCAGGACCTGGCGCCCGGCGAGTTCGTCGAGCGGGTGCGCATAAAGCGGCCGGCGCAGGGCACCTTGGTCAGCATCTCGAAACTGTCGAAACGCTTCGACAGCGACATTTCGGGCGTCTGCGGCGCGTTCGCACTCGCCATCGCCGACGGCAGCATCCGCGAGGCGCGGGTTGCGTTCGGCGGCATGGCGGCGATCCCGGCCCGCGCGCCGGGCTGCGAAGCGGCGCTCGCCGGCCAGGAGTGGAGCGAGGCGACGGTGGAAGCGGCGGCAAAAGCGCTCGGCGACGATTACCGGCCGATCGACGATCTGCGCGGCTCGGCCGCCTGGCGGCGCACCGCCGCGGCCAATCTGCTGCGGCGGATGTGGGCGGCGCAAAGCGAGACCGCGAGCGTGCTCAATGTCTAGGGCGCATCGATCTCCACCGCACACCAACCCCCCTCTCCCCGGTGGGGAGAGGGCGGCGGCGCAGC
>JBQTJR010000083.1:0-46716 GCA_052386895.1 Sphingosinicella sp.
GTTCCGCCAGGCGCTCGCCCAGCGCGGCACGAAAGCCTGCATCCCTTCCAGATCGAACCGGAAAACACCGGTCCCGCACGACCCGCTGCTCTATCGTCAGCGCCACCTCATCGAGAATATGTTCGGACGGCTCAAGGACTGTCGCAGGGTCCACACCCGCTACGATCGATGCGCCCACACCTTCCTCTCGGCCATCGCCATCGCCGCAACATTCATATTCTGGTTGCCGCAATGAGTCCTGAGCCTAGGCTTAGGTCTAATATAGTGCGGGTCCCGAGACAGATGGGCGATTTAACGCCGCCTGCGCCGCCGCGAGGCGCGCGATCGGCACCCGGAACGGCGAGGCGCTGACATAATCGAGGCCGAGGCGCTCGCATAAGATGATCGAGGCAGGATCGCCGCCATGCTCGCCGCAAATGCCGAGCTTGAGATCGGCACGCGCCGCGCGGCCGCGCTCGGCGGCGAGCGCGATCAGCGCGCCAACCCCTTCCTCGTCGATGGTAACGAACGGATCGCGCGGGAAAATGCCCTGTTCGACATAGGCCGGCAGGAAGCGGCCGGCATCGTCGCGGCTGAGGCCGAGCGCGGTCTGGGTGAGATCGTTGGTACCGAAGCTGAAGAACTCGGCGCCGCCCTCTCCTTGCGCGATGTCGCCCGCGGCGAGACAGGCGCGCGGCAACTCGATCATCGTGCCGACGCAATAGGCTATCTCCCTGCCCTCTTCCCCGACCACCGCGTGCGCGGTGCGATCGACGATTTCGCGCACGATGGCGAACTCGGCGCGGGTGGCGACCAGCGGCACCATCACTTCGGGCAGCGGCGGATCGCCCATCGCCGCGACCGCAACCGCCGCCTCGAAGATGGCGCGCGCCTGCATCTCGTAGATCTCGGGGAAGGTGATGCCGAGCCGGCAGCCGCGATGGCCGAGCATCGGATTCGCCTCGGCGAGCTCGGCGGCGCGGCGCCGCAGAGTGGTTACGTCGATGCCGCTGGCGTGCGCCACTTCCTCAAATTCCTCCTCACCGTGGGGCAGAAATTCGTGGAGCGGCGGATCGAGCAGGCGGATGGTGACCGGCAAGCCCGCCATCACCTTGAATATCGCCTCGAAATCGCCGCGCTGCGCCGGCAGCAGGCCTGCGAGCGCCCGCGCGCGACCGTTCGCGTCGGGCGCGAGGATCATCTGCCGTACCAGTGAGATGCGGGCGGGATCGAAGAACATGTGCTCGGTGCGGGCAAGGCCGATCCCTTCGGCGCCGAATTCGCGCGCAGCGCGGCAATCGGCCTCGGTCTCGGCGTTGGCGCGCACCCTGAGGCGCCGGCTGGCATCGGCCCATACCATCAGGGTGCCGAAATCACCGGCCAGCTCGGGCTGGACGGTGGCGACGTGCCCAAGCATCACCTCGCCGGTGGCGCCGTCGATGGTGACGATCGCGCCCTCTTCGATCTCGCGCGGGCCGACGCGCATCGTCCGGCCACGATAATCGATCGCCAGCGCGCCGGCGCCGCTGACGCAGGGGCGACCCATGCCGCGAGCGACGACGGCGGCGTGGCTGGTCATGCCGCCGCGGGCGGTGAGAATGCCGCGTGCCGCGTGCATGCCGTGAATATCTTCCGGACTGGTCTCGACGCGCACCAGGATGACGTCCTCCCCGGCCTGCGCGCGCAGCTCGGCGGTGTCGGCGTCGAACACGATTTGCCCCGAAGCCGCGCCGGGCGAGGCCGGCAGGCCGCGAGCGATCACCTCGCGCGGCGCGTCCGGATCGAGCGTCGGGTGGAGAAGCTGGTCGAGCTGGCCGGGGTCGATCCGCAGCACCGCCGCGTCGCGGCTAATCAGCCCCTCGCCGGCCATGTCAACCGCGATGCGCAGCGCCGCCTTCGCCGTGCGCTTGCCGCTGCGGGTCTGCAGCATCCACAAGGTGCCGCGCTCGACCGTGAACTCGACGTCCTGCATGTCGCGATAGTGGCGCTCGAGACTGTCGAGCATCTTCGCCAGCTCGGCATAGGTGGCGGGCAAGGTCTCTTCCATCGACGGCGCCTTCGCCTTTGCCTGCTCGCGCGCCGCGCGGGTGAGATATTGCGGCGTGCGAATGCCGGCGACGACGTCCTCGCCCTGGGCGTCGATCAAATACTCGCCGTAATAGGCCTTCTCGCCGGTCGACGGATTGCGGGTGAAGGCAACGCCGGTGGCCGAGGTCTCGCCGCGGTTGCCGAACACCATCGCCTGGACGTTGACCGCGGTGCCCCAATCGGAGGGAATGTGATGGAGGCGGCGGTAGGTTTTCGCCCGCTCGCCGTTCCAGGAGCGGAACACGGCGGCGATCGCGCCCCACAAGTGCTCGTGCGGATCGTCGGGAAAAGGCTGGCCGAGCTGCTCCTCGACCAGCGCCTTGTAGCGGGCGGCGAGGCGCTGCCAGTCCGCCGCCTCGAGCCCAGTATCGAGCGCCACCCCCTTGTCCTCGCGGGCGATCTCGAGCGCTTCCTCGAACGCCTCGTGCTCGAGGCCGAGCACGACATCGGCGTACATGTGGATGAAGCGGCGGTAGCTATCCCAGGCGAAACGCGGATCGCCGGAAGCAGCAGCGAGGCCGGCGACGGTATTGTCGTTGAGGCCGAGATTGAGGACGGTGTCCATCATGCCGGGCATCGACGCGCGTGCGCCCGAGCGTACCGACAGCAGTAGGGGATCGGCGGCGTCGCCGAAGCGCTTGCCGGCGACGTTTTCGATGTGCGCCAAGCCCTTTGCGACCTCGGCGCGCAGGTCGTCGGGCAGGGTTTCGCCCTCGGCGTAGTAAAGCGCGCACATTTCGGTCGAGATGGTGAAGCCGGGCGGCACCGGCAGCCCGATCGAGGCCATCTCGGCGAGGCCGGCGCCCTTGCCGCCGAGCAGGTTGCGGTCGCTGCCCTTGCCGTCGGAAACTCCGCCGCCGAAGCGGTAAACGCATCTGGGCATTCTAGCCCTCGATCTTCGAGAAATCGGCGACGCGATGAACGGCGTCGCGCACGCGGGCGAGCAAATTCAGCCGCGCCTCGCGCTTGTTCTTGTCCGGATCGTTGACGGTGACATGATCGAAGAAGGCGTCGACCGGCCCGCGCAGCCGCGCCAGCGCCGCCATCGCCGCCTCGAAATCCTCGGCCTCGACGGCTTTCGTTGCCTCGGGCTCAACCGTGTCGAGGGCAGCGATCAAGGCGGATTCCTGTGGCAGAGGATCGTGCTTCGGTGACGTCTTGGTCGGCTGCCAATTCTCCTTTTTCAGAATGTTGGCGGCGCGCTTGAAGCCGGCGAGCAGGTCGGCGCCGGAAGGCGATCCAATAAATGCCTGAAGTGCCTCTGCTCTTCGCATCATGCTGAGGAAATCATTGGTCCCGGTGTAAAAAACCGCCCTAACGAAATCCGATCGTTTGCCTTGTGCTAGGAGCGCCATTTCGAGTCGGCGGACAACGAACTCGCTGACGTGCCGAGAAACTAACAGGCCAAATATGGCCTGTGGATCACCTGCGACGGGACCAAACTCTCTTACAAATTCTTGATCGTCCTCGCTGAGTTGATCCAGCGCTTGTTGGCTCAGAGGCAATTGGGAGACTGCTTCTATGACCGTGTGGGCGACGGGCATCCTGATTTGATTGACTTCCAAAACTCGCAGGATCGAGATCGCGGCCCTACGGAGCGCGAAAGGGTCCTTTGAGCCGGTCGGAATCTCTCGAATCACGAAGAAGCTGGCAAGCGTGTCGAGCTTATCAGCCAGGCTCACCGCGACTGTGACCGGCGCGGTGGGTACTTCGTCCCCCTGCCCCACGGGCCTGTAATGGTCGCGGATGGCGCCAGCCACTTCGTCGGGCTCACCTTGCGCCCGCGCGAGATAGCCGCCGACAATGCCCTCCAGTTCGGGAAACTCACCGACCAGGCCAGTGACGAGATCGGCCTTGCATAGCCGGGCGGCGCGTTCGGCAAGGTCGGCAAGCTCGCTGCGCTCGCGACCCACCCCTTTCCCCTCCCTTGCAGGGAGGGGAATGATTTCTTCCTCGACCAGCCAGCGCGTCAGCCTGGCGATCCGCTCGACCTTGTCGGCCACCGTGCCGAGCTTTTCGTGGAAGACGATCTGCGAGAGCTTCTTGGCCTGCTCTTCGAGCGGCACCTTGAGGTCGTGCTCCCAGAAATAGCGGGCATCGGCCAAGCGGGCGGCGAGCACCTTGCGGTTGCCGGCGACGATCGCCTCACCGCCATCGTCGGCCTCGATGTTGGCGACGCAGACAAAGGCCGGCGCGAGGGCCTGTGCGGGCGGCGCCCCCCCTCCACCGCTGGCTGCGCCAGCGGTCCCCCTCCCCGTAGCGGGGAGGAGTGAAAAGTATTTCTGGTTGTTGCGCATGGTGAGCTGAATCACCTCGCGCGGCACGTCGAGAAACGCCTCGTCGAAATGGCCGAGCAGCGGCACCGGCCACTCGGTGAGCCCGGCATTTTCCTCGAGCAGGCCCTCGTCCTCGACCAGATTCAGCCCGGCCGCCTGCGCCGCCGCGGCGGCGCCTTCGGCGATGATCCGTTTCCGCTCGGCCGGATCGAGGATCACCCGGCAGGCGCGCAATTTCTCGACATAGTCGGCGGCGCTGCCGATGGTGATCGCGCCGGGATGGTGGAAGCGATGGCCGAGCGTCGCCGCGCCCGAGCTGATGCCGCCGACCTCGAACTCAACGATGGCATCGCCGAGCAGGGCGACGATGCCGTGGAACGGGCGCACCCAGCGCAGTGAATCGGTCGAGACGGAGGCCTCGCCCCAGCGCATCGATTTCGGCCAGGGGAAGGCGCGGATCAAAGCCGGTATCGCCTCGGCGAGCATTTGCGAGGTGGCGCGGCCGGGCCGGTCGATCGAGGCGAACAAGGTGCCGTCGCGCTCGACCAGGTCGGTGCGCTGCAAGCCGGTCTTGCGCAGGAAGCCCTCGACCGCCGCGTCGGGGGCGCCGGCGCGCGGGCCTTTCAATTCCTCGCGCACCGGCTCGGTCGCCTGCGGCAGGCCGCGCGCGATCAAGGCCAAGCGGCGCGGCGTCGCCCAGGTCTCGATGCTCCCGCACGTCAGCCCGGCCGCCGCGAGCAGCTCGGCGAACAGGCGGGCGAGGTCGGCGCTTGCCCTGGGTTGCATGCGGGCGGGGATTTCCTCGCAGCGCAATTCGAGGAGGAAATCAGGCACGAGCGCCCTCCCCGGACCCCTCCACCGTCCCCTTCGGGGCCGGTCCCCCTCCCGGTTCCGTGGAGGAATGCTTCATCCACGCCCCGCAGGCGCCCTTGGCGAGGTCGCGGACCCGGCCGATATAGGCCTGACGCTCGGCGACCGAGATGACGCCGCGCGCGTCCAGGAGGTTGAAGACGTGGCTCGCCTTCACCGCCTGCTCGTAGGCGGGGATCGGCAGGCCGGCGGCAAGGCAGTTCTCGCACTCGGTCGCGGCCCTTTTGAACAGGTCGAACAGATTTTCGGTATCGGCGACCTCGAAATTCCATTTCGACATCTGCCGCTCGTTTTCGAGAAACACGTCGCCGTAGCTGACGCCGGCGCCGTTGAAATCGAGATCGTAGACGCTGTCCCTGTCCTGGATGTTGAGCGCGAGCCGCTCGAGTCCGTAGGTCAATTCGCCCGACACCGGCCGGCAATCGAACCCGCCCATCTGCTGGAAATAGGTGAACTGGGTGATCTCCATGCCGTCGCACCACACTTCCCAGCCCAGGCCCCAGGCGCCGAGCGTCGGCGATTCCCAATCGTCCTCGACGAAACGGAAGTCGTGGCGGGAAAAATCGATGCCGATCGCGGCGAGGCTGCCGAGATAGAGATCCTGCATGTCGGGCGGGCTCGGCTTCAGGATCACCTGGTACTGGTAATAATGCTGCAGCCGGTTGGGATTCTCGCCGTAGCGGCCGTCGCCGGGCCGCCGGCAGGGCTGGACGAAGGCGGCGTTCCACGGCTCCGGGCCGAGCGCGCGCAAGGTGGTGGCGGTGTGAAAGGTGCCCGCGCCCATTTCGAGATCGTAGGGCTGGAGGATGAGGCAGCCGCGCTCGCTCCAGTAATCGTGCAGCGTCAGGATCAGTCGCTGGAAGGAAAGCGGCACGGTCCGGTCTTCAAAGTGGCGATCGTGAATCGCCATGCTTTGAAGGATGGGCCAACAGGGGTCAACGAAGGTTCCGCGTCAGCCTCGATCCTTTCTTGCAAAGCGCCAATTAACCCTCTGGATTTGCCCGCGAATCGCGCTATATGCGCGCGCAGAGCGGGAGACATCTGACATGAAGAGACTGTTGCTGGCCACTCTGCTGGCCTTCACCCCGGTTGCGGCTTCGGCCAACCCGAACACGACCGATACCTCAACGTCGGCCGCGGCAACCGCGCCGGCGCCTGCGCCCCTGGCCGACGCCGACCCGGCTTTGTGGGTGGTGCGCGACGACGACACCATTATTTACCTGTTCGGCACCGTTCACATGCTCGACGGCCGTCCCTGGTTCAACGACGAGGTGAAAACCGCGTTCGACGCGTCGAACGAGCTGGTGCTCGAAGCGGTGCTGCCGGAGAACCCGGCGGCGATGGTGCCGCTGCTGCAGCGCTACGCCATGTTCAGCGACGGCCGCACCTTGTCCGGCCTGCTCAGCCCCGAGCAGCGCAGCACGGTCGAGGCGGCGCTGCGGCCGATGGGCGTGCCGCTGACCGCGTTCGACCGGATGGAGCCCTGGGCGGTGTCGATGATGCTGACCGCCCTGTCGGCGCAGCGCCTCGGCCTCAGCGGCGACCAGGGCGCCGAGCAGATCCTGACGCGGGCGGCGCGCGAGCGCGGCATCACGGTCGGCGAACTGGAGGGCAACGAGCGCCAGCTGGCGATCCTCGACGGCATTCCCGAGGCATCGCAGCTCAGGATGCTGGTCGAGACCGCCGAGCAGCAGGCCGACGTCGGCGCGTTCCTGCAGCGGATGCTCACCTCCTGGGCGAACGGCGACGAGCAGGGTCTTGCCGAGCTGATGAACGAGAGCCTGGCCGAGGACGAGGCGCTGGCGCGGATCCTGCTCACCGACCGCAACGCCCGCTGGGCGGAGTGGATCGCGCAGCGGATGCAGCGGCCGGGCATCGTGTTCGTCGCGGTCGGCGCCGGCCATCTCGGCGGCGAGGGCAGCGTCCAGGCGCAGCTGGCGACGCGCGGCCTGAGGTCAGCGCGGGTGCCGGCCCCGGCCAGCGGCACGGGAAACTAAGGAAGGAAGCCCCTCCACCATCAAGCTTCGCTTGCTGGTCCCCCTCCCCGTACCGGGGAGGATTACTTGCTTAGAAGGCGTGGCCTGACTATAGGCCGCGCCTTCGCCGCTCATGGTCATCCCTGGAGGCGTGGGCGGAGCCAAAACCTTTTGGAGAACAAGGCATGAGCGAACAGCTGACGCTGTCGGCCGAGCCGCGCGACCGGGCTGGCAAGGGAGCCTCCCGCGCATTGCGCAATTCGGGCCGAGTCCCCGCAATATTGTACGGCGAAAAGCAGCCGCCGCAGGCAGTCCACGTGGAGGAACGGGCTCTGGTCCGGATCCTCAACAGTGGGCATTTCATGAACTCGATCGTGATGGTCGAGGTCGACGGCGAGCAGAACCGCACGCTCCCGAAAGACGTGCAGTTCCACCCGGTGACCGACCGGCCGGTCCACGTCGATTTCCTGCGCATCGCCGAACATGCGAAAGTGACGGTGGGCGTGCCTATCCGCTTCGTGAACGACGAGGGATCCCCCGGGCTGAAGCGCGGCGGCGTGCTGAACGCGGTGCGGCACGAGCTCGAGCTGGTTTGCGACGCCGCTCACATTCCCGAGGAAGTGGTGATCGACCTCGCCGGTCTCGACATCGGCGATTCGCTCCATATCAGCCACGTCACCCTGCCAGAAGGCACGGAGTCGGCGATCACCGACCGCGACTTCACCGTCGCCACCATCGTCGCGCCGTCGGGCGTAAAGGCGGAAGCGGCCGAGGCCGCGGCGGCGGCGGCGGCAGCAGCCGAAGGCGGCGAAGTACTCGAGGAAGGCGAGACCCCGGCTGCCGAAGTGCCGCTGGTCGGCGAGGAAAAGGAAGAGGGCGCGGAATAAGGTCGCAAGACCGTGCGCCTGCGCGACTGGCTTGCCGGCCTGTTTGCCAGCAGGCTTGACCGGGATCCGCCCTCGCGGATCTCGCGCCGGCCCACTCCCCCTCCCAGCCTCCCAAAGTCTACCCTGTCGGGAGGTTGGGAGGGGGAGCGGGCTGGAGCCGCCCAAACCGATTTCGACGTTCCCGGCCAGGACCGGTTTGCCGAAGCGGCAGATTGGGGGGATTATTCGCCGATGCAGATCTGGGTCGGCCTCGGCAATCCCGGCGCGCGCTATGCGATGCACCGCCACAATGTCGGCTACATGGCCGCGGACGCGATCGCCGAGGCGCACGGCTTCGAGCCGGCGAAGAAGGCGTTCGGCGGCTGGACGCGGCAGGGCCGGATCGGCGGCAAGCGCATCCTGATCCTCAAGCCCGCCAGCTTCATGAACGAAAGCGGCCGAGCGGTCGGCGAGGCGATGCGCTTCTTCCGCAAGGAACCGGGCGACGTCACCGCTTTTCACGACGAGCTCGACCTGACCCCGTTCAAGGTGAAAGCGAAGATGGGCGGCGGCACCGCCGGCCATAACGGCCTCAGATCGCTGGACGCGCATCTCGGCCCGGATTTCCGGCGGGTGCGGATCGGCATCGGCCATCCCGGCCACAAGGACCGGGTGACAGGCCACGTGCTCGGCAATTACGCCAAGGCGGAGCGCGACCGGCTCGCCGACCTGCTGGGAGCGATCGCCGCCGAGGCGCCGTGGCTGGCGAAGGGCGACGACGCGCGGTTCATGAACGAGGTGGCGCTGAGGATGCAGTGCGAGTGACTGTTTTTCCTTCCACCTAGGAAGCGAAATTCACGGCTAATTGCCGCTGGCCGTCTCCCCCTGCCCGGCGAGGTCGATCACCCGGTCGCGCTCATAGGCCAGAACACCCGGGACCGGCGCCAGCCGGCTGATCAGCACCCCAAAGAAATTCGGCATCCTGTCAGCGGCATGCAGTTGCGCCGGCACCACCGGCCGGCCGGCCAGCTGCGGCGGCATCGGCATCGACGGTGCAAAAGGCGTGACCGTCATCAGCGGACCGACCCGGAAATTCTCGAGGTCGGGACGGCCGATGATCTCCTCGGGCGCCATCCCCACTTCGCCGACGTAGGTGACCCCGCCGCCGCGCGCCTCGAACTTGACCGCGCCCATGCAGACGCAGGTGCCGAACGAGGCAGCGTTCGGCACGGCCATCAATTGGCCGTAGAGAATGTAGGTGCCGGGATCGACCGCGACGAGATAGCCGCTCCAGCCATTCTCCTCGGCGGTGAGCCGCGGGCGATCGCTGATCGCGACGAAATTGTCCATTTCGGGCGGCGGATAAGTGAATGTTGCTTCCGTCACCGGTGTCGGCCGCGGTGCGCTGCACTGTCCTGCCTGGGAACCGGCACATCCGCGCTGCCGCTCCTGCCACAAAGCGAGGTTGCGCTCATAACTCCTGCGGGCTCGGACGAAGGCAGCGTTGCGCTCCGACTCGTGAGCGGCACGCTGGGCCGGCGTCACCTCGCGCAACAGCTGGTAGGGCAGGCGCCGCTCGCTTCGGAAAAAGATGTACGCCTTGTTGGGCTCAATCGTGAACGCTTCGCGCTCGCCAATCTGGTTGCGGGTCGCAGCCGGCGCCGCGCCGGCGACGAAAGCGAGCAGGACAAGGCCGATGCGGGCGAAGTTCATTGGGACATCTCTCCGATCTGGGGACGCGGGCCGGATGCGGCGCGGGCCTGGAGGCGGAGCATGCGAACGCGCTCGCCCGGCTCGGGCGCCTGGTTGCCCTCGTCGAAATTGAACCGCTCCCAAAGGCCCTTGGGCAGTCCGTAGGTGCGATAGCCTTTGAAGCCCATGCAGGTGCGCAGGCTGATCCGGCGCTGGCGCCGGCGCTCGGCCGAGGCGAAAATGGCGTCGGCGAGGGCGCTGCCGATGGCGCCGCCGATCACTCCCGGGAGCACGCCGTACTGGATTATGTAGGGCGTGGGATCGTGATATTCGAAGTAGGACAGGCCCCGAGCATAGCCGTCGCATTCGCGGATGTCGGCGTAAGCGGTGGCGAAGTCGGTATCGTCGCGGTGGAAGTAGAAATATTTGAAATAGTTGCGCTCGGCCTCGGCATCCGGCGTGAAGCGCAGCTCCGGCATTGGGATGGTCGCCGGGTCGACGGCTTCGGCCGCGGTGGATGGAGAGGGCGCCGGCTCGGCGGCGAGCGGCTTGGCGATGGACAAGGCCGCAAGCGCGGCCAGGCCGCGAAGCGGCATCATGCTTTTCGTCATGCTGGAATTACTCTTTCACAACCCCCGATTCGCCTTTGATAACCGAAGCTTGGTGCGCGTCAAGCCGACGCCTTGCCGGAGCTCCACAGCGCGCCTAGTCCGCGCTTCAAGGAGACAAAAATGTTCGAGATGATCGCCGCGATGGCGATGGCGGGGACCCCGGCGACGCAGCGGCGCTGCGGCTGGCTGGACAACCCGACCCCGGCCAACTGGTGGCTGACCGACCGCGACGGCGAATGGCTGATCAGCGCGCAGGGCGGCTACCAGGCGCCGGGAATGGAGCGAATCCCCGACATGAGCCGGCGCGGATGGGTGCGGACCAACGGCTATTACGGCTATGGCTGCGCGTGCATGACCGTTACGGTCGATCGCGCCGAACGGCGGATCAGCCGAATCCATTGGGTTACGCCGCGATCGCTGCGCGTGTGCCGCGCCGACCCGCGGCTGCCGCACAGGTAAGGCCGTGCGCGTTACCGGCCTCCTCCACCATGCCTTGCATGGTGCCCCTCCCCGTTCCGGTGAATTGGGCCCCCTCCACCATCGGGCTCCGCCCGATGGTCCCCCTCCCCGTTCCGGGGAGGAATGATGGGATTTCGCTGCGGCATCGTCGGGCTGCCCAATGTCGGCAAATCGACCCTGTTCAACGCGCTGACCGAGACGGCGGCGGCGCAGGCCGCCAACTACCCGTTCTGCACGATCGAGCCCAATGTCGGGCGGGTGGCGGTGCCCGACGAGCGGCTGCACCGCATCGGCAGCATCGCCAAATCGGCGAGCGTGATCGAAACCCAGCTCGAGTTCGTCGACATTGCCGGGCTGGTGCGCGGCGCCTCGAAGGGCGAGGGCCTCGGCAACCAGTTCCTCGGCCACATCCGCGAGGTCGACGCGATCGTCCACGTGCTGCGCTGCTTCGAGGGCGGTGACGTCACCCATGTCGAGGGGCGGATCGATCCGGTAGCGGACGCCGAGACGGTCGAGACCGAGCTGATGCTCGCCGACCTCGAGAGCCTCGAGAAACGCGTCCCCAACCTCGTCAAGAAAGCCCAAACCGGCGACAAGGAAGCGAAGCCGGCGGCGGCGGTGCTGGAACGGGCGCTCGACCTGTTACGCGCGTCGAAGCCGGCGCGGCTGACCCGTCCCAAGGACGAAGAGGAAAAGAAAGCGCTGGCGCAAGCGCAGCTCCTGACCTGCAAGCCGGTGCTCTACGTCTGCAATGTCGGCGAGCGCGAGGCGGCGGCCGGCAATGCCGATAGCGAAAGCGTGGCGGCGCTGGCGACGAAACAGGGGGCGGGATCGGTGATCGTGTCGGCGGCGATCGAGGCCGAGATCGCGACGATGGCGGAAGCCGACCGCGGCGATTTCCTGAAAGACCTCGGCCTGCACGAGACCGGCCTCGCGCGGGTGATCCGCGCCGGCTACGACCTTTTGCACCTGATCACCTTCTTCACCGCCGGGCCGAAGGAAGCACGCGCCTGGACGGCCGAGAAGGGCACGAAAGCGCCGCAGGCGGGCGGCGCCATCCACAGCGATTTCGAGCGCGGCTTCATCCGCGCGGAGACGATCGCGTTCGACGATTACCTTGATTGCGGCGGCGAGGCCGGCGCCAAGGAGGCGGGAAAGATGCGCTCCGAAGGCAAGGAGTATGTCGTACAGGACGGCGACGTCATCCTGTTCAAGTTCAACGTCTAATGCTCTGAAGGCGGTGCGGGCGGCGGATCGAGCCGGGTGACACGGTCGGCGGCAGGCGGCGCCAGCATCCCCGCCGCGACGACATAGGCTTCGAACGCGTCGAGGTCCTGCGGCCCGCCGAGCTGGTCGGTTCCCTCGCGGAAAATCGTGAAATTGTCGCCGCCGGTGGCAAGGAAGCTGTTCATCGTCACCCGGTACAGCGTGTCTTCGGCGACCGGCTGGCCATTGAGCCGGAGGTCGATGATCCGCTGCCCCTCGGGCCGGCGAAGATCGTAGCTGTAGGCAAGGCCGCGCGAGGGCATCAGCATGTTCGGCCGCGCGACCGTGTTCGAACCGCTGGCGAACTGCTGCTCGAGCAGCCGCCTCAGCTGGGCGCCGGTAAAACTCTTGACGATCAGCGAGTTGCCGAACGGCTGGGCGGCATAGATCTGGCCGTAGGTGATGCTGCCGTCGGCGGCGGGAACGATGTCGGCGCGCACCCCGAACCCGTTCATGAACGCAACCTGGGCCCCGCCCATGCCGGGCGCGCTGGTCGCGGCGAGCTGGGCATCGGCGATGAGATCGCCGAGCACATTCTCTCCCGCCGGTGTCGACGTGCGGGTGGCGGGCCCGGCCAGCCGGCCGATGACGCGGTTGGCGAGCGGGGCGGCGGCCTCGGCATAGCGCGCGACCAGGGCGGCGACCGCCTCGTTGCGCGGAAAGGCCTCGAACAGGGAGTTGAGCGCGATCTCGCCGCCGGCGGCGCGAAACGGCTCGCTTTGGACGATGACGTTGCGGGCGCGGCGGTCGGTGACGCCGCGGGCGGGATCGACGGTGAGCGCGATGTCGGTGACGATCATGCCGTGACGGCCGGCGCTGGTGACGAGGAAGCGGCGCGCGGGATCGAGCGTCGCATAGTCGCAGATATAGGGATTGTGGGTGTGGCCGGAGACGACCAGATCGACCCCGGGATCGAGCCGGGCGAGGATCGGAACGATGTCGCCGTCGATCGTTGCGCAGCTCGGCAGCGGCTCGACCACCGCCTGGCGGAAGGCGAAGCGCGGCCCGGGCTGCGAGGCGCCCTGGTGGATGAGGACGACGATCGCGTCGGCGCCTTCGCGGCGCAGCCGCGGCACCAGGGCATTGACCGTCTCCGCCTCGTCGCGGAAATCGAGCCCCTGCACGCCGGCCGGAGTCACCAGGCTCGGCGTTTCCTTCAGCGTCAGGCCAATGAACGCGATCCGTACCTCGGAGCGGCCGCGCCCGAAGCGGCGGATGGCATAAGGCGGAAACAGGGATTGGCCGTTTTCGGTGAGGACGTTGGCGGCGAGATAGGTGAAACGCGCGCCGGGAAAGGGCTCGAGCGCGCAGGGCTGGCGAAGACTGTGCTGCTCGCAGCCGCCGTTCTGGATGCGCAGCAGCTCGGCGCGGCCGCGGTCAAACTCGTGATTGCCAACCGAGGCGAAATCGAGCCGCATCGCGTTCAGGGCGTGGATCGCCGGCTCGTCGAGGAAGATCGAGGAGATGAGCGGCGACGCCCCGATCAAATCGCCCGCCGCCACCGTGACGCTGTTGGCATGGCCGGTGCGAAGCTGCTCGAGCGCGGAAGCGAAATAAGCGGCGCCGCCGGCGGGCACGCGCACCGGCTCGCTCTGCCCCGCCGGCGTGGTGGAGACCCACTGGCGCGGCGGCTCGAGGCTGCCGTGGAAATCGTTGAAGCCGATGACCTGCACCGCGACCGGCGCGGGCGCGGGCGGCGGCGTAGTCGCGCAGCCCGCGAGCAAGGCGGCGGCGATGGCAAGCCGGGTTGGGCGCATGTTCCTCATCCTTCCTTCCCTGACCGCCGCAAACTGCTAGGCGCCTGGCGGGCAGGAGCGTGCGATGATCTATTTCGAAGACCTCGAGCTCGGCAAAGAGAAATATTTCGGAAGCTACGAGGTCACCCGCGAGGAAGTGATCGAATTCGCGGGCAAATACGACCCTCAGCCCTTCCACTTGTCCGACGAAGCAGCATCGAAAACCCATTTCGGCCGGCTGGCGGCGAGCGGCTGGCACACCTGCGCGATGACGATGGCGGTGATCGCCCGCGCGGTGGTGGCCGAGGAACAGGCCGGCTTGGGCTCGCCCGGTCTCGATGAACTGCGCTGGCTGAAGCCGGTCTTCCCCGGCGACACCTTGCACGTGCACAGCACGATCATCGACAAGACGCCGTCGCGCAGCCGCCCGGACATGGGCTCGTTCCGCACCCGGACGATCGTGACCAACCAGGACGGCGCCGAGGTGATGCACCTCATCTCGATCGTGCTGATCCGAAGGAGGCCCGGCGGCTAGTCTCCCTCGAAGCTCACCAAAGAATATACGGGGAATCCCTCGGCTGCGAGCCGCGCCGAGCCGCCAAGATCGGGAAGGTCGATGATGAAGCTGGCACCGGCGACGTCGGCGCCGGCGCGGCGGATCAGGCGGGTAGCGGCGAGCGCGCTGCCGCCGGTGGCGATGAGATCGTCGGTCAGCCAGACGCGCGCGCCGGGCGCACAGGCATCGACATGCATCGCCAGCCGATCGGTGCCATATTCGAGCGCATAATCCTCGGCGATGGTGGCGCCGGGCAGCTTGCCGTCCTTGCGGATCAGCAGCATCCCGGCTCCGAGCCGCTTGGCGAGCGCGGCGGCGACGACGAAGCCGCGTGCCTCGATGCCGGCGACCAGGTCCGGAGCCTCCCCGACGCCTGCGGCGAGCCGCTCGATGCCGCGGAGAAACCGGCCGCATCGAGCAGCAGGGTGGTGATGTCGCGAAACTGGATGCCCGGGCGCGGAAAATCCGGAATGGTGCGGATCAACGCCTTGAGATCGTGGTTTTCCGTCAGTCGGTGACTCCGGCCGCGCGGTCGGCGTCCTGGCGCTTGGCGATATTCTCCGGATCGAGCGGGCCGGTGATGCGCACGCCGCGATGGGCGGTGGCCCAGACATTCTTGTAGGCGAAACGGGCAAGGATGGTGAGGAAGATCAGGAAAGCGAGCACGGCGATGCCGGCGCGATGGCGCGATTCGAGGTTGGGCTCGGCCGCCCAGGCGAGGAAGGCGGCGACGTCGGCCGCCATCTGCGGGCGGGTGGCAGCGGTGCCGTCGGCATAGCTGACCTGGCCGTCGGCGGTGAGCGGCGGCGGCATCGCGATGTTGAGGTTGGGGAAATAGGGATTGAAATAGAGCCCCTGTCCCGGCCGGTTTTCGGCCGGCAACGCGTCGCCATGATGGTTGCGATAGGCGGCGGGATCGCGATAGCCGGTCAGCAGCGACGCGACATATTGCGGCCCGTGATGGCGCGCCTTGGTGATCAGCGACCGGTCCGGCGGCAGCGCTTTGTGGTTGGCGGCGCGCGCCCCCGTCTCGTTGGCATAGGGGCTCGGGAAAAGATCGGCCGGGATAGCCTTGCGCGTCGTCGCCTCGCCGGTGCCGGGATGGGTCGAGGGCACTTCGAGCGGCCACTGGTCGGCGATCGCCCGCACCTCCGCCTCGCTGTAGCCCAGATCGGCAAGGTTGCGGAATGCGACCAGACCCAGGCCGTGGCAGCCGGCGCAGACCTCGCGATAGACCTGGAAGCCGCGCTGCAGCTGGCGCCGGTCGAAGCGGCCGAACGGACCATCGAAGCTGAAATGGACGTCGTCGGCCTCAGCGTGGAAGCGATGCTCGACCGTTTCCTCGGGAGGTTCGCCGATATAGGCCACCGCGCCGAAGCCCAGCGACACGCCGGCGACGGCGACGAAGCCCAGGCCGACCAGCACTCCCAGGAAGCGAATCACTCTCGTCTCCTCAGGCGGGTGAGATACCGGCCGGGGCGACCTCGTCATGGCCGTCGCCGAGCACGCTCTGCGAGATCGAATGCGGCAGCGGCAGCGTCCGTTCGAACATCGAAAGCAAGGGCAGGATGATCAGGAAATGGGCGAAATAATACATCGTCGCCGCCTGGCTGATCATCACGTAGGGCTCTTCCGCCGGCAGCCCGCCCATCCATCCCAGGACGAGGATGTCGGCCACCAGGATCCAGAAGAAGATGCGGAACGTGGGCCGGTAGCGGCCGGAGCGGACCGGCGACTTGTCGAGCCAGGGCAGGAAGAAGAGCAGGACGATCGAGGCGAACATCGCCAGCACGCCCCACAGCTTGGCCGGTAGGATGAAATCGACGGTGAAGGCGCGCAGGATCGCGTAGAACGGCCAGAAATACCATTCGGGCACGATGTGCGCCGGCGTCGAGAGCGGGTTGGCCGGGATATAATTGTCCGGGTGGCCGAGATAATTGGGCAGGAAGAAGGTGAATATGGCCAGCCCGATCAGGAACAGGCCGGCGCCATAGCCATCCTTGGCGGTGTAGTAAGGATGGAAGGGAATGGTATCCTGCGGCGTCTTGACGTCGACGCCGGTGGGATTGCCGGAACCCGGAATGTGCAGCGCCCAGATGTGCAGCACGACCACCGCGGCGATCACGAACGGCAGCAGATAGTGCAAGGAAAAGAAGCGGGTGAGCGTCGCCTGGTCCGGCGCGTAGCCGCCGATCAGCCACGACTGGACCGGCTCGCCGACCAGCGGAATGGCGCCGAACAGGCCGGTAATCACCTTGGCCGCCCAGAAGCTCATCTGCCCCCAGGGTAGCACGTAGCCCATGAAGGCGGTCGCCATCATCAGCAGCAGGATGACGAGGCCGAGCATCCACACCACCTCGCGCGGCGCCTTGTAGGAACCGAAATAGAGGCCGCGGAAGATGTGGATATAGGTGACGAGGAAGAAGAAGCTGGCGCCGTTGGCGTGGAGATAGCGCAGGAACCAGCCCTGATTGACGTTGCGCATGTTGTGCTCGGTCGAGGCGAACGCCTCGGCCGACGATGCGACATAATGCATCGCCAGCACGATCCCGGTGACGATCTGCAGCAGCAGCGCCAGGCCGGCGAGGACGCCGTAATTCCACCACGAATTGAGGTTGCGCGGCACCGGATAGCCGCCGCCGACCGATCCGTGGACCAGCCGCGGCAGCGGCAGCCGATCGTCGAGCCAGCGCATGAAGGCGTATTTGGGTTTGTATTCCTCAGCCCAGGGGAAGCTCATGGTGCGACGACCTCAGCCGATGCGGACCGACGTGGGCGACAGGAACGCATAGTCCGGAACCTCGAGATTGAGCGGCGCCGGGCCTTTGCGGATGCGGCCGGCGGTATCGTAATGCGAGCCGTGGCAGGGGCAGAAATAGCCGCCAAATTCGCCCCGGCTCTCGCCCGCGGCGGCGCCCAGCGGCACGCAGCCGAGATGGGTGCACACGCCGAGCGTGATCAGCCATTGCCGCTGGCCCGGCTTGGTGCGCTCGGCGAGCGACTGCGGATCCCTGAGTGAGCCGGCATCGACCGCGTTCGCCGCCTGGATTTCCTGCGGAGTCAGGTGGCGGATGAACACCGGCTGCTTGCGCCAGATGGTCTTGACCGCCTGGCCCGGCTGGATCGCCGAGATGTCGACGTCGATCTGGGCCAGCGCCAGCACGTCGGCCGACGGGTTCATCTGGTTGATCAGCGGATAGAGCAAGGCGACGCCGCCGACCGAGGCGACGCTGACCGCGGCGGTATTGAGGAAGTCGCGGCGGCGCAGGCCATCGTCCTGCACCGTCGAGGCCGGTCCGTCGATCGCTTGTTCCGTCGCCATTCCGTCCTTCAGCGCGTCTGTGCGAATAACGCGTGGCGCCCCCTGCTCAGGCCGGACCCCGGTTGGTGCCCCGGACCCAGGGGTCCGAAAGCAAGCCGGAGAGGGCGTCCCTAGCGGCTCGCCGCGGCTGTAGCCGCGCCGCGCCGGCTTTGCCAACCGCCATTTTGGCGGCGGACGTGGCTTGCGCTATCGCCGCGTCATGACGGTGGCGGAGAGCGCGGAACGGCTTCAGCTGGACAGCGAGCAGGCGGCGGCGCGAGCGTGGTTCGAAGACCTGCGAAACCGCATCTGCGACGCGTTCGAGGCGATCGAGCGCGAGGCCGGCAGCGACGCCGGTTTCGAGCACATCGCCTGGGACCGCACCGACGCCGAAGGCGAGCCCGGCGGCGGCGGCGTGCGGGCGCTGATGAAGGGCAAGATATTCGAAAAAGCCGGGGTCAACGTCTCGACCGTCGGCGGCCGCTTCAGCGAAGATTTCGCCCACTCCATCCTCGGCGCGGCGGAGGACCCGCGCTTTTTCGCCACCGGCATCAGCCTGGTCGCGCACATGGCCAATCCGCACGTGCCGGCGGTGCACATGAACGCCCGTTTCCTCACCACAACAAAGCGCTGGTTCGGGGGCGGCGCCGACCTCAACCCGGCCATCCCCTACGAGCAGGACACGCAGGAATTCCACGCCCGGCTGCGCGCCGCCTGCGCCGCCCACGACCAGACCTATTACGAGCGGTTCAGCAAGTGGGCGGACGAGTATTTCTTCATCCCCCATCGCGGCATCGCGCGCGGCGTCGGCGGCATATTCTACGACCATCTCGAATGCGAGCGGGGCACGACGTTCGACGCCCATTTCGCCTTCACCCGCGATGTCGGCGAAACCTTCCTCGATGTCTTTCCCAAGATCGTCCGGCGCCGCCGCGACACGGAATATAACGAAGCGGACAAGCAAAGGCAGCTCGAATGGCGCGGCCGCTATGCCGAGTTCAACCTGATCTACGACCGCGGCACATTGTTCGGATTGAAGACCGGCGGCAGTGTCGATGCGATCCTGATGAGCCTGCCGCCGGTGGCGACGTGGCCGTAAGCGGGTTGCAACCGTGAGCGCCGAGCTCGAGCCGGTACCGCCCGGCCATGTCGCGGCGATCGTCACCTATCTCGAGCTGGCGGACTGGCCGGAACCGGCCGGGGCGGAAGATTCGCCGTTGCGGCTGGAGACGTGGCGCGAGGTCGATCTCGACCGTTACCGCCACCTGTTCCGCCGCGTCGGCGCAAAATGGCTGTGGTATTCGCGCCTGGCGATGGACGATGAGACGCTGCGCGACGCGGTCGGCGAGGTGCACGCGGTGATCGACCAAACCGGTGAGGACGTCGGTCTGATCGAGCTCGATTTCCGCGACGCCGGCGCCTGCGTGATCCGTTTCCTCGGCCTGGCGCCCGAGCTCGCCGGCCGCGGCCACGGCCGCTGGCTGTTCGCGCAGACGCTGAAGCTGGCACGCAGGCCCGGCGTCAGGAAAGTGCGCGTGCACACCTGCACGCTCGATCATCCCGCCGCGCTGCCGGCCTATCTGCGGGCCGGTTTCACGGCCTATGCGCGCGCGTTTGAGAGCTTTCCCGATCCGCGCTTGCGCGGCCTGTTGCCGCGCGAAGCCGCGCCGCAGATCCCGCTGGTCGACCTCTAGGCTGCGGCGGCGGCGGCGGCGGACAGTTGCGCATAGAGGCGCGCGACCAGGGTCACCGCCACCATCGCGAAAATCGACTGCAGGATCGCCGTGAATGCCGCCATCACGTAAGCCGAGCCGGTGCCCGGCTGGGGCGGACCAGCGAGCATGAACAGGAAGATGCCGAACACCGCCGAGACGGCCATCATGACCACCGCGGCGGCGACCAGCAGCAGCAACAGGAAGCCGAGCAAGCGCCAGAAATGGCCCTTTGTCAGTGCCCAGCTGCGGGTGATGATCTTCACCGGTCCGACCGATTCGGCGGCGGCGATCGGAGTCATCAGCACCAGCCGCGGCCAGACGGCAAGGCCGATCACGATCAGCAGCAGCACGATGAGGAGGGCCGCGCCCTCGAGATTATCGCTGCCGCCGGCCTGCAGCGTGCCGGCCCCGACGACGATGATCAAAGGCACCGTGAACAGCGCGAAGGCGAGCGCGATCAGCATCGCGGCGGCGAACAGATGGAGGAATCGCCTGAGCCCGCGCTGCAGCGCCTCGGCGACCGACGCGCCGGGGCTCAGCGCCAGGAAAGCGATGGCGATATTGCCGACGAGGCTGCCGACCGCGGCCGCAAGCGCCACCAGCAGCCACGCCCCCGGCTCGGGCCATTGGCCGCGGGCCATTTCCGGCACCATCAGCTGCACCACCGCGCCGGGCAGCGCGACCAAAAGGAAGGCAATCGGAAACAACAGGCGCGCCTCGCGCGCGACGAACGCCACGGTTTCGTTCCACGCCTGGGTGATCGACAGTTTCGCCATTTGCCCCTCCTCGACCGGTGCCGTTATGCAGGCGGGCGATGCGTGAGGCAATTCGGACGATCGCGCCAGAAGTGGCAGAAGATGAGGCGCCGGAATGGCGCGAAAGTGCCGGGCTGGTGCCGTACCAACAGGCGCTCGCCGAGATGGACGCGCGGGCGGCGGCGATTCGCGCCGGCAAGTCCAGGGAGCTGGTCTGGCTGCTCGAACACCCGCCGCTCTACACCGCCGGCACCAGCGCCGATCCTGCCGAGTTGTTCAATCCCCTGGGGCTGCCGGTTTTCGCGGCCGGCCGTGGCGGCCGCTACACTTATCACGGCCCCGGCCAGCGCGTCGTCTATTTGATGATCGACCTCGACCGGCGCGGCCGCGACCTCAAGCGGTTCGTGCGCGCGCTCGAAGGCTGGGCAATCGCAGCCTTGGCGGAGCTGGACGTGGCGGCACGACGGGCACCGGGGCGGATCGGCATCTGGGTCGACCATCAGGGCACGGAAGCCAAGATCGGCGCGATCGGCCTGAGGGTGCGGCGCTGGGTCACGTTGCACGGTCTGGCGGTCAACGTGCATCCGAATCTTTCCCACTTCTCAGGGATTGTGCCGTGCGGTATTGGCGGCTTTCCGGTGACCAGCCTCGAAGAGATGGGGGTTAAGGACGCACAGACCCGCTTTGACCTGGTGCTGAACGGCGGATTTTCCGATTTTCTGGCCTCGATTCAGAGGGGCTAGCGAAGGATTGAGCGCCGCTGCGTTTGCGTATAGTGTGCCAAACCGATTTGGGGACAAGGGGGCCTTCCCGACCAAATCATCAATCTAGGGAGACCTTTTCATGCGTAACATTCTGAAGATTTCGATGATTGCCGGCGCGGCCCTGTTCGTGGCGGCTTGCGGCGGTGAAACGTCGTCCAACAACACGGCGGTGACCGACCTCGGCAACGACACCATGCTCGACGCGAACATGACCGACATGGGCGACATGAACGCGACCGACATGAATGCGACCGACATGAATGCGACCGACGCCAATGCGGCGGACGCCAACGCGACGGACGCCAACGCCCAATAACCGGGCGCCGGTCCAGGATTGAAGGCCGCCGGGGCTTGCCCCGGCGGCCTTTTCCTTGCCAATTGCTTGCGCGGGGCGCGATTTCCGCGGAATAAGAACGAGTTCAAACCGAACGGGGGCTCAGAATATGCTCAGACCAAGCCGTATCACACTTGCCGCCATCGCCGGCGCCAGCCTGTTGTTCGCCGCCGGCTGCGCCCAGGAGGCCAGCGAGGCGGACAATGCCGCCAACGACCTGATGCTCGAGGAAGCCAATGACGCCAGCGCGCTCGAATCGGCGATCAACACCGGCGAACCCGTGCCGGTGGCCAACGCCGCCGACAACGCCGCCGACGATGCCGGCGAAGCCGATGCCGACGGCGACGAGGTGGAGAGCAACGTCAGCGGCATGTAAGGGGCCAAGGCCCCGGGCCGCGACGAAGCGCGCGCCCCGGTCGACGGGCGGCCGGGGAAAAGTCGATTGCGGGGCTGCCGGCTGCTACACAAAGCGCCGGAGCGGAGATTTCTATGTATCGTGTTTTGATGCGCGGCCTGGCCGTCCTATCCCTGTTGGGATTGCCGGCGGCGCCCGCGACCGCGCAGGTCTTCCTCTACGACCCGCCTTACCCGTCGAGCCCGGTCGCGCCCGACGACCCGTTGATCGGGCTGCCGCTGGCGGGCGCGACCGCGGCCGAATCGCGCGCGGGGATGCTGTGGAACCTGCGTGCCGGGCTCAACGTCGCGGCGCTGCAGTGCCAGTTTTCGCCTTATCTGCGCACCGTCGACACCTATAACGCGCTGCTCGCCCACCATTCGACCGAGCTGGCCGCCGCCTATCGCACGCTCGAGGGCTATTTCCGCCGCCGCCACGGGGCCACCGGACCGCGCCGCTTCGACGATTATTCGACCCAGACCTACAACAATTTCGCCGCTCTGCAGGCGCAGTTCGGATTCTGCCAGACGGCTTCGCGCATCGGCAAGGAAGCGTTGGCGAGGCGCAAGGGCGAGCTGCACCTGCTAGCGGCGGCGCGGATGCGCGAGCTGCGCGCCAGCCTGTCGCCGGTGACCGACCAGCTCAATTTCCTGAGGATGCCGATCCGGCTGTCGCCGGTCACCCTCTATCCCGACTGCAGCCGGCTGGAGGGCCGCCCGCGGCGGCGCTGCGACGACGAATTGCGCAGCCTGCAGCGGCCGCGCCGCTAGCGCTGAATCTAGGGAAGCCCGATCAGCTTGTGCGCCTGCAGGCCCAGCCGCCAGCGCGGATGGGAGAGAACATAGTCGATCGAGGCTTTCAGCGTGTCCTCGCGATCGAAACCGTCCATCGGCTGAATCAGGAAATGGCGGAAATCCCAGCCGAGCAGGGCCTCGGGATCGATGCCCGGCTGCGGCCAGACCAATTTCAGCTCGTCGCCCGACCGCTGCACTACTTCGGTGCCGGCCTTGGGGCTGACGCACAGCCAATCGATCCCGGCCGGGGCCGCAATCGTGCCGTTGCTCTCGACCGCGACCTCGAATCCGCGCGCGTGTAGCGCCTCGATCAACGGCGCGTCGAGCTGCAGCAGCGGCTCGCCGCCGGTGACGACCACCAGCCGCCGGCCTTCTTCTTCACCCCATAACTCGGCGACTCTGGCGGCCAGCGACTGCGTCTCGTAGCGGCCGCCGTCGGGCCCGTCGGTACCGACGAAATCGGTGTCGCAGAAATTGCAGTCGGCACCGACGCGATCGCGCTCGCGCCCGCTCCACAAATTGCAGCCGGCCATGCGCAGGAAGACGGCGCGGCGGCCGGCCTGGGCGCCCTCGCCCTGCAGCGTCAGGTAGATTTCCTTGACCGCGTAGCTCATGCGCCGGTCGCCACCAGGGTCGCATAGTCGGTCGGATCGGCGATCCCCGCCTCGGCGAAGCCGTGCGCGCGCAGCCGGCAGGAATCGCACAGGCCGCAATGCCGGAGATCGTCCGTCGGATCGTAGCAAGACCAGCTCATCCCGGCATCGAGCCCGAGCCGCGCCGAGTCGCGGACGATGTCGGCCTTGGTCATGTGCAGCAGCGGCGCATGCACCTTGAACCGCTCCCCTTCGACGCCGGCCCTGGTCGCGACGTTGGCGAGGACGTTGAAGGCGGCGATGAACTCCGGCCGGCAATCGGGATAGCCGGAATAATCGAGCGCGTTGACGCCGATGAACAGGTCGCGCGCTTGCATAGCCTCGGCCCAGCCGAGACAGAGCGACAGTAAAATGGTGTTGCGCGCCGGCACATAAGTGAGGGGTATGTCGTTCCCGACACCGGACTTCGGCACCGCAATATCGTCGGTCAGCGCCGAGCCGCCGAAACGGGCGAGGTCGAGCGGCAGGACGATGTGCCGCTCCACGCCGAGCGCGCGCGCGATGTTGGCCGCTGCCTGCAGCTCGATGCGGTGGCGCTGGCTGTAGTCGACGGTCAGCGCGAGCAGGCCGAACCCCAGCTCGCGCGCAAGCGCGGCGGCGACCATCGAATCGAGGCCTCCCGAGAGGAGGACGACAGCGCGCTGGTCAGCCATGACAGCGATATAGTGAGGGGCGCCAAATAAAGAACGGGCCGCCGCTCCGGAGAGAGGCGGCCCGAGTTCAGGCCTAAGCCTGCTAGGGAGGAAAGCGTGCCATCGCTGGCACCCCTTCCTTTTACTTTTTTAAGGTAAACAGGACGTTAACGCTGTTTGCCGGCAGCCGCGCCCAAGTCCTCGAGACGGATCGGGAATACACGCGAGCAGAATTCGCAATCGACGCTGATGAAGCCCTCGTCATCGACCATCTCGGCGCGTTCCTCGGCGCCGAAGCGGCCGATCACCTGGCGGACATAATCGAGGCTGCAGCGGCAGCCCTTACCGAGCGGCACGCCGGCATGAACCCGGACCTCATTTTCCTCGTGGAACAGCCTCCACAGCAGGACCTCGGCCGCAAGACCGGGATCGACCAGCTCATTGGCGCGAATCGTCTCCTCAAGGAGGCGGACATGCTCCCAATTGGGGTGGTCGAGCCGGCTGTGCAGCCGGTCGCGACCCTCCTCGCCTTCCGGCAGGTGCTGCAGCAGCAGGCCGCCGGCGACGTGGCCGGTGTCGCTGACCGCGAGCCGCACCAGGCTGGGGATCTGCTCGGATTGTCCGAAGAAATGCTGGGCCGCGTCGGCCAGGCTTTCCCCTTCCAGCGGCACGATGCCCTGATAACGTTCCTTGCTCGCGGGCTGGTCGAAGGTGATCGCGAGGAAGCCCTTGCCGGCGGCCGAGCCGTCGCCGAACAAAGCGAACAAGGACGGTAGGCTGGGCTGCGCCGCCAACCGCTCCGGATTGTAGCGGACATAACCGCGCAGCTCGCCACCGCGATAATCGCAGACCAGGAGGTCGATGATGCCCGCCTCGGCCTGCGCCTGCAGCGTCAACTGGCCCTGCGATTCCTTGAGCATCGCCCCGAGCAAAGCGGTGAGTACCAGCGCCTCCGCGAGGATGCGCGCGACCGGCGCGGGATAATCGTGCGCCGACAATATGTCGTCGAGCACCGGACCCAGGCGCACCAGCCGGCCACGAGCGCCGCGGCCGGGCAGGACGAATCCCACCGCCAGGTCGAGATGGGATGCGGCGGCGGCTTCGGCGATCTGCTTGCGGGCCATGGCCATCGATGTGGCAATAACGCCCAAGCGTTCAAGTTTGGTGAGCGACCCGGCCGGCGCGACCGGCTGGTTTACGCCTCGGTCAAGCGGCCTTCGGCACCTCGTAGGCAGCGGCGGCGCGCGACAGGCGTTCGACGAACTCGGATATGTGCGCTTCCTCGACGATCAAAGGCGGCAGCACGCGGAAAACGTTGTCGCCGGCGGCGACGGTCAGCAGGCCGTGCTCGCGCAGGAAATTGACGAACGGCCGGCTGTCGCATTTCATCCTGATCCCGAGCAGCAGCCCCAGGCCGCGCACGCTTTCGAACAGATGGTCGTGGTTGGGGATCATCTGCTCGAGCGCGCCGCGCAGCCGCTGGCCGATCTGGCGGACGTGAGCGAGAAATTCCTCGTCGGCGACGACGTCGAGCACCGCCTCGCCGGCGGCGCAGGCGAGCGGATTGCCGCCATATGTCGAGCCATGGGTGCCGACCACCATGCCGGCCGCGGCTTTCTCGCTGGCAAGGCAGGCGCCCAGGGGAAAGCCGCCGCCGATGCCCTTGGCGACCGCCATCACGTCGGGCTCGATGCCGTAATGCTCATAGGCGAACAGGCGTCCGGTGCGGCCATAGCCGCACTGCACCTCGTCGAGCACGAGCAAGAGCCCCTCATTGTCGGCGACACGGCGCAGCCCGCGCAGGAATGCTTCGCTGGCCGGGCGGATGCCGCCCTCGCCCTGGATCGGTTCGACGAGGAAGCCAGCGGTGTGGGGCCCAACCGCGGCCTCGGCGGCGGCGAGATCGTCGAATTCGACGACCCTGAAGCCGGGCAGCAAGGGCGCGAAGCCGTCGCGCAGCTTGTCCTGATTGGTGGCGCTGATCGTTCCCAGCGTGCGGCCGTGAAAGGCGCTGGTGAAAGTGATCAGCTCGTGACGCTCGGGATGGCCATGATGATGGTGAAATCGGCGCGCGGTCTTGATCGCGCATTCGACCGCCTCGGCGCCGCTGTTGGTGAGGAAAACGGTGTCGGCAAAGGTGAGGTCAATAAGCCGCTGGGCGAAATGCTCGCCCTGCGGCGAGCCGTAGAGATTGGAGACATGAACCAGCTTTGCCGCCTGGTCCTGGATCGCCTTGGTGAGGTGGGGATGGCCGTGGCCCAAGAGGTTGACCGCGATGCCGCTGGCGAAATCGAGATATTTCTCGCCTTTCTCGCCATAGAGCCAGACGCCCTCGCCCCGCACCGGCCGCACCGGCGAGCGCGGGTAAACGGGCATCAGCGGCGAAATCGCCATCGCAGGGACTCCCAGACGCGGACAAAGGGAAAAGGCGACCCTTGCGAGGCCGCCTTGTCCTGTTCGCTATAGGGAGCGCCGGGGCGCCGCGTCAACTTGAGCGACGCCCTTCAAGCGACGATTCTCAATCATCATCGTCGTCGTCATCGTCATCGTCATCGTCGTCACGATCGTGGCGATGGCCACGGCCGCGGCCGCGGTGGCGGTCGAAGCGATCGTCATCGTCATCCTCGAAACGCCGGTTGTCGAAGGCAAACCGCAACCGGTCGCGAACCCGGTCGATGCGGAACTGAAGGATGCCGAATTCCCGGTTCGTCAGGCCGTCGCGCCGGAAGCGGTCGTGGAGAAAATCGATCCGGTCGACTTCGGCGATGAGGCGGTTCGCCTCGCTCCTCGAAATTGCGCCGCGCTCGGCGGCGCGCCGGATCCGCAGGTCCAAATTCTGGATCTGTCGGTCGATATTGCGGCTCTGGAAGAACGCGCTGCGCCCGAACTCCGACTGGGCGGCAGCGGGAATTGCGACAAGCGCGGAAACGGCCAGGGTGGCAGCCACTAGAAGCTTACGCATGGCTCTACTCCTTACGCCCCCCGCTCGCCGGCTAGCCGAACCACGATGTGGGAATGCTGAACTGAGGCGTTAGGGTGGGTTCATCGCATTGTGGGCGGGGGGGTGACCGGCCGCGCCCTCACCATTCGTGGGCGGAGATCAGAATCGCCGGCCGTCGAAATCGCGGCGCTCGTGGCGCACGTGCCGCTCGAGCCGGTCGATCTGGAAGCGCAGCGACTGGAATTCGCCGCGCGATAGGCCGAAGCGCGCAGACTGGCGGATGCGCACGCGGATGCGCTCCGCCTCGCGCTGAAGACCGAACGCCTCGCGTCGCGAGATGAATCCACGCTGGAAACTGCGGTGGATGCGGTTCTCGACGCGGTCGAGCTCGCGCATAAGCACCTGCGCCGCGCGGAAATCGCCGCGGTCGAACCGGCGGTCATGATCCCACCGGCGGTCATCGTCCCACCGGCGATCGCCGCGCCAATCGCGATCGGGATGATATTGCGCCGCGGCCGGGACCGAGTTGAGGGCGGCGGCGACGAGAGACAGGGAAACCAGCACCTTACGCATCACATCACTCCTTGCTGCACCAAGATGTGCGGCTGCCTGCTACGTCCGAGTCGATGTGACGGCGCTGAATGCCCTTGTCAGATTTCGTTCATAATTGTCGCAAGTTTTATGAACGATAGTCTGGGACTAGGCTTTCAGCTTCCAGCCGCTGCGCAACAGCAGGTAGCAACCAAGGCCGAGCACCAAGTTGAGTGCCAGCAACAGCAGGGCGCCGAACAGGACCGGCGAATCGGCGCGGCCCAAGAAGCCGTAGCGAAAGCCGGAAATGACGTAGAAAAAGGGATTGAAGTGGCTGATCAGCCGGAAGGTCGGGGACAGCGCGTCGACCGCGTAGAACGTGCCGGACAGCAGGGACAAGGGCGCGACGACGAAATTGGAAACGGCGGCGGCATGATCGAACTTGTCGGCCCACACCGAGGTGATCAGGCCGAGGAAACCGAGCATCATCGTGCCCATCACGCCGAACCAGAGCAACGGCCAGAGGAGCAAAGGCGTGACCTCGACGCCTGGCCAGGCGACCATGGCCAACCACACCGCCACCCCGACCAGCAGCCCACGGGTGACCGCAGCGCCAATCAGCGCGGTGATCAGCTCGGTGACCGACAAAGGCGGCATCAGGTAATCGACAATCGTACCCTGCAGTTTGCCGACCAGCAGCGAGAAGCTGGCATTGGCGAAGCTGTTCTGGATCATCGCCATCACGATCAGGCCGGGGGCAAGGAAATCGGAGAAGGGCACGCCCATCACCGTGCGGCCCTCGCGGCCGAGCGCGACGGTGAAGATGACGAGAAACAGCATGGTGGTGACGGCCGGGGCCCAGATCGTCTGCAGCTGGACCTTGAAGAAGCGCCGCACCTCCTTCACATAGAGAGTTGCAAGTCCGCCCCAGTTCACGTTGCGGATGACGGGAACGCCGGGGGCGGAGCGAACCCAATGGGATGCCTGGTCGTTCACTGGCGGCGGCGCTAGTCGCCAACGTATCGGCCGGCAAGTCCGTGAAAGCTGGAAGATGGTCAAGCAATTGTCCTGGACCGACGAACGAATCGAGCGGCTGAAAAAGCTGTGGCTCAAGGGCGTGACCGCGAGCGTCATTGCCGATGACCTGGGCGGCGTGTCGCGCAACGCGGTGATCGGCAAGGCGCACCGGTTGGGCCTGCAGGCCCGTCCCTCGCCGGTGACCGCCAAGGAAGTGGTCAAGCCGGCGAAGACGCCAAAGGCAAAGGTGAAGGTCGCCGCCAAGCCAGCCGCAAAAACGGCGGCAAAGCCGGTAGCCAAACCGGTTGCCAAGCCGGCTGCCAAGCCGGCCGCCAAACCAGCGCCGGCAGCGAAAGGCGTTGCGGCGAAAAAGACCGCGGCGCCAGCCCCGCCCAAGCCTGCGAGCGGCGCCGCCAAGGCGGAGCCTGCGAAGCCGGTAAAGCGTCAGAAGGCCGAACGGCCGGCGCCGCCCACCGCGTCCCCCGAGGAAGACGCGGCGATGGCCGGCGAGGCGCCGACCGAGCTGTCGGACGAAGCGCTCGCGGAGGCCGAGGAGCTGCAGCAGGCGCAGCCGGTCATCCGCTCGATCGGTCCCGGCGGCTTCATCCGCCAGGGCCCGGGCGACCAGCAGGCGCCGATCCCGCCGGCGCCACCCAGGCGGCTGGTCCCGGCCAAGCCGAGCCCGGAGATCGCCGACAAGACCAGCCTGCTCGATCTCAACGAGCGGATCTGCAAGTGGCCGGTCGGCCATCCCGGCGAGCCCGATTTCCATTTCTGCGGACGCCCGGCCAATCCCGGCTTTCCCTATTGCGTCGAGCATTGCGGTGTCGCCTACCAGGCGCAGCTGCCGCGGCGCGACCGCAAGCCGCCGCCGCCGCTGCCGTTCGGCGCGCCGCGGGTGCGTTGAACTCGTCGGGATCGTTGGCTTAGAGCCCGCGGCGAAGCGCCACCAAGACTGTCAACTCCTCGCTGCCACGCCGAAGCCTGAGCTGCCAAGAATAAGACTCGATACCGGTGTGATTCCGGCCAACCTCCATCCAAGATAGGGCTTGCGGTCGACGATTCGGATCGGCAGGGTCGTGGCCGCCCTGATAAAGCAAAACCGCTAGGTCGTATAGACTTAGCTGACGTCGTTCAAAGTCGATCTCAACCGTGTAAGTCGCGAACAGATCGAAACCGATCCACTCCGTCGAAGCGTCTCCCGGAGCCGGCGAAGACCGCATCGACCAAGGCTTCGGCAGGAGCCGACACGCCGAGGCCGACCGGCAAGGCAAGGCTGCCGACGCGCAGCTTGGCCGGGCATGCGATGCGTGTGAAGCGGCGGCGGCGTGAATGGACTGTGAACTGTTGTCATCGCGAGTCACCGGTCATTATAGCATGGTCGTGGCCGACCTGTTCGCTACCCGCTCCCGTGCCGACAGCGACTATGACGCCCATTCGATCGAGGTGCTGGAAGGGTTGGAGCCGGTACGGCGGCGGCCGGGAATGTATGTCGGCGGCACCGACGAGCGGGCGCTGCATCACCTCGCGGCTGAAGTGCTCGATAACAGCATGGACGAAGCGGTGGCCGGCCATGCCAGCCGCATTGAGGTGACGCTCGAGCCGGGCAACCGGCTGACCATCGTCGACAACGGCCGCGGCATCCCGATCGACGAGCATCCGCGCTATCCGGGCCAGTCGGCACTGGAAGTGATCCTCACCCGGCTTCATTCGGGCGGCAAGTTCTCGAACAAGGTCTATGCCACCAGCGGCGGCCTGCATGGCGTCGGCATCAGCGTCGTCAACGCGCTGTCGAGCGAACTCGACGTCGAGGTGGCGCGCAATCGCGAGCTCTATCGCCAGCGCTTCGCGCGCGGCCTGCCGACTTCGAAGCTCGTGCTGCTCGGGCCGGCGCCTAACCGGCGCGGCACCCGCCTCGGCTTCGTTCCCGACCCGGAGATTTTCGGCGAGGACGCGCGCTTCCGGCCGGCCCGGCTGTACCGACTGGCAAGGTCCAAGGCCTATTTGTTCGCCGGCGTCGAGATACGCTGGCGCTGCGACCCGGCGCTGATCGACGACGACACTCCGGCCGAGGCGGCGTTCCAGTTCCCGGGCGGACTGGCCGACTATCTCAAGGAGCAGATCGCCGAGCGCGAGACGGTGACCAACCTGCCGTTCACCGGCTGCCAGGCCTTTCCCGGCGAACAGGGCTATGTCGAATGGGCGGTGGCCTGGCCGCTGTGGGGCGACGGCAGCGCCGCTTATTATTGCAACACCATCCCGACCCCGGACGGCGGCACCCACGAGCAGGGGCTGCGGACGGCGCTGACCCGCGGCCTGCGCGGCTTCGCCGAGCTTGTCGGGCAGAAGAAGGCGAAGGAGCTGCAGGCCGAGGACGTCATCAGCGGCGCCGAGATCATGCTGTCGGTGTTCATCCGCGACCCTCATTTCCAAAGCCAGACCAAGGACCGGCTGACCTCGCCCGACGCGGCGCGGCTGGTCGAGAATGCGGTTCGCGATCATTTCGACCATTTCCTATCCGACCAGATGGAGCGCGGCCGCGCCTTGCTCGGGTTCGTGCTCGAGCGGATGGACGAGCGGCTGAAGCGGCGGGCCGAGCGCGAACTGAAGCGCAAGACGGCGACCTCGCACCGCAAGCTGCGGCTGCCCGGCAAGCTGACCGACTGCGTCAAGAACGGCGCCGAGGGCACCGAATTGTTCATCGTCGAGGGCGATTCGGCCGGCGGATCGGCGAAGCAGGCGCGCGACCGCCAGACCCAGGCTATCCTGCCGATCCGCGGCAAGATATTAAACGTCGCCTCGGCAAGCGCGGACAAGATCCGCGCCAACCAGGAGATTGCCGACCTGGTCCAGGCGCTGGGCTGCGGCGTGCGCGAGCGCTGCAGCCCGGAGACCTTGCGCTACGAACGGGTGGTGATCATGACCGACGCCGACGTCGACGGCGCCCACATCGCCACCTTGCTGATGACCTTCTTCTTCCAGGAAATGCCCGAGCTGGTGCGCACCGGCCATCTCTACCTCGCCCAGCCGCCGCTCTACCGGCTGTCGGCGGGCGGGACGGTAGCCTACGCGCGCGACGACGATCACCGCGTCGAGCTCGAGCGCGAGCTGTTCAAGGGCCGCAAGGTCGAGGTGTCGCGCTTCAAGGGGCTGGGCGAGATGAACCCGGCGCAGCTCAAGGAAACGACGATGGACCCGAAGTCGCGCAGCCTGATCCGGATCACGCTGCCGGCCGACTACGAGGAACGGTCGGCGGTGAAGGGGCTGGTCGAGCGGCTGATGGGCCGCAATCCCGAGCACCGTTTCCACTTCATCCAGACCCGCGCGGCGGAGCTGGACGAGGCCGAGATCGACGCATGAGCCGCATGCGTGCCCGTTCCAGCACCGGCCAGCAGCCGGCCTGGCCGCTGCCCGGCTGGACAATCCAGCGGGCGGCGACGAGCGGCATCGTCAGCGGGGTGGCGGCGGTGCTGCTTGGCGGCCTGTTCGATCCGACGCGTGGTCCGCTGCTGTTGCTCTACGCGTTGTTGCTGGCGCTGACCGCCCTGTGCGGCCTCTCGATCCTGTCGATCACCCTCGTCGACATACGCCGGCGCGGCACGTCGGGCCGGATGCGGCCGATCCGCGGCTTCGACATGGCGATCGCCGCTGCCCTGCTGGTGCCGGCCGCCTACACCCTGTGGAGCCGATGGGGCGAATTCGGCCTTTAGGCTTTCAGGTTACCCCCTCACCCTCCTCGGCGAGCGCCGCCTCGATCATCCGGTTCCACACCGCGAGATCGCCGGCCTCGGCCATAGCCGGATCGGGCTCGCGCAGGGTGCGGAGGATCGACAAGGCGTCTTCGCGATAATCGCGCCAGATCGAATCGACGAGGTCGCCGGCGGACGGATCGGAACCGCCGGCATTGCTGCTGACGATGCGGCCGGCGATGATCCGCGCGATCCGCTCGACGAGGGACAGGCTGGAAACAGGCATTTTTCGCTCCCTTTCAGCGCTGGAACGGTTGGAGCGGGGCTCCGGTTTCGCTTTGGCTGGAGCTGGTCCGCTAGCTCGTCACCGCCGGCGCGATCAGCGGAAAGCGCGGGATGGCAACCGCGAACGAGGCACCGTCGGCGCCGACCATGAAATAGCGGCCCTCCATCGCCCCGGTGGGCGTGGCGAGCGGGCAGCCCGAGACGTAATCGAACGATCCGCCCGGCTCGAGCACCGGCTGCTCGCCGACCACGCCCTCGCCGCGCACCTCGTGGCGGGCGCCGCGGCCGTCGTCGATGATCCATTCGCGACTGACCAGCTGGACGGCGCGCGAGCCCTCGTTCTCGATGCGGATGTGATAAGCCCAGAACCAGCGCCCCTGGTCCGGCTCCGACTGCTCGGGGAGGTAGCTGACCGATACCCGGACGGTGACGCCCTCGGTGGTGGCGCTGTGCGGAAATAGCTCTTTCACGCCTTCTCCCTGTGGCGCCAGAGAGACGAGGTCAATTCCTTCCGCGCCGGTTTCACGCCAGCGCGCGCTCGAGCCGCGCGACCAGCCGATCGCGGGCAGCGAGCAGGTCGCTGCGGCGCTCGATCAGCACGTCGCGCGCCAGGCGGCGGCCGGTGAGCCGCAGCCCCTGCCCCACCGAATCCCAATCCGCATCGCCGCTGCCGGCAAACAGGCCGGGTGGCAGTGCGCCGAGCCGGTCGGAGTCGATGCCGAAGCCGACCTCGGCGAGCAACGTCAGCTCGTAGCGGACCAGCGCCGCGGACCAGCCGCGCGCGCTCGGCGCTGCCTCGATAGCCGCCATCAAACCTTCGAGCGCGACAAAAAGCCGGGGATAGGGCTGGCTTTCGGGCAAAGTTGCGGCCGCGAGCGCGCAGGTCCACTCGATGGCAGCCGCCGCCAGTGGCTCCGAAAGGAGGAAAGCGCGACTGTGGACCAGCTCGGCCGACAAGTGCGCAAGCTGCTCGCCGGTGCGGGCGCGAAACTCCGCCTTGATGCGGTTTCCCGGCACCAGCACCGGCCGCAGCCGCCGCGAGCGGCCGCCGCGGACATAGCCGGCCTGGACGCCGTCGGCCGGCGTCAGCGCCCGTACCACCGCGCCATGCTCGCCATGCGGGCGGACGGCGATGACGACAGCTTCGGCGACGAGGTGCATTCAGGCCGGCTGCTGAAAGCTAAGGCAATAGCCGTCCGGATCCTCGAGGAAGAGCTGTTTCATGCCATAAGGCGCGGCCTGCGGAGGGCGCAGTTCGAGCCCCTTCGCGGACAGCTCGCGATAGATGGCGTCGACATCGGCGCAGGCGATGAAGAGCCCGATATCGCGGTGACCGGCCAGACGTTCCGGGTCGCGCGCAGACGGCCGCTCGCCTTCGTCGTACGCCGTGTTGAGCATCAGGTTTGCGCCACCGAGGCGAAGCCATGCCCAATGGAACATCCGGCCTTCCGGCGTATCGACCTCGGGCGACGAACTGGCGACCTCGAACCCGAGAGTGCTGCAATAGAAACGCACCGATTCAGGCATGTCGTAAACCTGGATCAGCGGCGTCAACCGGGTGGCTTCGAAGCTCATGGTCACTCTCCGCGATTCAGCCGCCCGGATGGAAATGGTCGTAGAGGATGCGGGCAGTGGCGCGCGAGATGCCCGGCACCTTCTCGATATCCTCGAGCGCGGCCGCCTTGACCGCGCGGGCGGTGCCGAAATGCATCAGCAAGGCGCGCTTGCGATTGGGGCCGATGCCTGGAACCTCGTCGAGCGGACTGGCCGCCATCGCCTTCGATCGCTTCTTGCGGTGAGCGCCGATCGCGAAGCGGTGCGCTTCGTCGCGCAGCCGCTGCAGGTGGAACAGCAAGGCCGAATTGGGCGGCAGCGTCACCTCGCGGCCGCTGCCGAGATGGAAGATCTCGCGGCCGGCGTTGCGGTCCGGCCCCTTGGCGATGCCGACGACCGGCACATCGTGGACGCCGGCATCCTCGAGCACCTCGCACACCGCCGACACCTGGCCCTTGCCGCCGTCGATCAGCAGCAGGTCCGGCCAGTCGCCACGGCTGCGGTCCGGATCCTCTTTCTCCAGCCGGGCGAAGCGGCGGCTCAATACTTCGCGCAGCATCGCGAAGTCGTCACCCGGAGTCGTCTCGGGCCGGCGGATGTTGAATTTGCGGTAGGCGTTCTTGAGTAAGCCCTCCGGGCCGGCGACGACCATTGCGCCGACCGCGCTGGCGCCCATCACGTGGCTGTTGTCGTAGACCTCGATCCGCTGCGGCGGCTCGGCCAGCTCGAAGACGTCGGCAAGCTCGCGCAGGACCCTCGTCTGCGCCGAAGTCTCGGCGAGGCGGCGCAGCAATTCCTCCTCGGCGTTGCGCGCGGCGTGCTCGATCATCCGCTTTTGCGAGCCGCGCCGCGGCGCGCGGATCGAGACGCGGCGGCCGGCTTTCTCGGACAAGGCCTGCTCGAGCAGTTCCCGTTCGCTGGGCAGGCGATCGACCAGCACCAGCCGCGGCGGCGGCATCTCCGCGTAGAACTGGGCGAGGAAGCTCGACAGCACCTCCTCTTCCGGCACGCCCGCGGTGTGGGCGGGGAAGAAGCTGCGATGGCCCCAATTCTGGCCGCCGCGCACGAAAAAGGCCTGGATACAGATCGAGCCGCCTTTGGCGGCGAGCGCGAACAGATCGGCGTCGCCGAGCTTGTCGGCGTGAATCGCCTGGCTGCCCTGGATGAAGGTAAGCGCCCGCAACCGGTCGCGGTAGACCGCGGCCAGCTCGAAATCCTGAGTTTCAGACGCCTCCGCCATCAGCCGCCCGAGCTTTTGCTGCACCCGGGACGAGCGGCCGGCGAGGAACTCCTTGGCGTCGCGGACGAGCTCGGAATAGCCGGCCTCGTCGATGCGGCCGACGCAGGGCGCCGAGCAGCGGCGGATCTGGTAGAGCAGGCACGGCCGCGAGCGATTGGCGAAGAAGCTATCGGTGCAACTGCGCAGCAGGAACAGTTTCTGCAGCGCGTTCAAAGTCGCGCGCACCGATCCGGCCGAGGCGAACGGGCCGTAATATTGTCCCTTGAAGCGGCGGGCGCCGCGGTGGAGCTGGACGCGGGCGAAATCATGATCCTCGCGCAGCAGAATGAACGGGAAGCTTTTGTCGTCGCGCAGCAGCACATTGTAGGGCGGCCGGAACCGCTTGATCAGCTGCGCCTCGAGCAGCAGCGCCTCGGCCTCGCTGCCGGTGGTGACGATCTCCATCGCCCGGGTCTGCGACACCATCCGCTGCAGCCGCTTGGTGAGGCGGGCGACCTGGGTGTAGCTGGTGACGCGCGCCTTAAGGCCGCGCGCCTTGCCGACGTAGAGGACATCGCCGCGGGCATCGAGCATGCGATAGACGCCAGGACGCACCGGCAGCGTCTTCACCACTTTGCGGATTGCGCCGATGCCGGATTCGAGGTCCGGCGCATCGGCGCCGCGCAAGGTGTAAGCCGCTTTCTCCTCGTTGAAGCGCTCGGGGGCGTCGGGCTTGTCGCTCACAGGGCGAACCCTAGGAAATTGGCCGCGCCGCCGCCACCATGATAGGTGTCGTCAATGCCGACGCCCGACGAATTCCGCCGGATCGCGCTGTCGCTGCCCGGAGCGGTCGAACAGGCGCACATGGGTCATCCGGATTTCCGGGTGGGCGGCAAGATTTTCGCAACCTTGGGCTACCCGGACGAGGCGCACGGCATGGTCGCGCTGCTGCCCGAGCAGCAGGAGCTCGCAGTCGATGCCGAGCCGAAGGCGTTCCAGCCAAGCGCCGGCGCCTGGGGCCGACAAGGGGCTACCGGCGTGACGCTCAGCGCGGTCAGCGACGAATGGCTCGGGCGGACCCTGCGCTGGGCGTGGGAGAAAAGGGCGCCGGCGAAGCTGCGCGAGGGAATCTAGATTCAGAATAGCCGGCCGGCCAAATGACGGGCCCCCTCCACCATCCGCTAATCGCGGATGGTCCCCCTCCCCGTGCCGGGGAGGATTACCGCCCCAAATCGTCGATCGCTGAGTCGACGATCGCCTTGTCGGCCCTGGCGTCGAGCCGGTCGCGGATCAATGTCTCGGCGGCAGCGGCGGCGGCGGACGCGGTGCGCGCGCGGACCTCGTCCAATGCCGCGCGTTCGGCGGCGGCGATCTTGTCCTCGGCAATGCGGCCCCGCCGCTCGACCAAGGCGGCGGCATCGGTTTCCGCCTTGGCGACGATCGCATCCGCCTCGGAGCGGGCGCGATCGAGCATCGCCGCGACCTCGCCGTCGGCTCGTTTGGTCTTCGCGGCATATTCGGCGCGCAAGGCCTCGGCCTCGGCGCGCAGCCGGGCGGCCTCGTCGATCTGCTGTCGAATGGTGCCGATGCGGCGGTCGAGCGCCTGGCCGATCGCCGCCGGTACGCGCTTCCAGACAAGGACCGCGAACACCGCCAGCATTGCCAGCGCCACCCACCCGCTGGCATCGAAGAACCAGGCGGTCGGCTCGACGTGGCCGCCGCCGTGATCGGCGGTGCCCGCCTTCAACTCGGTCGTGCCCGGCGCGGCGTGGCCTTCTTCGGCCCTGGTCGCGGCAGGAGCATGCTCAGCCATCGGCCATCGCCTCCTTCACCGCTTTCGACGCCTCCGCCTTCGCCACCTCGATCCCGGCCAGCCTCGCGGCCATCTGCCGCGCCGCCTCGGCCGCGACTTTCTCGATGTCGGCCAGGGCCGCGTCACGCGCCTTGCGCAATTTCGCTTCGGCCGCCTCGAGCTTGCCGCGCAGCTTCTCGTCGGCCGCGGCAACCTTCTTCTCGGTGGCAAGGGCGCTTGCCTGCTTGGCCTCGGCAGTGAGCTTCAGCGCCTGCGCGCGTCCGGCGTCGATCCGTGCCCGCCACGCTTCTTCCGCTTCGTCCGCCTGCCCCCGCGCCGCCTCGGCAGCGGCGAGATCGTCGGCGATGCGCTTGTCGCGATCGGCCATCACCGACTGGATGCGCGGCACCATCGCCCGGCCGACGCCGAAATAGATGATGGCGAGCGTTAGCAGCAGCCAGAAGAGCTGCGAATAAAGGACATCCGCGAGCTGGTTGATCTGGGGCATTTTGCTCGGGGGACAGTCAAAGACTGACCCCCTGTTCCTTAGCGCGCGTAGAGGATGATCATCGCCACCGCGAACGCGATCAGGCCGAGCAATTCGGCGGCGGCGAAGCCGATGAACAGCCGGCCCTGCTGGCTGTCGGCGGCGGAGGGGTTGCGCAGCGCCCCCTGGAGGAACGAGCCGAACACGTTGCCGACGCCGGCAGCGGCAGCGCCGACGCCGATCGCGGCGAGACCGGCGCCGATAACCTGGGCAGATTGAAAGTCCATGAGGTGCTCCTTTGAAAAAACCGTGACTTCATAGATTAATGTAGATTGACTGCGTCGTTGATGTAGAGCGAGGTCAGAAGTGCGAAAACATAGGCCTGGATGGCGCAGACCAAGAGCTCGAGCGCGCTGACGCCGGCGATGAACAGGAAGCTCAGCACGGCGACGCCCGGGCCCATCAGCCCCTCGGCGTTGAGCCCGCTGACGATGAAGCTGCCGAACACCTTCACCAGGATGTGGCCGGCGATCATCGCCACGAACAGCCGCAGCGCCAGGCTGAACGGCCGGACGAGGAAAGAAAGCAATTCGATCAGAAAAATGAGCGGCAGCAGCAGCATCGGCGTGCCGTGCGGAATGAACAATGAAAAGAAATGGAAGCCGTGCCGCCAGAAGCCGACGATCAAGACGATCGAGAAACTGATAATCGCCAGCACGCCGGTGATAGAGAACTGGCTAGTGACGGTGAACGGGTGGACGCCAGGCAGCACCCCGAACGGCATCATGCCCATCAAATTGGCGAACAGGATGAAGATGAAGACGGTGAACACCCAAGGGAGGTATTTGCGCCCTTCGGGGCCGATATTGGTGTCGATCATCGAGGCGATGAAGCCTGTCACGCCCTCCACCGCCACCTGCCAGCGGCCGGGGACCAGCTCGCGCTTCATGCCGCCGACCATGAACAGCAGGATCGATCCGAGCACGAGCATCATCCACAGCGCGCTGTTGGTGAAGGCGAACGGATTGCCCGCCAGCTCGCCGGCCAGCGAATCGATCTGGAACTGATGCATTGGATCGATCCGGGCTTCGCTTGCGACCGCCATTCCTGTTCCCTTACGAGCCGCGCGGGCCCCGCGTTGAAATCTTCCAGATCTCCCAGAAGGCGACGAGAAAGCCGACGAACAGCATCGGCACCCAGAGATTGACCGTGCCGAACAGCTGATCGGCCGCGTAGCCGATCATCGCGCTGCCGGCCGGATAACCGATCAGGACCGACAGCACCCGCCATGCCGGCGTCTGGGTGAACCGCTTCGCATCGAAATGTCGCGAGCCGGTCCGCTCTTCCTCGACCCGCCTCGCCCGCCGCAGCCGCTCGTCGAGCGACGTCAGGCGGGCATCTTCGGGAAGCCCAGGTTCAGGCTCGTTCGCGGCCACGACATTCTCCCGAGGAAAACCATCAAGCGGGGGACATGCCGGCGAACGACCCCGGCCAGGGCGCGGTTCCTTTAGGAAAGGGTCATGGCCGGGTCAACCGGCCATGGTGCAGCGCAGCAATGGAATGGCCCTGCCAGCGCTGCCGGACTACCCGCAATGGCCCGGCAGCGGCACCGGCTCGCTGCCGTTGCGGCGGCGCCATACCCCGTCGGGCAGCCGATAATATTGGCCGGCCAGCACGCGGCGGGCGAAGATCTCGCAGGCGGTGGAAGCGGCGAACTCCTCGATCGTCGCCCCGCGCGCTGAGGCGCGCTGGGTGTAGAAAGCGCGGCGCTGAATGTTGACCGCGTCCATCCGTGCGCGGATCTCGGGCGAACCCGAGCCAACCAACCCGAGATAGCCGTCAGCCTGCTCCCCGACCATGCCGGTAGCGCGCAGCTCGGCCGATTCGTCGCCCTGGTACGCCCAGGCGGCGGTGCCGCCGGCGGCCGCGATCCCGATCGCCGCGGCGATCAGCCACTTGGTCGAGCGTTTCATCAAAATACTCCTCGTTCGCTCTCGATCAGCTCGCGCGCATCGTCGCGCAGCCGGACCACCACTTCCTGGCGGATGTTGATGTTGAGATCGATGACGATCGGCCGGTCGGGCGCGGAGACCTGGACGCAGCCGCCAAGACCGGCGAGCATGAAGCCGGCGCAAAGCGCTCTGGCAATTGTCGACATGGCATGAAGGCTTTCACCTACCGTCCTTTTCGTCAAGCTGGGCGCAATCATCGCTGAGGCTCGCTTTCTTCATCCTGAACGCGCGAATCGGGACTTTGCTCTCGGCGCTCGCGCAGCATGCCGGGCAACACCGCCTGCAGCAGCGGCCCGGGGTCGCTGAACGAGCGGGCGGTGGCTATGAGCGCGCGGAAGCGGCCCTGGATGCGGATGTTGAACTCGAACGGCAGGCGCGAGACCTGGCGCATGACGCGGCCGGCGATCAACTCGGTGACGCCGCTGCCCGACGGCAGGGTGGTCAGCGAAGGATCGCGGGCGACGCCGTCGAGATCGATGACAGTGATGAACTCGCCGTCGAGGGCGCCGTTCAGGGTCAGATCGAACTTGTCGTAGCGCAAGGATTTCAACGCGTTGAAGGCGAGGATTCCGTAGGGGCCGAGATCACGGTCGGTCAGCTCGCCGACATAGGAAAGAGTGCCGCCGGGCGGCCTGGCCGACAGCCGGCCGTCGATAATCTCGCCGCCGAGGATGCGTCCTGAATCGTCGGCGCGGCCGAAACGCATCGGCACGACCCCGTCGAACGTACCGGTGGCGGCGATGTTGGCGAAGCGCATCATCTCGATGAACCGGGCGGCATCGAGCCCGACCACCCGGAAAGTCAGATACTTCGTGCTCTGCTGGCTGAAATCGAGCACCGTCGGCTCGAGCAGCAGCTCGCCGCCGGCAAGCGGCCAGCGGCCGCTCTCGATCGCCACCCGGTAATTGGGCCGGAGCTGGTAGATGAGACGGCCGTCGAAAATATCGATGCCGGCACGGACCAGGCGGGCGGTGACGACCTGGCCAGGAGCGCTGACCAGGCCGAGCAGATCGGTGAAGCGGATGCTGGTGGCAAGCCCCTCGACCGGTCCGAACGGCGCCGCCAGGTTCATGTCCTCGGTGGCAAAGCTGCCGAAGCTGCGCGTTCCCGCCGCGCCCCATTCGATCACGCCGCGCCCGCGGACGGTACCTTCGACCAAAGCGACGGTTCCGACCGTCAGCGGCGTCAGCTGTTCGGGCTGGAAGCCGCCGCCGAACGCCAGCGCCGGGACGTCGAGCGCGGCGCGACCGGCGCCGCTGGCGAGATCGTGGGCGACATCGGCGATCATCACCTGACGGCCGCTGCCCGGATGGCGAAGCGAGCCGCCGGCCTGGATGCGGTTGCCGGCCATGACGAGGCGGAAATCGTCGCTGACCAGCGGATGGAAGCGGACCGGCTCGCGCGCGTCGGAAGCCCGGAGATGCCCATCGAGCCGCAGCACGCCGCGGGCAAATCGCCAGCGGCCGGCGCCCTCGTCGAACAACAAAGGCACGTTGGCGAGGCGGACGGCGACCCCGGCGTGCCGGCCGGCAACGCCGCCACCGCCGAATTGGCCAGCGATCCGCGCCGCTTCGAAGCGGTTGGGGCCAAGCCGCATCACCGCTTGGTCGGCGGCAATGCCCGAGTCGGTGACCTGCAGCCGCGCTGCGGCGAACGCGAAGGGCGAGGAGCCGAGCCGGCCGGAAAAGCGCGGCTGGCGCAGCTCGGCGCCGGCGCGGAGGCCATCGCGGGCTCTCCAGACGAGGGCAGGCCCGGCCGGGCAGAGCGGCAGCCGGGTCGGCCCGAGCCGCAGCGTGTCGTAGCGCAGGGCGCGGAAGGTGGCATGCACGCAGCCCTCGCCGAGCGCGAGCTGGCCGCGGCCGAGGCGGCCGCGCAGCGGCACGACGAGCGCGCTGACCTCGCCGCGATCAAACGGACCGTCGAGCCTGAGGCGGGTGGCAAAGCCGGTGACGCCCTGGGCCAGCGCGCGCACCCGGATCGGCTCGAAAATCAATTGCGAGCGGCCGGCGCGCATCGGCGCGACGTTGATCACGCCCTCCAGCCCGCCGCTGACGCCGCGCCGCAGCGCCAGGCGGGTGTCAGGAAGTCCGCCGCCGGCCAGCATGATGGCGCCCTCCGCGAGAAAAATGCCGCCCGGCCAGCGCCAGCCGAGGCCCGCGCCGTCGGCAAGCTCCACCCGGGCGCCGCTGCCGCTGCGCACCCAGCCGTCGGTCAGGCGGACGAGGCCCCTCCCTTCCATCGCCGCCAGCCTGATCCCGAGTCTTGCACCCGCGCCCATCCGGCCGGCGCGCTCCAGCGCGGTGGCGAGCGCAGCGGCCACCGGCCCAGCCGGCGTGCCGCGCAGGTCGCGCAAGGCGCCAACGATCGGCGCCAGCTCGCTGTCATCGACGGTCAGCCGCTCCCCGGTGGCAATGCCGGCGAGCTGGATCGCGCCGCGCTCGGCGGCAAGCGCGTAGCGGCCGGACACGCGAATCCGACCGGAACCGACCGGGCCGAAGCCCACAGCGTCGCCGCCGAGCCGAAGATCGCCTTGCGTCGATCGAATGTCGCCGCGCAGCGACAGTCTCCCGGCAAGCGCCTGCAACCCACTGTTGCCTAGCGATACCTGCGCGGCGCCGATGTCGGCGCGGCCGCGCCAGGATGCGAAATCCTCGCCGAGGGTGAGCGCCAGGCGGGCCCCCGCCCGGCCGATGGCGATCCGCCGGCCGCAGGCGATGGCTGTCGCGCGCGCCGGGCCGCGAAAGCTCGGCTCGGCGTCGGCGACGCCGACCGCCAGGTCGGCAACCGGCGCCTCGAGCCGGCAGTCGCCGAGGCGCAGCCGGCGCGAGGCCAACGCCAGCCGGCCGGCAAAGCCGTCGGCAAGGTTGCCGCGACCCGACAGCGCCAGCGCCATCTGCCCCGCCGGCGTCTCGAGCACGATGGCAGCACGATCGACGTCGATCCGCTGGTCGGGCAGGCGGAAGGGCTCGCCGGTCGGCGGCGGCAACAGCCGGTCGACCTGGCCGAGGCTGAGCCGCCCATCGACGATGCGGCCGCGCATGCGCACGCCGCGGGCGCTGATCAGGCCAATGCGCGGGCCGGTGAGACCAACCAGGACCTGGACGGAAACGTAGCGGGCGGTGGCGTCAGGCCGGCGCGGGTCGCCGATCACCAGATTCTCGAATAGCTGGGTGCCGAGGCCGATGCGCCGAACCTGGTAGCTCGCCTGGACACCGCGCCGGGTGAACTCGCTGTCGATATAGTCGGTGGCGAGCCGCACCCGCATCGACCAGACGAGGATAAGGCCGGCGACGCCCAATACGAGCAGCAAAGCGAGGCCGAGCCGCCAGGCAAGTCCCCATCCACTGCGCGGCCTGAAGAGTGCTAGTGCCACTTTGGCTGCCAACGAGTGCCCAACAAAACGCGTTCCGCCGCCGTCATGGATGCGGCCACGATGAGCAAGCGCAAAACCGCCGGGCGGCTTAATCACGCTTGAACTCGCCGGAAAAAGTGTTCATGGTCTGTTCCGCTCCGGAGGCGCGATGGAACGACCGAGCGAAAGACTTCACGAAGCGGCGCTGGCGCTGGTGGAGGTTGATACGTCCTCGCCTGCAGCGCGGCCGCGGCCGGCGCTCGAGCTGGTTCCGCCAGCGCCTGCGAAGCCGAAGGCGAAGGAAGGCCACGGGCACCGCGCGCGGCTGCGGCGACGACTGCTCGAGGGCGGACCCGACGCGCTCGCCGAGCACGAAATCGTCGAATATCTGCTCGCGCTCGTTGTGCCCCGCATTGACACCAAGCCGCTCGCCAAGCGGCTGCTGAAAGACTTCGGCGGGCTCGGCGGCCTGCTCGCCGCCGACGCCCGGACGATCGTGCGCAAAGGCAGAATCTCGGAAGCAAGCGCCGCGGCGCTGAAGATCGTGCAGGGCGCGGCGGAGCGGCTGCTCGAGCAGAAGATCGACAGGAAAGCGGTGCTCGGCTCGTGGCAGGCCCTGATCGATTACCTCCGCGCAAGCATGGGCCATTTGCCGATCGAGCAGGTGCGGGTGCTCTACCTCAATACCCGCAACGAACTAATCCGCGACGAAGTCTTGAGCGAGGGATCGATCGACGAATCGGCGGTCTACGTGCGCGAAGTCATGGCCCACGCCATCGACCACGGTGCCGCGGCATTGATCCTGGTGCACAATCATCCGAGCGGCGATCCGAGCCCGAGCGGACAGGATATCCGTCTGACCCGCGACCTGATCGAGGCCCTCAGGCACCTCAAGATCGACCTGCACGACCATGTCATCGTCGGCGCCCAAGGCCATGCCAGCCTGCGTTCGATGGGGCTGATCTAGGGCCGCCTTCCGCCTTCGCTCCCCCTTTGCTAACCGGCCGCATGGTCCCCCGCTACGCGCGCGCCCCGATGACGGCGATCTGGGCACCGGAAAACAAGTATCGCATCTGGCTCGAGATCGAGGTGCTGGCGCTCGAGGCGATGGCGGGGCTCGGCAGCGTCCCAGCCGAGGCGGCGGCGAAGCTGCGAGGCTGGGCGGATTCAAAACCCGCCATCGACATCGCGCGGATCGATGCGATCGAATCGCAAGTAAAGCACGACGTCATCGCCTTCCTGACCTGGGTGGCCGAGCAGGCGGGGGAGGAAGCACGGTTCCTTCACCTGGGACTGACCAGTTCGGACGTGCTCGACACCGCGCTGGCGGTGCAGCTCAGCCAGGCGTCTGACCTGTTGCTCGACGATCTCGACGCCTTGCTGTCGGCGATCGCGGCCCGGGCGCACGAACACAAATTGACGCCGATGATCGGCCGCAGCCACGGCATTCACGCCGAGCCGATCACCTTCGGGCTCAAGCTCGCCGGCTTTCATGCCGAGTTCGCGCGCAACCGGGCGCGACTCGATCAGGCGAAACAGGGCATCGCCACCTGCGCGATCTCAGGCGCGGTCGGCACCTACGCCCATGCCGATCCCAGCGTCGAAGCCCATGTCGCCGAGAAGCTCGGGCTCGCCATCGAGCCGGTTTCGTCACAAGTGATCCCGCGCGACCGCCACGCTTTCTATTTTGCGAGTCTGGGCGTCATCTCCGCCTCGATCGAGCGGCTGGCGACCGAGATCCGCCATCTCCAGCGCACCGAGGTGCTCGAGGCGGAAGAGGCGTTCGCGCCGGGCCAGAAGGGCAGCTCGGCGATGCCGCACAAGCGCAACCCGGTGCTCTCGGAGAATCTCACCGGGCTGGCGCGGATGGTGCGCGCCTGCGTCGCGCCGGCGCTCGAAAACGTGGCGTTGTGGCACGAGCGCGACATCAGCCATTCGTCGGTCGAGCGGTTCATTGCGCCCGACGCGACGATCACCCTCGATTTCGCATTGGCGCGGCTGACCGGGTTGATCGAAAACCTCGCCGTCTATCCGCAGCGGATGCGCAAGAATCTCGAGGCGATGGGCGGCCTGGTGCACTCGCAACAGGTGCTGCTGGCGCTCACGCAGGCCGGCGCCAGTCGCGAGCAGGCTTATGCGCTCGTCCAGAAGCACGCGATGGCGGTGTGGGAAGCGGACGGAAAGATCTCGCTGGCCGAGCGGCTGGCGGCTGACGCGGAAATCACGGCGCTGCTGCCGGAGGACAAGCTGCGCGCCTGCTTCGCGCTCGAGCCGCATCTCGCGCACGTCGACACGATCTTCGCACGCGTGTTCGGCAATGGCTGACCTTTCGGGCTTTCCGATCACCCGACGTTGGCCTGCCAAACATCCGGACCGGCTGCAGCTCTACTCGGTGAATACGCCCAACGGGGTCAAGGTCTCGATCATGCTCGAGGAAGTCGGCCTTCCCTACGAGGCGCATTTCGTGCCGCTGGGCGAGGAAGGCACCCGCACACGGCCGAATTCCTGGCGCTCAATCCCAACGGCAAGATTCCGGCAATCATCGATCCCGATGGTCCGGGCGGGGAGCCGCTGCCCTTGTGGGAATCGGGTGCGATCCTGCTCTACCTCGCCGACAAGACGGGAAAGCTGATCGATGCCGATCCGGCGGCGCGCTGGCAGACGATCCAGTGGCTCTTCTTCCAGATGGCGAGCATCGGGCCGATGTTCGGCCAAGTCGGCTATTTCAACAAGCATGCCGGCCGCGGAATTGCCGACAAGCGGCCGCTCACCCGCTACGTCGAGGAATCGATCCGGCTGCTGGAAGTCCTCGAGCAACGGCTGGCGAAGCGCGAGTGGCTGATCGGCGACTATTCGGTCGCCGACATCGCGACGCTCGGCTGGGTCAGGAACCTGATCACCTATTACGAGGCGCGGGCACTGGTGCGCTACGACGAGCTCGTGCAGGTGCCGCGCTGGCTCGAACAGGGCCTGGCAAGGCCGGCGGTGCAACGAGGCTTGAAGATTCCAGCGCGGCCGGAGAGCTAGTCGGTCAGCTCGTCCCAGGCGGATTTCAATTTCTGGAAGAAGGTCTTCGAGGCCGGGCATTCCTCGCCGGTCTCGGTCTTGCGGAATTTCTCGAGCAGATCGCGCTGCTTCTTGTTCAGCTTGCTCGGCGTCTCGACCTGGATCTCGATCACCATGTCGCCAAAGCCGCGGCCGCCGACAGCCGGCATGCCGGCGCCGCGCTGGCGCAATTGCTTGCCCGACTGGATGCCGGCCGGAATCTTGATCTCGTGCCCCTTGCGGTCGAGCCCGGGCACTTCGATCGCACCGCCAAGAGCGGCGGTGGTGAAGCTCACCGGGCAGCGCGCGAACAAGATAGTGCCCTCGCGCTTGAAGAGGGTGTGCGGCGCCATGTGGACGAAGATATAGAGGTCGCCCGCAGGGCCGCCCCGCACCCCGGCCTCGCCCTCGCCGGCAAGACGGATGCGGGTCCCCTCGTCGACTCCGGCGGGGATTTTCACGGTCAGCGTCTTGCGCTTCTCGACTCTCCCCTCGCCCCGGCACGCCGGGCAGGGATTGTCGATTTTCTCGCCGATGCCGCGGCAGCTCGGGCAGGTCTGCTCGACGACGAAAAAGCCCTGGCGTGCGCGCACCTTGCCGCGGCCGGTGCAGGTCTTGCAGGTGCGCGCCGCCGTTCCGGTCCTGGCGCCGGTGCCCGAGCAGGGATCGCAGACGGCGGTGGTGTCGATCTGCAGCTCGACCTCGCGGCCGGCATAGGCATCCTCGAGCCGGACCTGGAGATCGTACCTGAGGTCCGAGCCGCGCAGCACGTTGCGCCGTCGCTCGCCGGGGCCGGCCTGCATGAACTCGCCGAAAATGTTGTCGAAAATGTCGGCGAACGAGCTGAAATCCTGGGCGGCGTGGCCGTTGCCGTTGCCGAAGCCATTCTTGAACGCGGCGTGGCCGAAGCGATCGTAGGCGGCGCGCTTTTGCGGGTCCTTCAGGACCTCATAGGCCTCGCTGACTGCCTTGAAGCGCGCCTCGGCGTCGGTGCAGCCGCCGTTGCGGTCGGGGTGACATTCGAGCGCGAGCTTGCGGTAGGCGGCCTTGATCGCCCGGTCGTCCGCGTCGCGCG
>JBQTJR010000084.1:0-6231 GCA_052386895.1 Sphingosinicella sp.
CGCCAGCGTCCGCGCCAGCGCGTCCGGGTCGGTGGCGCACACGCCGCGCCAGACGAACCGCCCCTCGCCATCGACAATGCAAAGGTGCGTAACCTTGTCGGATATGTCCAAACCGGCGTAGGTCTTCTTCACGGGTCCATCCTCCTCCTTGAAGCGACTTCAAAGCCGACTTCGTATCAGAAGGAGGGTGGGCCTAAATCAATTACGCGGTGTCACCGGATTTATCCAGCGACCTCGCCTATCCCAGCGATTTCACTATCTCCTCGCTCATCTTCTTCGCGTCGCCGAGCAGCATCATCGTGTTGTCGCGGTAGAACAGGTCGTTGTCGATGCCGGCATAGCCGACGCCACCCATCGAGCGCTTGACGAACAGCACCGTCTTGGCGCGTTCGACGTCGAGGATCGGCATGCCGTAGATCGGCGAGCCCTTGTCGGTCTTGGCGGCCGGATTGGTGACATCGTTGGCGCCGATCACGAACGCGACGTCGGCGCGGGCGAACTCGGAATTGATGTCCTCCAGCTCGAACACCTCGTCATAGGGCACGTTGGCCTCGGCGAGCAGCACGTTCATGTGCCCGGGCATGCGACCGGCGACCGGGTGGATGGCATATTTGACGGTGACGCCGTCGCCCTTGAGCAGGTCGGACAACTCGCGCACCGCGTGCTGCGCCTGTGCCACCGCCATGCCGTAGCCGGGGACGATGATCACCAGCTCGGCCTGCTTCATCAGGAAAGCGGCGTCCTCCGCCGAGCCGCGCTTCCACGGCCGGTCGAGCGCGGCGGCGCCAGCCGCGGCGGCATCGTCGCCGCCGAAACCGCCGGCGATGACGGCGATGAAATTGCGGTTCATCGCCCGGCACATGATGTAGGAGAGGATCGCGCCCGAGCTGCCGACCAGCGCGCCGGTGATGATCATCGCGCTGTTCTGAAGGGTGAAGCCCATCGCCGCCGCGGCCCAACCGGAATAGGAATTGAGCATCGAGATGACGACCGGCATGTCGGCGCCGCCGATCGGGATGATCAACAGGAAACCGACCGCGAAGGCGAGCGCGGTCATCGTCCAGAACACCCACGGGTCCTGATCCTGGGTGAACCAGCCAATGAGGACGAGGATGGCCGCCAGCGTGCCGAGATTCACGACATGCCTCAATGGCAACAGGATCGGCGCGCCCGACATGTTGCCGTTCAACTTGAGGAAGGCGATGACGCTGCCCGAAAAAGTGACCGCGCCGATCGCGACACCCAAGCCCAACTCGATGCGGCTATTGAAATGGATAAGGCCTGAAGCATCCGAAATCCCGAACGCTGACGGATTCAAATAAGCCGCCGCCCCGACCAGCACTGCCGCCATGCCGACCAGGCTGTGGAACGCCGCCACCAGCTGCGGCATCGCGGTCATCGCGATCCGGCGGGCGATGATAAAGCCGACGAGGCCGCCCGTCGCCATCGCCGCGGCGATCTCCCACAAGCCGGCGACGTCGTGAATGACGAGGGTCGTGCCGACCGCGATCGCCATGCCGATCATGCCAAACCGGTTCCCCCGGCGCGAAGATTCCGGGCTCGACAGGCCACGCAGCGCGAGGATGAAGCAAACGCCTGCAACCAGATAGGCTAAGAGCACCCAATCCGGGATCGGCGCGGCCTCATGCATCGCCCGCGCCTTTCCTTTCTTTCTTGCGGTACATGGCGAGCATCCGTTCGGTCACCGCGAAGCCGCCGAAGATGTTGACGCTGGCCAGCGCCACCGCAGCGAGGCCGAGCCACCTGGCGACGGTACCGGCCTGGGCCTCGCCGCCGGCCGAGAGCGCGGCGATCAAGGCGCCGACGACGATCACCGAGGAAATGGCGTTGGTCACCGACATCAACGGCGTGTGCAGCGCCGGTGTCACCGACCAGACGACATAATAGCCGACAAAGCAGGCGAGCACGAAGATCGAGAGGATGGAAAGGAAATCCATCTAGCGGAGCCCCAGCCGCATCTCGAGCAGGGTCAGCAACCGCCCGTGCTCGCTCTGCCAGTGGCCGTCGGGCACCTGTGGACAGGAGACCGAGCGGGTCGGCCGGGCCCGCGTCTCAGCGTCGATCACGGCGGCTTCGCCGTGCCGCTCGCTCAAACCCGTTCGAACGGCGCCTTCGCGGCCGCCGAATCGATCGTTCCAGCGCGCATCGACCGAAGCCGGACTGAAGCCGTCGCACAGCGATTCCTGTTCTCGCGCAATTGCGGAAAAGGTGCGCATCGCCGAATAGACCGACAAGTCCGGAGCCCGGCTCCAGCCGGCGCCCGGCGGAAAGCTCGCGCAGGCTGCCAGCGCGAGGATGGCAGGCAAGGGCCACGACCTTTTCACTTTGCTGCCGCCATTTTGGTCGCCGGCACCAGCCGCTCGTGGACGACCCTGCCGCCCCTGGTGAGGCGCACGCCGCGGACCAGCTCGTCCTCGTCGGCGAGCACCAGCCGCTTCTGCTCGGCATCCCAGAAGGCGCTGACGAAATTGTAGAGATTGCGGGCGTAGAGCGCCGAAGTGTCGGCGGCGAGACGGCTGGGCAGATTGCGATGGCCGACGATCCTGACGCCGTGCCGCTCGACGACCTCGCCGGCTTTCGCCCCCTCGACATTGCCGCCCTGCTCGACCGCCAGGTCGACGATGACGCTGCCGGGACGCATGGTCGCGAGCTGCGCGTCCGAGACCAGCCGCGGAGCCGGCCGGCCGGGGATCAGGGCGGTGGTGATGACGATGTCCTGCCTGGCGATATGGCCGGAGACGAGCTCAGCCTGACGCGCCTTCTGCTCGTCGGTGAGCTCGGCGGCGTAACCGCCGGCGCCGGCAGCTTCGAGCCCCTCGGCGAAGACCGGCTTGGCGCCGAGGCTTTCGATCTGCTCCCTGGTTTCGGGACGGACGTCGGTCGCCGAGACGATCGCGCCCAGCCGCCGCGCGGTGGCAATCGCCTGCAGGCCGGCGACGCCGACGCCCATCACGAACACGCGCGCCGCCGGGATGGTGCCGGCAGCGGTCATCATCATCGGAAAGGCACGGCCATATTCGGCTGCCGCGTCGAGCACCGCCTTGTAGCCGGCGAGGTTGGCCTGACTCGACAAGATGTCCATCGCCTGCGCCCGCGTGATGCGGGGCAGCAGCTCCATCGCCAGCGCCTCAAAACCGGCTGCGGCCCAGGCGTCGACCCGCTCGCGACGGCTAAAAGGATTGAGCGCGCCGAGCAGCATCGCCCCCTTTGCGGCCCCGGCGAGCGCCGCCGGATCCGCGCCCTGGACGGCGAGGATGAGATCGGCGCCGGCCAGCGCCGCCGAGCGGTCGACGATTTTCGCGCCGGCCGCCTCATAGTCCGCGTCCGCGAGGCTGGCGCGCTCGCCGGCGCCGGCCTCGAGCGCGACCACGGCGCCGAGCGCGACATATTTGCGCACCGTTTCGGGGGTGGCGGCGACGCGCTGCTCGCCGGGCTCATCCTCCTTCAAAACCGCGATCTTCACCAGCGGGGGTCAGTCGGAGATGAACAGGATGACGAGCAAAGCCGTGACCAGGCTGACGATGGCGCCGTATTTGATCAGGGTGATGAACAGGCTGTAGGTGCGCTCGTGGGCGCGCATCTCGCGCTTGGTCTCGTCCGCGGCCATATGACTCCCCTGGGTGAAGGGCTGCGGCCTCTCTAACAAGGCGAGCCCGCGGCGTTCAAGGGAGCGCTTCCCGCAATCCCCTGCGTGGACAACAAGGACGGCTTTAAGCCGGCCTTTACCGTCACCGGGCTATGCGCCGTCCCTCTTCTGGACGAGGGAAACAGATGCGGCCCGATCCGACACGCTGCCTGCTGCTGATCGACGACGAACCCGCCCAGCGGCGGCTGGTGACGGCGATCGGCGCTCGCGCCGGTTGGTGGGTGCGCGGCACCAACGACCTCGAGGGGGCCGAGAAGATGCTGGCCGACCCGCAGGAGCCGAGGTTCGACGCCATCCTGCTCGACCACTGGCTGCCGGGCGAAGAGGGCATGGAGGTGGTGCGCAAGCTCAGGGAAATGAAGCCCGAGCTGCCGCTGCTGGTGATGACCGCGCGGACCTCGGTGGCGATCGCGGTCGACGCTATGCGCGCCGGCGCCAGCGATTTCCTGGTCAAGCCGATCGCCCCCGACCGGCTGCTCGCCGCGCTCGACTCGGCGACCGACCGCCGCCGCAGAGCGGGCGAACTAAGGCCGCTGTCCGAGAAAATCGGCAAGGCGCTCGGGTTCGAGGAGATCGTCGGCTCGGCGCCGGAATTCCGCGCCGCGCTGGCGGTGGCGGCAAAAGCCGCGCGGGCGCGGGTGTCGGTGCTAATCGAAGGCGAGAGCGGCTCGGGCAAGGAAATCATCGCCCAGGCGATCCACGCCGCGTCCCCACGCGGCAAGAAGCTGCTGCACACGGTCAAGTGCGGCGCGATTCCCGACAACCTCGTCGAATCGGTGCTGTTCGGCCACGAGAAAGGCAGTTTCACCGGCGCGTTCGACCGCCATATCGGCCGGTTCGAGGATGCCGACGGCTCGACCCTGTTCCTCGACGAAGTCGGCGAGCTGCCGCTCGATACCCAGGTCAAGCTGCTCAGGGTGATCGAGAGCGGCGAGTTCCAGCGCATCGGCAGCCGCATCACCCAGACGGTCGACGTGCGGATCATCGCCGCCACCAACCGGCACCTGAGCGGCGAAGTGGCGGCGGGGCGTTTCCGCGAGGACCTTTATTACCGGCTGAACGTGGTCAACGTGTCGGTGCCACCGCTCAGGGACCGGATAAGCGACCTGCCGGCGCTGGCGCGCCATCTGCTGTCGCGGATCGCCGAGCAGCCGGGGATGCGATACGTTTCGATCACCGACGATGCGCTCGCCATCCTGATGTCGTTCGGCTGGCCGGGCAACGTCCGCCAGCTGCAGAACGCCTTGTTCCGCGCGGCGGTGCTTTGCGAAAGCGACGCGCTAACCGCCGCCGATTTCCCGCACATCGCGGCGGAGGCCTCGCGCGGGCGCCGCGCCGACGATTACCATGCCAAGAAACTGGACGGCCAGTCGGCGACGGCGGCGCTGGCGCACGGCCCGGGGGTGACACTCTACCAGCCGGACGGCCACTTGCGGCCGCTCGAGGAGATCGAATCGGACGTGATTCGGCTGGCGATCGGCCATTATCGCGGCCGCATGACCGAGGTGGCGCGGCGGCTCGGCATCGGCCGCTCGACGCTCTACCGCAAGCTTGGCGAGCTCGGCATCGGCAACGACATGGCCGCCTAGCGGCAAGCCAGGAACGCGCACGCTCCGGGCCTGCCTACCAGGTTCATTCAGACGCGCCGGCGGTTATCGTCGCGGTCTCGCAGAGATTGACGCCGCGCAGCTCGGCCGACTGGCCGCTCTCGAGCACGACGCGAATGTCCCACATGCATTCTTCTTCCTCGCGCGCGAAATTGATCGTCGCGGTCTGGCCGGTGGGCAGGACGCTGGTGCCGAGTACGTCTTCCTCCCACTGGTCGGTGTTGACCGTCGAGACGTAAACCTCGCGGATGGTCGCGCCGGTATTGTTGGCGAGCTGGAAGTTCTGGTTGCTGATATCGGCCGCTGGCGCGGCGGCCCCCTCTTCGGCGGCGGCCCCTTCTGCCCCGGCGGCAGATGCATCGTTGCTGGATGCCGCGTTGGTCGTGGTCGCCGTCTCGCCGCCGCAGGCGGCGAGCAGGGCGGCGGAGGCAATCAGCGCAGTGGCGCTAAAGCGAGTCTTCATGATCATTCTCCCCCCATCGTTGTAACGAAACCGCGCTTTTAGCCGGGCGGCACTGGGTATGGGAAGCGAGCCTCGAACGTTCAGCCGGATTGCGGCTGCTCGAGCGCTCAGCGAAAGGCGCAGGTGGTGCCCGCCCACAGGCGGCTGATCGTCGCTTCCTGCTGCGGCCCGCTGAGCAGACCGAAAATGCCGTCGGCGTCGAACTCGGTGCCGAGCGTGCTTTGGTCGACCCGCAGCCCCGGCGCCGTCCTGCCCAGCATGCGACGCGGCATGCCGATCTCGATGCCCGAGGCGGTGGCGAAGCCGCTGGTCTCGTCGACCTCCCAGCCGACCAGGGCGCCGTTCTGGAAATAGAGACGCAGTCCGCCCTGGAAATCGGCGAAGGCCAGCGGCCCGGCGCCGCATTCGCCATTCTCGCCTTCTTCAGCGGGGTTGCCGAGGGCGCGCGCGACACCGGCCATCGCGGCCGCGCGCGGCGTGCCGAACGCGAGGCG
>JBQTJR010000085.1:0-3276 GCA_052386895.1 Sphingosinicella sp.
GCTTTCGGCAGGCCGAACAGCTCGCTCATAAGGGTGCAGACCTACCCCTGAAGGTGGCCGTGATCGGCCGGAGAAGGATGGATGGCAAGGAGAGCGGCGAAGAGTGGGTAGGGAAACCCGGTCGAGCCGGTCGACATGGCCAGTCGCCTTCCCCGGCCGACCGCGTAGCGGCGGGCGTCCTTTGCCGCCCGGCGGCGTCGCTTCGTCGGTCTCGATGGTCCCACATCGCTCCTCTCCTTGCTCCTGGCCGGATCGACAAATTACGCTCCGTCACGGCCCGCCTGCAGGGGTAGGTCTGCACCCCTCGTACCCAGGTTTCGCGTCAGCGGCAGCGGCGACCAGGCCTCGTCGGCGGGCAGCGGCGCGAACATCGCCTCGACCTCGGCGTCGTCGACCTCCTCGGCGGTCGGCGGCCGCCAGCGCGGCGCGTTGTCCTTGTCGACCAGCAGCGCGCGCACCCCTTCGGCGAAATCGGGATGGTGCGAGGCGCGCGCCATCAGCGCATATTCCATGCCCATCTCGCCGGCGAAGTCGCGCATCGCCGCGCCCTTCACCAGCAGGCACAACGACACCTTGCACGCGGTCGGTGACTTGCGCCGCAACTCCGCCGCCACCGTCGCCGCCCATTCCGAGCCCTCGGCGTCGAGCGCGGCGAGAATGTCCTCGAGCCGGTCGGCCTCGAACAGCCGGCAGATCTTGTCGCGGTCCGCCTTGATCGGCGCCGGCGGCGGCGGCGCTGAGGCATGGGCGAGGTGGGCATCGATCCGGTCGGGGTCGGCGGCGATGTCGGCCTTCAAACGGTCGACGTCCTCGTGCGCGACATAATGGGTGGCGAGCCCGAGCGCGAAGCAGTCGGCGCCGTTGAGCCGCCGCCCGGTCAGCGCCAGATATTGCGGCAGCCGCCCGAGCAGCCGCGACAGGTGCCAGCCGCCGCCGACGTCGGGGAACAGGCCGATCGACGTTTCCGGCATCGCGAACAGGGTGCGGTCGGTGGCGATGCGGTAGCGGCACGGGCGCGAGATGCCGACCCCGCCGCCCATCGTGATCCCGTCCATGAAGGCGAGCGTCGGCTTGGGATAGGTGAACAGGAGGTGGTTGAGGCGGTATTCGTTGAAGAAGAAGGCGCTCGCCGCCTGCCCGGTGCCCTGCGCGCTCCTGGCGATCGTCACCACGTCGCCGCCGGCGCAGAAGCCGCGGCCTTGCGCGTGGTCGATCAGCACGCACTCGACCTTGGGCTCGTGCAGCCACTCGATAAGCGCCGCGGTCATCGCCAGGATCATGTCGAGGTCGAGCGCGTGGATCGTCTGCGGCCGGTTCAGTCGCAGCCGGCCGGCGCGGCCGTCCACTTCGGCGATCACCTTTTGCGGGGCGGGGTCCGCGTCGCGGCTCACTGGCGGGTCAGCTCGCGGCCGACGATGATCCGCATCACCTGGTTGGTCCCTTCCAGGATCGAGTGGACGCGAAGGTCCCGCCAGAAGCGCTCGATCGGATAATCCTGCAGATAGCCGTAGCCGCCGTGCAGCTGCAGCGCCCGGTCGACGATCGACGATCCGGAATCGGTCGCCAGCCGTTTCGCCATCGCCGCGAACTTGGTCTTGTCCGGGGCGTTCTCGGTCACCTTTACCGCCGCCGCGTAGAGCAGCATCCGCGCCGCCTGCAGCTCGGTTTCCATGTCGGCGAGCATGAACTGGGTGTTCTGGAAATCGCCGATCGGCTGGCCGAACTGCTTGCGCTCCTTGGTGTAGCGCACCGCTTCGTCGAGGCAGCGCTGCGCGCCGCCCAGGCTGCAGGCGCCGATGTTGAGCCGGCCGCCGTCGAGGCCCATCATCGCGATGCGGAAACCCTCGCCCTCGCCGCCGACCAGATTCTCCGCCGGCACCTTGACCTCGTCGAAATTGACCTGCGCGGTCGGCTGCGAATGCCAGCCGAGCTTCTTCTCCTGCGCGCCGAAGCTCACCCCCTTCATGTCCTTCTCGATCACCAGGCAGGAAATGCCTTTCGGTCCGTCGACGCCGGTGCGCGCCATCGTCACGTAGATCTCGTTCTCGCCGCCGCCGGAGATGAACGCCTTCGAGCCGCTGACGACATAATGATCGCCGTCCTTCGCCGCCCGCGTCTTCAGCGCCGCCGCGTCCGAGCCCGATCCCGGCTCGGTCAGGCAGTAGGAGGCCATCTGCTCCATCGTCACCATCGACGGGAGGTATTTCTCCTTCACCGCCAACGCGCCGAACCGGTCGATCATCCAGCTTGCCATGTTGTGGATTGAGATGAACGCCGAGGTGGAGGGGCAGCCATAGGCCATCGCCTCCATGATCAGGGCCGCCTCGAGCCGGCCGAGGCCGATGCCGCCCGCTTCCTCGGAGACGTAGATCGATCCGAAGCCAAGCTCGGCCGCCTTGCGGATCGTCTCGCGCGGGAAGAAATGCTTCTCGTCCCACTCGGCGGCGTGCGGCGTGATCTCGTCGGCGGTGAACTGCCGCGCCATCTCCTGGATCTGGCGCTGCTCGTCCGTGAGGTCGAACTGGCTCATCGCGGCCGCGCTAGCGGAACGGATCGACGATGCGAAGGCTCCCGTCGATGACGATATCAACTTTGGCCGGCAGGCTGCCTGGCGGCGATGAGCGCTGCCTCGAGCAGGTCGGAATCGATCCTATCGCCTTCCTTGAGACCGAACTTCTCGACAAGTTCCTCAGGAAGGCGAATCGCCAGGCTCTTGCCCCAGCGCTCGATCCGCAACTTCACGAATGCCTCCTCATGTCCTGATGGACATACGTCGGTGTTAGCTGGTGGCAAGCTCGTTTGGCCGATAGGCTCACCGTCGCGGGTGCGTCGTGAGCGGGGCCTTGTGAAATCGACGCTGATTCCGCCCCTTGATAGCGCCGAAAGAACTAGGCCAGCTTCTCGATCACGTCGCCGAACAGCTCCTCGTCGCTCGGCAGCGTCTTCGGCGTCGCCAGCGGCCGCGACACCCAGGTCTCGTTGATGAGGTCGCGCCAGTTGATGTTGTTGCTGGTGCCGGTGCCGCCCCAGGAGCCGCAGCCCAATGAAAAGGTCTGGCGCATGCCGTTCCACAGATTGCCGCTGTTCGAGGCGGCCTGCGGCTGGTTGACCATCACCCGGCAGGTCTTGGTGGCCTCGGCCAGCTTCAGGATGTTGGCGTCGCTCTTCGAATAGATGCCGCAGCTGTGCCCCTGGCCCTGGTAGGCCTGGATGGCGTTGGTCAGCTCGATCGCCTCGTCGATGTCCTTCACCCGGTAGAGCGCCATCGTCACCGTC
>JBQTJR010000086.1:0-5301 GCA_052386895.1 Sphingosinicella sp.
GGGGCGGCGGCCGCGGCGGGCGCGGGCGGCGGCGTGGGGGGGATCGTAAACGGCGGGCGTGACGGCGCCGATCGGGCGGCCGGCCGCGCCGGGCGCGCGCGCCCCGGTCTCGGCCGAAGCGGGGGCGAGCAGAGCCGCCACCGCGATCAGCGATGCCGCTCCCAGGCCTGCCGTCCACAACTTCTTCACGACGCGCACACTCCGTACCGGGGAGAATTTAAGTCACTTTAGGCCGAATTCACAGCCTGCAGGCCTTTGCTAACCCTGAATCTCGCTTGATGTTGCAGGATTCACACATCGATTTTTCCGCCGCGACGGGGCGTGTCCGTGTAAATCGTCGCCCGGCGAATCGTTCCATCCACCGCTTGCCGGGCGCGCGGCGATATCTATAACGAGCGCCGACCCAGTCCATCCGAAGGTTTTTCCATGCGCTTACCGACTCTCGGCGTCGCCGCCCTGTTCGCTTTCTCCCTCGCCGGCTGCCAGTCGGTGATGAACGCCGCGTTCGGCACCGGCGACGGCGACAGGGATCCGGCGCGGATCGATCAGGCGGCGAGCCAGACCACGACGATCGGGGTCAACGCCTATCTGTGGCGCGCCGCGCTCGAAACCCTGTCGTTCGCGCCGTTGTCCCAGTCCGATTCCGCGGGCGGCGTCATCGTCACCGAGTGGTATGCCAATCCGGGCAACCCGTCCGAGCGGGTCAAGGTCACCGCTACCATCCTCGATGCCGATCTGCGCGCCGACGCGCTGCGTGTCACCGCCGCGCGCGAGGTGCTGCAGAACGGCGTTTGGATCGCCGCGCCGGTCACCGCCGCGACCGTGCAGCGGCTTGAGGAGATCATCCTCACCCGCGCTCGCGATCTGCGCCGGGCGGCGATCGTCGGATAGGGCGCGCCCTGTAGCGAATGGCGTCGCGCTTCGACCCTCGGCAGGCCGACCAGCGCTGGCAGAAAGTGTGGGAGGAAGCGGGCACCTTCCGTGCCTCCGACGATAGCGGCCGGCCGCGGACCTACGTGCTGGAGATGTTCCCCTATCCCTCGGGGCGTATCCACATGGGCCATGTCCGCAACTACACGATGGGAGACGTGCTCGCCCGCTACCGGCGGATGAAGGGTTGCGAAGTGCTGCACCCGATGGGCTGGGACGCGTTCGGCATGCCGGCGGAAAATGCGGCGATGGAACGTGGCGTCCACCCCGACGGCTGGACCCGCGCCAATATCGCGGCGATGCGCGACCAGCTGAAACGGCTCGGCTTCGCGCTCGACTGGAGCCGCGAGTTCGCCACCTGCGACCCGGACTATTACGGCCACGAGCAGGCGCTGTTCCTCGACCTCTATGAAGCGGGCCTGGTCTATCGCAGGCAAAGCGAGGTCAACTGGGACCCGGTCGACATGACCGTGCTTGCCAACGAGCAGGTGATCGATGGCCGCGGCTGGCGCTCGGGCGCTCTGGTCGAGCGGCGCAAACTCGACCAGTGGTTCCTGAAGATCACCGATTTTGCCGACGAGCTGCTCGACGGGCTGGGCGCGCTCGAGGCCTGGCCGGACAAGGTCAGGCTGATGCAGGAGAACTGGATCGGCAGGAGCCAGGGCGCGCGGCTTCGATTCGAGTTGAAGCAGAGCTTGTCCGCGGCGGCGGGGTCGATCGAGGTGTTCACCACCCGCCCTGACACGATCTTCGGCGCCAGCTTCATCGCCGTCTCGCCCGACCATCCGCTGGCCGCCTTGGCCGCCGCGTCCGATCCCGGTGCCGCGGCGTTCATTGCCGAATGCAAAAGAGGCGGGACGACCGCCGTCGAGCTCGAGACCGCGGAGAAGCAGGGTTGCAAGATCGGGGAAGCGCTGCATCCGCTCGATCCTGGCTGGACGCTGCCGGTCTACATCGCCAATTTCGTGCTGATGGAGTACGGCACCGGCGCCATCTACGGCGTGCCGGGCCACGACCAGCGCGACTTCGAGTTCGCGACAAAATACGATCTGGAGATCAGCCGGGTGGTTGCTGCTTCAGCCGACGAGGCGGACCGGCCGGTCGAGGGTGAGGCCGAGCCCGGCGACGGAGTCGCGGTCAATTCGCGCTTCCTCGATGGCCTGGCAACCGAGGAGGCCAAGGCCGAGATCGTCCGCCGCGCCGAGGCCGAAGGCTGGGGCGAGGGCACGATCGTGTGGCGGCTGCGCGACTGGGGCGTGTCGCGCCAGCGTTACTGGGGCACGCCGATCCCGATCGTCCATTGCGGCCGCTGCGGCGCGCTGCCGGTGCCGCGCGACCATTTGCCGGTCGAGCTGCCGCCGGACGTGAGCTTCGACGTGCCCGGCAACCCGCTCGAACGCCACCCGAGCTGGAAGCAGGTGGCGTGTCCGAAGTGCGGCAAGCCGGCGACGCGCGAGACCGACACGCTCGACACGTTCGTCGATTCGGCCTGGTACTTCATCCGTTTCGCCAGCCAGCCGGCCGACAGGCCGTTCGACCGCGAAGTCGCCGAGCGCTGGCTGCCGGTCGACCAGTATATCGGCGGCGTCGAGCACGCGATCCTGCACCTGCTCTACGCGCGTTTCTGGACGCGCGCACTGAAGCGCATCGGCCTGATCGGCGTCGACGAGCCGTTCCGCGGCCTGTTCACCCAGGGGATGGTGACCCACGTCACCTACCGCGCCGCGGACGGCCGCTGGATCGAGCCGGCCGAGGTCGCACGCGACGCGGACGGCCGCTGGGTCGAGAGCGCCACCGGTGCGGCAGTCGCAACCGGTCGTACCGAGAAGATGTCGAAATCAAAACGCAACACGGTCGATCCCGAACCGATCGTCGCGCGCTACGGCGCCGATGCGGTGCGCTGGTTCATGCTTTCCGACAGTCCGCCCGAGCGCGACCTCGAATGGAGCGAGGAGGGTATCAACGGCGCCTGGCGATTCATCCAGCGGCTGTGGCGGCTGGCATCTGCGCCGGCCGCAGGCGAGGGCGATGATCCCGGCCTCAGGCGCAAGCTCCACCAGACGATTGCCGCGGTCGGCGCCAATATCGAGGCGCTGGCGTTCAACAAGGCGGTCGCCAACATCTACGAGCTGGCCAACGCGATCGAAAAGGCGCCGGCCTCGGCCGACCGCGCCGAAGCGGGCGCGACGCTGGTGCGGCTGGTGGCGCCGATGGTGCCGCACATCGCCGAGGAAGCCCGGGCGCTGGCCGGCGGCGAGGGCCTGGTCGCCGATGCCGCCTGGCCCGAAGCCGATCCGGCTTTGCTGGTCGAGCACGAGGTGACGATCGCGATCCAGGTCAACGGCAAGCTGCGCGACACCGAGAAGGCGCCGAAAGGCGCGCCGCGCGAGGACCTCGAGGCGCTGGCCTTGGCCAACGCCAACGTCCAGCGTTTGCTCGCCGGGGCAGCGCCGAAGAAGGTGATCGTCGTCCCCGACCGGCTGGTCAACGTCGTCGCATGAAGAAGATCACGCTCGCTTTGCTGCTGCTGCTCGCCGGCTGCGGCCTGCGCCCGCTTTACTCGGGCGGCGGCTCCGGGCCGGTAGCGCAGGCGCTGCGCTCGGTGGCGGTGGCGCCGATCGATGGCCGCGCCGGCTGGCTGGTGCGCACTGCTTTGATCGACCGGCTGCAACCGGCCGGCGACGCCCGCTACCGGCTCGAGATCGAGCTCGACGACAACATCACCGGCTTTGGCATCAGCGGCGCGGACTCGGTCACCCGCGAGCGGCGCACCCTGCGCGCCCGCTACCGGCTGGTCGAGGCGGACCGCGGCACGGTGGTGCTCGACGCCACCGCCGGCTCGGACGCCGGCATCGACGTCGTTTCCAGCGACTATGCGACGGTGGCGGCCGAGCAGACCGCGCTCGAGCATCTCGCCGAGGAAGTCGCCGACCAGATCGTCACCCGTCTGGCTTTGTTCGCGCGGCGGCGGGGCGCGCGGTGAAGAGCGACCGCGCCGCTTTGGCCAGAGCGCTGGCCAGGCCCGGCGGGGTTCGTTTCTTCCTGCTCCACGGCGCCGACGAGGTGGCAAGCCGCGAGCTGGCAACCTGCGTCGGCGTGGCGCTCGGCGCGGACGTCGAGCGGATCGATCTCAGGGGCGCCGACCTCAAGGCCGACCCGGCGCGGCTGGCCGACGAAGCCGCGGCGGTGCCGATGTTCGGCAACGCCCGCTGGGTGCGGGTCGAGCAGGCGAGCGACGATGTCATCCCGGCGCTCGAGGCTTTGGTCGAGGCGCCGGCGGCGGGCAATCCGGTGGTGCTGCGGGCCGGTTCGCTAAAGGCGACATCGAAGCTGCTGCGCTTTGCGCAGGACGCCAGGAGCGGCCTGGCGGTGGCCAGTGCGGCGGCGGGCGGCGAGGCGTTGCGCGACTGGGTCGTGGCCGAGGCGCGCGCGCTTGGCCTTGCCGTCGACGAAAGCGTTGCGCAGCGGATCGCCGACGCCGGCGGTTCTCATCGCGGGCTGATTCGGCAGGAGCTCGCCAAATATGCGCTCTACGCCGACGCCTCGCCCGTGCAGCTGAGGCCGTTCGGTCACGACGCGCTCGACGATATCGGCGCCGACGCCGGCGAGGCGGACCTGGCGAACCTCGCCGACCGCATGGCCGAGGGCGACCTTGTCGGCCTCGATGCGGAGCTGGCGCGGCTGCGGGCCGAGGGCAAGGATGGCATAACCCTGCTGCGCGCGGCGACGACGCGGATGGCGCTCATCGGCCGGCTGCGCGCCGAGATCGAGCGGGGCACGCCGCTGCACCGGGCGATCGCCAGCGGTCGCGTCTGGGGCGTCGACCGCGACCGGCTCCCGGCCCAGGTCCGGCAGTGGCCGCCGGCGCTGGCGGCGCGCGCGGTGCAACGGCTGATCGACGCCCAGTTGGCGATGCTGGTCGAGAAGGGGCCGCCGGCGGTCGTTGCGGAGGCGGAACTATTCACCCTGTGCCGCCAGGCGGCGCGGCGGCGGTAAGTCTCAACCCCGAACTCAAAGGCCGGGATGATACCACTGGTAATTGAGCAGCCGCACGATGTTGGCGGAAACCTGCTGAACGACTCCGAGCTGGCCCGACGGACCGTCGGGAGACGGGAAGTATCCTACGCCCACGATGGGCAGGTGGGACTCGAGCACGGGCTGCGGCGTGCTCGCTTGGCCGCTGTTGGAGATCCGGAAGGTAGCGACAATCGATCTGCCGCCGGTCCTCCAGACGCCCACATAGGCCGAAGGGACCGGCGGCCTCAGGTTTCCTCCACCCAACCTAGCAGCATAAATAAGTGTCGAGCCGTGTAGGCGCGGCCCCTCCTGCGGCGAAAGCGCCGAAAGTTCGACCCACCGTGGGACGCCGGG
>JBQTJR010000087.1:0-36736 GCA_052386895.1 Sphingosinicella sp.
CCGAAAGCGCCACCTTGACCTGTTCGCGCGCGAACTTGCTGACCAGGTGGGTAGGAATCTGCGAGGAATCGGCGAACGGCTCGTCATAGATCGCCGGCAGTTGCGGGATGACTTCGCGCGTCTCGGCAACCGTGACGTAGCGTTCGTGGTGAACGGTGCCGAGATGCGCGGCAACCGCCTTGGCGTACCCGGCCTCGTCATAGGCCGGGTCCTCGAAGCCGATTGAGAACGTGCGCACCGGCTGCGTCGAATATTTCTGGTAGAGCGCGACCACGGTCGAGGAATCGATTCCGCCCGAGAGGAAAGCACCCACCGGAACGTCCGCGACCGACTGGCCGGTAATGGCCTGCGCAAGCACCTGCTCGAGCTGGTCGAGCGCGTCCTCTTCGTCCGCGATCGGGTCGGCCATCCCGGCCTGCATGACCGCGCGGTACGACCAGTAGCGCTTGAGCGTGATGCCGCCGCTGGCGCCCTCGGCGGGCGGAGCATCGAGTGGCGTTCGCAGCGATTCCGGGCTTGCCGACAGGATGCAGCCCGGGTCGAGCTTGTAGATGCGCCGGTAGATCGACAGCGGCGCCGGAATGTAGGTGCGCGCCGCGAACAGCCGCAGTGCCTGGCGGTCGATCTCATTGTCGAATTTCGGATGAAGGCGGATCGCCTTCAGCTCGGAGCCGAACACGAAATCGCCGCCGGCCCAGCCATAATAAAGCGGCTTCTCTCCAAACCGGTCGCGCGCGAGATGGAGGATACGCTGATTGCGGTCCCATATCGCGAGCGCGAACATGCCGACGCATTTCGCAATCGCCGCCTCGACGCCCCAGGCGGCGACGGCCTCGATCAGGGTTTCGGAATCGGAATGGCCGCGCCAACCGAAGCCGGCGCCACCGGCTGCTGCATCGAGCTCCGCTCGCAGGGCGGCGTGATTATAGATTTCGCCGTTATAGTTGAGGACGTAGCGGCCGTCGGCCGATTCCATCGGCTGGTGGCCCAGCGGCGAAAGGTCGATGATCGACAGCCGCCGGTGGCCGAAGCCGACACCGGCATCCTGATCGACCCAAATGCCTTCGTCATCGGGGCCGCGGTGGGCAATGGCGCCGGCCATCCGCCGCAGCAATTCGGCATTGACCTTATCCCTGGTGACATAACCGGCGATGCCGCACATTTTCCTTCGCTCCCGAATTAGCCAGCACTCCGTAACATACCGTTGTGGCGGCAAGCCATCCTGTCTAACAAGGATCGGGCCGCGCGCCTGTGCGGCCGACGACCGCTCCCCCTGACCATGACCAAGCGATGAAATTGCGCAATATTGTCAAAACCCTGGCCAATCGCGTGCCCAGCGCGGCAACGATGATGGATTATGCCGGCTTCCGGCTGACCCATTCGTCCGCAATCCGCGATCCGGCGAGCCGGATCGGCAGGCTGATCGGCAAAATCCGCGACCAGGGCTACGCGGTCGTGGAGAACTACTGGCTGCCCGAAGCGTGCGTCCGCTGCATCGAGGAATTCGAGCATTTGCTCGAAACCCGGCCCGAACATGTACAACGATATTCCGACTTGAGGATATTCGGCGCCGAGGAGCTTTCGCCGTCGGTGATGGATTTTCACGCCGATCCGTTTCTGGCCGAGATTGCCTCCGAATATATGGGCGTTGCGGTGGTCAATGCCTTCACCCTTGCCAACCGCGTCGATGGCCACGCCGACAGCAAGGGATCCGGCGAAGGCTGGCACAAGGATGCCAGCTTCCGGCAATTCAAGGCGTTCATCTATTTGAGCGACGTTGGTGAAGCGAACGGGCCGCTGCAGCTCGTTTCCCGTTCGCACCGGCTGGGTGACTATCTGCGCGACATGAAGGCGTCGTCGCTGCCCTTTCGCCAACTCAGGATCGGCGATGACCAGCTCGACCGGATCCTGGCGGGAAGCCCTGGTCGCCTGACCACCTTCACCGGGCGCGCCGGCACCCTCATCCTGGCCGATACTGCCTCGATCCATCGCGGCCGCCCACCGGAATCGGGCCGGCGATATGCGCTGACCAATTACTATATCGAGCCGAAGCTGATCACGGCGGAACATGTCGCGGCGTTCAAACCCGTCGCGCCCGAGAAAGTCCTGCTCAAATCGCGACAGTCGTCGTCCGGCTCCGGCGCCGGGCAGGAAGTTGCCTCATGAAGCTGCTGAGAAAGGCCAGCACCTTTCTGTTCATGCTGCGCCGGCGGCCAAAGCAGGCGATCGAGCTGCTGCAGCTTCGTACCGAAGGTCGCCTCGGTATCTCGCTCCATTTCCTCTCGCCGAGACGGGCGCTTACGCGCCGGTTCGAGCTGCGCAACACCCGCCAGCCGGCGCCCGGGCTGGTGCCGTACGGCAATTACCTTCTTGATCCGGAATTGCTCGGTCCTCGCCCCGTCGTCTTTTCGCTCGGCGTAGGCCAGTTCATCGACTTCGATCGCGCCTTGCTCGATCGACACGACGTCAAGCTGTTCCTGTTCGATCCGACGCCGGCCAGCGCACGCTTCATCTCCTCGGCCGATTTGCCGGCCAATGCTCATTTCGCATCGGTGGCGGTGGCGGATCATGATGGCGAGATCGAGATGTTCACCGACGATCTCGAGTCGGATTTCGAAGCGACATCGAGCGTGTCGATGATCAACCGCGGCTTTCACGCCGGGGGCTTCACCGTCCCTTGCCGGCGCGTCGGCACCCTGATGAAGGAGCACGATGTCACTCGGCTCGACGTGATCAAGCTCGACATCGAGGGGGCCGCGATCGCCGTCCTCAATGACATGCTCGACGCGGGCATTCTCCCCACGCAGATCGCAGCCGAGTTCGAGCGGCCGGAGAGCCTGAGGGAGGTGAGGGCCTATATTGGCGAACTGGACAGGCTGTTCGGCCGGCTCAAGACTGCCGGCTATTGTCTCTATCGCACCCGTCCCGAGTTGCTGGGTTGTCAGGTGGAAATATTGGCGGTCCGGTCGGGCGCTGCCGTCGACCGCGCCGCGCCGCGGCTGGCAAAGGCCGCGGCGTCGAGTGCGGCATAGCCCCTCGGGGCGGTCCGGGTTACTGAGCGTCTCGGGGTACATTTTCACAGGATAGAGATGAAAGACGCCGATCGGTGAGCGACAGTCGAAACGACGCATTGGCTTCCAGCGTGACCGCCTATGATGGGCTGCGCGCGCTGTTGGCCTCGATGTCGCCTTCCCGTCGCAAGCAATTGCGCCGGGCGCTGGTGCTGATGATGGTCGGCGGATTGGCCGAGATCATCAGCATCGGCGCGGTGCTGCCTTTCCTCGCCCTGCTTACCGATCCGTCGCTGGGCGAGCAGGTCCCGGCCGTTCGCTTCCTGCTGCAGCTGCTCGGCGGCAATAGCGCGCAAGGGATGATGGTTTCGGCGGTCATCCTGTTGATTGGCGCAGCCATTTTTGCGGCCGTGGTCAGGCTGCTGCTGACCTGGGTGAGCCAGAATTTCGTGCTTCAGCTCGGACACGAAATCGGGGTCGAAATCTACCGCCGGCTGCTGCGCCAGCCCTACAGCTTCCATGTCCAGCGCAACACCAGCCAATCGGTTTCCGGGGTGGAGAAGGTCCAGATCGCGGTGTTCGCGGTCCTGCTGCCGATCATGCAGGGCTTCGTGGCTGCGGTGATCGCCTTGTTCATCGTCGTGGCCCTGGTCCTGATCGACCCGGTCAGCGCGATGATTGCCGGAGCAGCGATGGCTGCGCTGTACCTTGGCGTTAGCCTCTCCACCCGCACCCTGCTGGCGCGCAATTCGCGCGTTCTCGCGCAAAACCAGACCGCGCGCGTGCAACTCGTCCAGGAAGGCTTGGGCGGAATTCGCGATATTCTGATCGATCAATCGCAGCCGGTCTTCGAAGAGGCTTTTCGCAAGATCGATTATGCCTTCCGCCGCGCGCAATCGATCAACGCCTTTGTCGCCGCCGCCCCTCGCTTCGTTGTCGAGGGGGTGGGAATAGTCCTGATTGCCTTGCTTGCCCTTGCCATCGGCGGCCAGCCCGGGGAGCTCACGGCTGCGATCCCCGTCATTGGTGCGCTCGCGCTCGGCGCGCAGCGCATCTTGCCATTGCTCCAGCAGATGTTCCTCGGCTGGAGTCAGTTCGTAGGGAGCGGGCAGATCGTCCTCGACGTGGTGGCGCTGATGCGAACCCCGATCGTCCACACCGTGCCGCGCTCGCAGGCGCGGTCGGTGAAGAAGTTTCGCCGCGAAATCGAATTGATCGATCTCAGCTATCGTTATCCGGGTAGCAGCGAGCCCGCCGTCTGCGATCTTAATTTCACAATCAAGCGCGGCGAACGCATCGGATTTCTCGGCCAGACCGGGAGCGGCAAGAGTACCTTGCTCGACCTGATCATGGGCCTGCTCGAGCCGACTTCGGGCCGCATCCTGACCGACGGCTCCCCGCTCGAGGAGCGCAGCCGTGTGCACTGGCAGGCGCAGATCGCTCACGTCCCCCAGCACGTCTATCTTTCCGACAGCTCGATGGCGGCCAACATCGCGTTCGGCGAACCCGCCGACGCCATCGATATCGACCTCGTCCGCACCGCTGCCGAGCAGGCCCAGATCCATGCTTTCATTCGCAAGCTCCCCGAGGGTTACGAGTCCCGGGTCGGCGAACGGGGCGTGCGGCTGTCCGGGGGCCAGCGCCAGCGCATCGGCATCGCGCGTGCCCTTTACAGGCGGGCCGACGTGCTGATCCTCGACGAAGCGACGAGTGCCCTTGACGATCAAACCGAGGCTGCAGTTATGGCGGCGCTTTCCGGGTTGGGGCGAGAAGTGACCATCCTCATGATCGCCCACCGCCTCTCGACCCTTTCCGGCTGCGACCGCCTGATCCGCCTCGAATCCGGCCGGATCATCGAGGAAGGCAGTTTTGCGCAACTTGTCGGTTCCGATGTACGTCGGACCGCTATCCCCTGATCGGTAGGGCCAGATGCTTTCCAGTAAGTCGATCCTGGTGACCGGCGGGACCGGTTCCTTCGGACAGGCCTTCGTGCGGACCGTGTTGCAGCGGTTTCCCGACGCCGCCCGCGTCGTCGTCTATTCGCGAGACGAGCTCAAGCAGTTCGAGATGGCGCAGCAATTCCCGCCCGAGCAATATCGGGCGCTGCGATATTTCATCGGCGATGTTCGCGACCGCGACCGACTCAAGCGGGCGCTGGAGGGCATCGATATCGTCGTCCACGCCGCGGCGCTCAAACAGGTGCCGGCCGCCGAATATAACCCGTTCGAGTGCATCAAGACCAACGTCCTGGGGGCACAGAATCTGATCGATGCCTGTCTCGATTCGGATGTCCGCAGGGTCATCGCACTTTCGACCGACAAGGCCGCGGCTCCGATCAATCTCTACGGAGCCACCAAGCTCTGCTCCGACAAGCTGTTCACCGCCGCCAACAACATTCGCGGCAGCCGTGACATGCTTTTCTCGGTGGTTCGCTACGGTAACGTCATGGGCAGCCGGGGCTCGGTCATTCCCTATTTCCTCGAGCGTCGCGCCACCGGCGAATTCCCGGTCACCGATCCGGCGATGACCCGCTTCAACATCACCCTTCAGCAGGGGGTGGACATGGTGCTGTGGGCAATCGAGCACGCGCTCGGCGGCGAGATTTTCGTGCCGAAAATCCCGAGCTACCGGATCCTCGACGTAGCCGAGGCGATCGGCCCGGAATGTTCGACCCGGATCGTCGGCATTCGTCCGGGCGAGAAGATCCACGAGGAGATGATCACCGCCAGCGACAGCTTCAACACGCTCGACCTCGGGGATTATTACGCGATCCTGCCAAGCGCCGGCGAGCATTCGCCGGAAGCCTATCTCAAGCTGCGCGCCGGCCAGCGCGTGCAGCCCGGATTTTCCTACAATAGCGGTTCGAACGACGCGTTCCTCAGCGTGGACGAATTGCGATCGCTGATCCGCGAGCATGTCGATGACAGTTTCAGCGTGGTCGCGGGCACGTCATGATCCCGTACGGCCGCCAGGACATCAGCGATGAGGATGTCGAGGCGGTGGTCGCCGCCTTGCGTTCGGACTTCCTGACCCAGGGACCGGCGGTGCCGGCGTTCGAGCAGGCGCTGGCCGCTTATTGCGGCGCCCAGCACGCCGTCGCCGTCAACAGCGCGACCTCCGCGCTGCACATTGCCTGCCTGGCGCTCGGCGTTGGTCCCGGTGACCTGGTCTGGACGAGCCCGATCACCTTTGTCGCGACCGCGAACTGCGCGCTTTACTGCGGCGCCGAGATCGACTTCGTCGATATCGACCCGCGCACCTTCAACCTGAGCGGCGAGCGACTCGAAGAGAAACTGGTCGCGGCTAGGCGGGCCGGCCGGCTGCCCAAGGTCGTCATTCCCGTGCATCTTGCCGGCCAGTCCTGCGACATGGCGGCGATCGGGGCACTGGCCGAACGTTACGGCTTCAAGGTCATCGAGGACGCCTCCCATGCGGTCGGCGCCGGCTATCGCGGCGAACCGGTGGGCAATTGCCGCTACAGCGACATCGCGATCTTCAGCTTTCACCCGGTCAAGATCATTACCACCGCCGAAGGCGGCCTCGCGCTCACCAACGATGCCGGGCTGGCGAGGAAAATGGCGCTGCTGCGCACCCACGGCGTCACCCGCGACGAAGCGCAGATGGAGAAGACGGACGGGCCCTGGTATTACGAGCAGCAGGAGCTCGGCTTCAATTACCGGATGACCGACATCCAGGCCGCCCTGGGGCTCAGCCAGACGCAGCGGCTCGACCGGTTCATCGCTGCCCGCCGCGCGATCGCAGCGCGCTATGACGAGGCGCTCAACGGGCAGCCGCTTACTTGCCCGTGGCAGCACCCCGACACCCAATCGAGCTGGCATCTCTACATTGTCCGGCTCGACCTCACCCGCAACTTGATCGATCAACGCCTCGTGTTCGAGCAGCTCCGCGCCGCCGGCATCGGCGTCAATCTCCATTACATTCCGGTCCATCTCCAGCCTTACTACCGGCGGCTTGGCTTTCGCGCCGGCCAGTTCCCGGAGGCGGAGCAATATTATCGGAAAGCGGTCACCCTGCCCCTCTATCCCGCGCTTGGCGAGAAAGAGCAGGCGCAGGTCGTGGAGGCGCTGGCCGATGCGCTGAACCAGGACGCGCCGGCCCGCGCAGCCCGGCGGCCATAATCGTGGACAATGGAACGCTGCAGCGGTTCTCGCTGCTCTACGCCAGCGCGCGCTATTATGGGGCCGACCGCATCCTGCGCCGCCACATCGGCGTTGCCGACGACTATCCGATCCCGCTGACCATCCCGCACGGCGTCGATTTCGGCCAGATCAGCGGCGTCTACGACATCGACAGCTGTGAACCGGTCTACTGGGCATTCAACAAGTTCCTGGCCGGTGCCGCCGCGCCGCTGAAGCCCGTGTTCGCGGCGCCGCATCCGCTGCTGCTGGCGACCGCGCCCGAGCCTGCGCCGCGCCGCGAAGGCAACCTCGTGATCGGGCCGCCGCCGGGGCCGGAAAACGACCGGCGGATGCTCGAATGCCTGCGGCGCGCCGGCATCCTGGGCTGCGATATCCTGGTCAAGGGCCGCGGCAATTTCGAGAAGTCGATGCAATTCTGGCGCGAAGCCGGGTTTCGGCCGCTGGTGCTCGGGACAATGGAGAGCGCCAGCTATGACGAAATGCGGGCCCTGTTCGGCCGCTACGACGAAGTCGTCGGGGGCACGCTTTCGAGCGCCCTTTTCTACGCCGCGGCGCTCGGCGCACAGGTCCGGTTGCTGCGCGATTATTGGTACCGGAATTACGAGATCCGCGATCTAGAGAGTTCGATCCAGCTAAGCGCAGCGGCAGTCGAGAATGTGCGCATCCTCGCCGGCGGTAACCGCGAGCAACAAGGCGAGCGCTCCCGTTCGCTGCTCGGCGCCGATTTCGATTCTTCCCCGGAAACGCTGCGGACGAAACTTGAATCGTTGCTGTCCGGGCTGGCGGCCCCGCTCCACTTTCCGGTCCGCTACCCCGCTCCGCTGCGTTCGCTGCTCGCCACCGCCGCACTGAAGACCGGCCGGCCCGGGCTGATTCATGAGCCGCTCGCCACCCGGCTTAGGCGCGCGTTTCGGCCGCGCGTGGTGATCATGGACGTCAACGAAGTCTCGTACTGGCTCGAGGGGCCGGCCGGCGGCAATATCGCTTTCTCCGAAGTGAAATTCGAACGCGGGCGGACAATTCCCGGCAACGCGGTCGAGGCCTATTGAGAGCCGATGAACGCTTCCACGCTCCACGCAGCTAATGGTCATGTCGCGATCGTTCCCGCCCGCGGCGGCAGCAAGCGCATCCCTGGCAAGAATGTGAAGGACTTTCTCGGCAAGCCGGTGATCGCTTATGCCATCGCCGCGCTGCGCGAGAGCGAGCTCTTCGCACACGTGATTGTCAGCACCGACAATGACGAGATCGCGGCCGTCGCCCGGCATCATGGCGCGGAGGTGCCGTGGCGGCGGCCTGCGACTCTCAGCGACGATGCGGCAACCACCGATGCCGTGGTCGCGCACGCGCTAAAGGAATGCACCGCCCTCTACGGCCCTTTCGAGCGGGGATGCTGCGTCTATCCGGTCAACCCGTTACTCAGCGTGGAGCTGTTGCGACGGGGGCTCGACGAGCTTGAGAGCCGGGGCGCGGCAAGCGCATTCCCCGTCGTGCGCTACGATTTCCCGATCGAGCAGGCGCTGTTGCTGGACGGTGCGCGGCCGCGTTTCCGCTGGCCGGAGGCGGTCGACAAGGGTTCGCAAGACCTCGCTGTTCATTATCATGACGCGGGCATGTTTTACTGGTTTGATGTGGCCCGATTTCTGCAGAAACCGGCACTCTTTTCGGACGACAGCGTCGCCTTCGAGATCGATCCTTTGCTCTGCCAGGACGTCAATACGCCGGCGGACTGGGCGCTTGCCGAGCTGAAATATCGTCGTCTCAAAGGCCCTCCGGTTTCATGACCCGCCCGATCGTCAATTTCCGGTTGGACGCGGGTCCGATTGAGGGGCTCGGACACCTTGAGCGTTGCCTCGTGCTCGCCGCTCATGTTCGCGGCGAGGGCTGCACCGTGCGCTTTGTCTGCCGTGCGCGCCAGGCGGCGGCGCAAACGCGGCTCCGCGGCCATACCGTCTTCTACCTCGATGAAATCCAGCGTGAGAAACCATTGGACCGCTCGGAAGAAAGCGATGCGCAGGCAACGCTGCAAACAATCGGGGCGGGCTCGGGGCCGGACTGGGTGGTGGTGGACCATTATCGTCTCTGCGCCACCTGGGAGCGGAGGGTCCGCCGGGCGGGTTATCGCATCGCGGCGATCGACGATTATCGCGTTCGCACGCATTGCGCTGACCTGCTGACCAGCGATTCTCCTGCCCGGTTCGATCCGGCGCTGAACGAGGGGCCGGCGGACGCACTGATGCTGACGGGCGCACCTTATGCCCTGCTCGGCGCCGAATACGCCACCGGCCGGGCGCGACCGGCTGGCGCCGTCAAGCGCATCCTGGTTACTTTTGGTGCGGCGGATCCGACCGGCGAGACTGCGAAGGCGATCGAGGCAATCGGGCAGCTGGTCGAGGATGGCCGCCTTGCCGCGGATGTCGCGGTGGACGCGGTGATCGGGCCATTGAACCCGGCGGCATCCGAACTGGCCGCCGCGGCGAAGGCTCGTGGTCAGACGCCGCACATCGCGCCCGCCGGGTTGGCGCCACTGATGCGCAATGCCGACTTGGTCGTCACGTCCGGTGGCAACAGCCTGGTCGAGGCGCTGGCGTTGCTGCGGCCCTGCATCGTTGCGGTCACGGCCGACAATCAGCAGCTGATGGCGATCGAGCTGCAGCGCACTGGATTGATCAGGCTCGCAGGCGCGCGTGGCGCGATCCACGTGTCGACGCTGGCCGACGCGATTGCGGAAGTTGCGCAGTCTATCGAGACATGGGTGAACCGGATTGAAGCGGCCCGGCCGTTCGATCATTTCGGCGCGCAACGGGTCGGCGACGCGATGCTGTCGATCGCGGCCGGCAAGCCGGCGGATAGCGGCGCGGTACGCCGGGCAGGAGCGGAGCGGTGAGCCAGGCAGAGATCATCATCGGGCCGCATCGTGTCGGTGCCGGGCATCCTCCCTTCATCATCGCAGAGCTGTCCGCCAACCACGGCGGCAGCCTCGAGCTGGCGATGGAAATTCTCCACGCCGCCGCCGACAACGGCGCGCACGCGATCAAGCTGCAGACCTTCACCGCCGCTACCCTGTCGATCGACAGCCATCGCCCGGATTTCTTCATCGATGATCCTGAGAGCCTGTGGCATGGCCGGCGCCTCTGGGAGCTGTACGAAGAGGCGGAGACGCCCTGGCAATGGCACGCCCCGTTGTTCGAGGCGGCGCGCGCCCGCGGCATGGCCTGCATCAGCAGCGCCTTCGACCAGTCTTCGCTCGATTTCCTCGTCGGGCTCGGTGTCGATGCGATCAAGATCGCATCGTTCGAACTGGTTCATATCCCGCTGATCGAAGGCGCCGCCAAGACCGGCCTGCCGGTGATTCTCTCGACCGGCATGGCGGCGATCGCTGAAATCGAGGACGCGGTCGCGGCGCTTCGCGACAATGGCTGCCAGCGGTTCGTCCTGCTGCGCTGCACGAGCGCCTATCCCTCCGAGGAGAAAGACGCGAACGTTGTTTCGATCGTCGATCTTCGCGAGCGCTTCGACTGCCAGGTCGGTCTCTCCGATCACTGCCTCAGCCCGTACAGCGTCTATGCCGCCGTCGGGCTCGGCGCGACAATGATCGAGAAGCATCTGACGATGCGCCGCGCCGACGGCGGGCTCGACGCCGCCTTCTCGATGGAGCCGGCCGATCTCAAGGAGACGGTCGAGGGCAGCCGCAGGGTCTGGCTAAGCCGCGGCTCGGTCAGATACGGCACCCAGGCCGTCGAGCAGACCTCGCGCAAGGAGCGCCCATCGATCTACGTCACCCGTCCGATTGCTGCCGGAGAGACATTCACTCCCGATAATATTCGGGTTATCCGGCCCGGCTTCGGCCTGCCGCCAAAGGAGTATCGACGCATCCTCGGGCGCCGCGCCGCCAGCGACATCGAAGCGGAATCCCCGCTCACTTGGTCGCTTATTGCAGACAATTGATTTTTCAGGAGTATTTGATGACGGAGTATCTCGATACCAACGCCGAATATTGGGACGGCCAATATTACGCGCCCAACGTCGAAAGCTTCATTTTCCGCTTCTACGGCCGCATCCTGCGCTTCGATTACGGCATCGACGGCTCGAACCACGAGAAGATTCTCGATTTCGGCTGCGGCCAGGGCGGCGCGTTGCACTATTTCGACAAGCTGGGCTTCGACTGTTTCGGCGTCGATATCGCAAGGAACGATATCGCCGTCGCCAGGCAGCTGATGCCGCATCGCGCGGATCAGCTGAAGGTAGTCGATCCGACGCCGGTGCCAGGGCAGACCTATTTCGACGACCAGATGGATGTCGTGATCTCAATCCAGACGCTGGATTTCCTGTCGAACACCGATTTCCAGACCGTGATCCGCAATCTCTACGACAACATGAAGCCGGGCGGCAAAATCTACGCCAGCATGAACGGCTGGGACATGTATTACCGGCAGAACGCGAAATATGCCGACGATGGCCTGTGGCACGTCAAGTTCAACAATGGCCGCGTCGATTACGACCTGTTTCTCAACTTCGTGAAGGACAAAGACGAGTTGCGGGAGAAGTTCAGCCTCTTCAAGCCGGTCTATATCGATCACTACGATTCGTCGTTCCGCGAGGAGGGCAGCGAATTCAGGTACACCTTCTTCGGGATCAAGGAATGAAAAGCGTGGATGAAGGTGTGAAGGTGGCCTTCGACAGCGGACGGGAAGGGAGCCACGCGGCGGTGACGGGCAGGTTGAAGCTCAACTCGCACAATGAATGGGATCGGCTGCAGACCGTCGTCGTCGGCACGGTCGAAAAGTTCAGTCCCGGCCTCGAGTTTGCAGGACGCGTGCCGTCAGCGACGCGTGAGAAAGCGCTGGCGATTGCCCGGCGGGCTTTCCCGCAATCGTATCTCGACGAGGTAGCCGAGGACCTGGAGGGCCTTTGCGCCATCTTCCGCGAGGCCGGCGTCGGCGTGCTGCGGCCGGCGTGGAACGCGGCGGCTGGCGATTTCGAAACGCCCGACTGGTCCGCCAGCGGATTCGACATCTACAACGTCCGCGATCTGCACATCGTGTGCGGCAACACATTGGTCACCAGCGCCCCCTCCTCGCGCTTCCGCCTGTTCGAAAGCCACGCGCTCCAGCAACTCTTCTACGACCATTTCTTCGAATCCGGATTCAACTGGATCTCGGCACCTTTGCCCAAGCTGCGCGGCCAGTATCTCCACGAGATAGAGAAACCGCGCAACGACCTCGAAGCGCGCGAGGACCAGCTGCACCGCCAGTGGAGCGGTGGCCTCACCGAGACCTTTCACCGCCTCGACGAAGACGAGATCATCTTCGACGCGGCCAACATCATCCGCTTGAACGAGGACCTGCTGTTTCTCGTTTCAAGTACCGGCAACCGCAAGGCGGCCACGTGGCTGCAGAACGCGCTCGGGCCGGCCTATCGGGTTCACGTCACCCGGGCTTATCGCTCCTCGCATCTTGATTCGACGATCCTGCCGCTGCGGCCGGGGCTCGTCCTCATGAACGGCGCCCGCGTCTCGGAGGAGACTGTGCCGGACGTGCTGAAGGGATGGAAGAAGCTTTTCTTTACCGAGGTCGCGCCGGTCCCGGAGGAGGAGGTCGATTTCCACCGCGATCACCGCCTGCCGATCTACCGCGAACTGAAGGAGCTCGGCGCCGAGTCGAGCCTCGGTCACATGAGCTCCCCCTGGGCGGGCCTCAACGTCATGTCGATCGACGAAAAGACGGTGCTGGTTCACGACCGCCAGACCCGGATAATCGCTGCGCTCGAAGCCGAGGGCCTGACGACGGTGCCGGTGAGGATGCGCCACTGCTACACCATGCTTGGCGGCCTGCACTGTTCGACGCTCGACGTCGTTCGTCGCTCGCCGTCCTGAGCTCGATACTTGCGAAAATCGATTAGCCGTGGCGGCGGCAGCACCATCGCAGGGACCCGATGTCTCGTTCGTTCCTGTGCGCGACGCATAGTGCGGCGGCTGACGCGGAATCCGGAATTCGATCCTAGGCCCACTCGCTCATCAGTTCATCAGGCGCGACGCTTTCGGGCCATGTAAATGTGCTCGGATCTGAAGGGGTCGTGGAGGAACGCTTGTCCCAGCCCTATGCTGTCCCGCGCCTGCAGTTCAAATTGATCGAAATATGACACCATGTCGTCGGTTGTGGTGGGCTTCAGCACACCCATTTCCCCGGCTGGCGCCACGTTCATGCCGACGACGCTGTTGTGCAACAGGATGTGCTCTGTGGTGTGCTGCTGCACGAGAGCCGAATAGTTACGGACCACGTCTGGCTCCATTTCCTGAAAGGAAATGAAATTGGCGAATAGGTCGATGCTGCCGCTAATGCGCGGAAGTTGCCAAGGGCACAACACTGCAGCGGAGTACGATCTACGGATTTCATCGAGTTCGATTCGTACAAGGTCCCGACTCGTTTCGTAGGTGAGCACCGCATCCTGTCCAAAGACTTGCTGAAGGTAGTAAGTAGCCACTGCCGCGACCGGCGGAATGTCAACGTCCACATAGAAGCTGTCCGGCCGTGCTTTCAGTAGAATCTCTCCCAGAGTCCCGTAGCCGCCTCCGATCTCGAGGATCGCTCTTATGGCGCTGCTGTCGGTGTGCTTCTTGAGGAAAGCGAGGCCGCGCAGGTACCTGAGCATGGAACGACTCAACTGCGTTCCCTCGAAGTTGAACCGTTCGCCGCCTCCAACCGATTGCTCTGATACTTGCGCCAGGTTCAAACCGCCCGGGACGTCTCCGGCCTTGAACAGGCGATAATCCATGAAAGCCTCGGCTTCGCCGGTCGCAAGCGCCTCTAGCCGCCGCTTGAGTCGAGATTGTGGCCGCATGCGATCAATTGCTGCGACAGCGACTGAAAATCGTGACAACCGCCTTTCCCAAGAGGCACTCCGATAGATAGGGACGTAGTACACGTGCGCGCTTGGATGTTCTCGGAAGTTATCGAAGCCGCGATTAATGAGATCGTCGATGATACTCTTAAGCCCGCTGGCCCAGAAATTGGTCGGCCGGAACATGTCATCGGCGTTTTCCATATCGGCGAGCATTAGGCGGAGGATAGACTCGCAGTTTCTAGAAGCGATGCTTGGCATAATTTGCGTTCATCTCCTTTCCGGCGAGACCAGGGTTAAATCGGCGAAGCCCGAAGCCCGGTCCCCGCTCCATGCTGAATCGAGGAATCTCCAGCCGGTCGACCAGTTCAGCCGGCGCCTTGCCGACGAAATCCTGGGCGAGCACGTTGAGCGGCGGCAGGCCGCTCTCAATGCAGGCGGTCATGACGTTGTGGTTGACGCGCACTTTGTTCTTGGCGACGTTCTTGAGCATCACGCGCGTCTTCCGCAAGTCACCCAGTATGGAGCGTCCTCGCGAAAAATGATGTCTGTCAGACCGGCGCCTTTCATCATCGCGGCGATCTGCTCGCGGGTGAAGCGCTGCTCGAGACGCGTGCCAAATCGGTCGAGCGCGTCGGTGCGCATCGCGTAGAAACTGCTGCTTCGATATGAGCTCAACGGCAGGTTATCGACTCTGGCGCCGGCACGCTCGAGCCAGCGCGCGCCTCGCGCCAGCGGCCAATAGACCGCAGCGGCAAGCGCCGATGTCGTACGTTTGCGCAACGGGAACGGGAGCCTGGAAACGAGCCATCGCACGGGTTCTGTCGCGCGCCACAGCAATCGGTACCAGTAGGGCTTATTGTCGAAGGCATAATAGAGATAGACGAGGAAAGGAGCGCCCGGTTTCAGCTTGCTGACCGCGTCCCGCATGGCTTTGGCGGTATCGGGAACATGGTGAAGCACGCCGAGGCTGTAGGCGAAGTCCTGGCTTTCATTCTCGAGCGGTATCGTATCCGCGGCGGCCAGGTGAAACTGCACATTTGGCCGTGAGGCAAGGCGGCGTTGCGCAACTTCGAGCGCCCGGACGGACGGATCGATGCAATGTAGCTTGCCAACCCTGCCGGCCATCAGATCGGCCCACCGGCCGGAACCGCAACCCAGGTCGAAACCCTCCGCGCCGGCTGGCAGATTTTCGAACGGGAAGACCGAGAAATATTCTTCGAAATGTCGCCGCAGTTCCGAATCGGAAAGCGCGGTCTGATCGAATGCTGCCCATTCTTCGCCGAAACCCGTAACGGTGACGGGATCGATGTTCCCGCTCATATTGACGGTCCTGCAGCGTCTGCTGATCGGTACGGGCAGAAGCCGGACAATAGGTTCACCGCTCGCTCCGACGAAGTTGCCAGGAGGCGGCCCACAAGTCCGCTCCGAGGGGATCGGCCTATGGTGGGCGACAGCGGGAGGCAAGCCCTTGGCAACGCTTGTCTCCACACCATCGCCATGCCACGGCCCGATCGCTCCCGGCGGGAGGGACGTTGAGGGAAACCGCGCATGAACCGGGCGAGCCGGCGATGAGCCGTGTCATCTACATCTCTTATGACGGCCTCACCGATCCGCTCGGTCGATCGCAGGTGCTGCCCTATTTGGCCGGCCTGGCCGCGCTCGGCCATCGCATCCTCATCCTCAGCTGCGAGAAACCGGCGCGAATGAAGAGCGATGGCGGCCGCATCGCGCGCCTGTGCCGCGAAGCCGGCCTCGGCTGGCATCCGCTCGCCTATCACAAGCGCCCGCCAATCCTGTCTTCCGCCTACGACACCTGGCTGCTGCGCCGGACGGCAGCGCGTCTCCACCGCCGCCAGCCTTTCGATATCGTCCATTGCCGGAGCTACATCCCGGCGATCGCCGGACTGCATCTCAAGCGTCACTATGGCGTCCCCCTGCTGTTCGACATGCGTGGCTTCTGGCCGGACGAGAAGATCGAGGGCAACAACTGGAACCTTGGAAACCCGCTGTTTCGATCGGTGTATCTTTTCTTCAAGCGGACCGAGGCAGCGTTGCTCGAACAGGCCGACCATGTCGTCAGCCTCACCCACGAAGGGAAAAGGCAGCTGCTGACGCGGCCGCAGTTCCAGCCTTCGGGCCCGCCGATCACGGTCATCCCGTGCTGCGTTGATTTCGACCTTTTCCCGCTGGTGGAGCGAGGGCAACGCGACCAGGCGCGAGCACGCTTGGCAATCGCCGCGGACGAACGAGTCCTCGCCTATCTCGGCTCGCTCGGCAGTTGGTACATGCTCGACGAGATGCTCGATTTCTTCCGGGCCTATCGCCACCGATATCGAAACGCCCGCTTTCTCTTTCTGACCCACGATCGGCCCGATTCGATTTTCGCATCCGCCTCCAGACGCGGCGTCGAACCTGCGAGCATCCTGGTCCGCAGCGCCGATAGGGACGAGGTGCCGCAGCTGATGGCGGCCGCCGATCTTGGCATCTTCTTCATCCAGCCCGTCTTCTCGAAGAAAGCGAGCTCGCCGACCAAGATGGGCGAGATGCTCGCACTCGGGCTGCCGATCGTCGTCAACGCCGGCGTTGGCGACGTCGCCGAGATCATCGAAGACACGTTGGGCGGAGTCGCGGTCAGCCGCTTCGACGAAGCAGCCTATGAGCGCGCGATCGCTGCCGCCGAAAACCTGGCAGACGAGCCGGCGGCGCGGCGCGAACGCGCGCTGCGCTGGTTCGACGTGCGAACCGGCATCGCGGCCTATGACGGCATTTATGCCTCGCTAGAGCCTGATCGTCGCAGGCCGGCGCCCGGTTAAGCGCTACTAGCTGCGACGTGAATCAGGCTCTGAAAATAGATCCTGGTCTTGGTGGTTCGACTGTGAAGCCGCAGCCGGCGAGGGCCGCGTCGAAGCGCGCCTGGAACTCCGCCATCGAGTAAGCGGCAAGCGCGTGGCGTCGGCCCTTTTCGCCGATCGCCTGCAAACTCTTCTCCGGCGCGGCGATCATTCTCTCCAGCGCCGCCCCCCAGCCCGCGAGGTCGTGGCAGACCCCGTCGATTTCCGCCGCCGCCATCGCGCGCGCATAAGCCGGTGTCGGACTGACCAGCACCGGCATTCCCAGTTGCCAGAGCAATACCAGCTTGTTCTCCGGCTTGCCGAGCATCATCGGGTTGCCGCTGTCGATCGGGATGATGGCGATGTCGGCCTCGGTGATCCGGGCGGAAAAACTGCTCATTTCCCAGCGGTGGAAATATTTGGGGCATTCGATTCCCCGCAGGATGGGCAACGAGGGCACGGCGCCGAAACGTCCAAGGTAGCGATAGCCGACCGGGTCGGTGACGACGTGGAGCTCAACCTGGTCGCGAAGGTCATTGAGTGGCTCACGCAGCACATTGAGGTTTCCGAGAGTGTGCGCCTGGCCTTCCCAGACGAGCCTTAGTCTTTCGCCCTTGCGAAAGTCGTTCTTGGGCGTGCCCAGTTCGTCGCGGAAATAGTCGAAGCTCAGGAAGGTGTTGGCATTGAATCGGGCGATGATGCCCTGCTGCTCGGGCGTCGAACAGATCACCGCATCGGCGGTCCGGCACGTCTCCTCCAATACGCGCAGGAAGTCGACCGACAGCCGCGAATCTGTTCCCAACGCATAGCGTGCGATTCCCTTCAGCCAGCGCCGGACAAGCGCGGTCTGGACGAAATAGGAATCGATCAGCTCGAAGACGAGCTTGAACGCGTCTCGCTGTCGCCGCTTGCGCCGGGTCCAGCCGGGCAGGTCGCCATGGTGGGTGAGAAGGACAAGATCGTAGTCGCGCTCGAGCGAAGCTGGCTCGTAGCGAAGGTCCTTCTGCCTGGCGTAGGCGCTGAAACGCCGGCGGTCGCCTGGCACGCGAAAATCATGGCTGTAACCGGCATAACCGATCCGCGCGTCGTAGAGGCTCATGCTCATCGCGCCGCCGCCATCAGCGGCGCCAGCCCGTCATGCAGGCTGCGAACCGGAAACGCGCCGATCGACCGACGCAGCCTTGCCAGATCGGCCTCGATCAAGGGCGGCTGTCCCGGGTCGGCCCGGTCGTTGATCAATGCGAGATCGGGGCGCCCGATCAGCTCGGCTGCCACCGCGTAAAAATCGGCGATCGCTACAGCGTTGCCGCTGCCGGTATTGATCGGCCCGTTGACGGCGCTCGCGCCGATCGCAGCGAGCTGACCGGCGAGATCGTCGACGTGGACATAGTCGCGCCGCAAGCCGCCGAACGCGGGCCCGGTCGCTTCGCCGGACGCCAGGCGCTTTATCAACTGGGGAACCAGCCGCCCGGCGCGGTCACCTGGGCCGTAAACGAAGAAAATGCGCGCCCACGCGAAGTTGCCGCTCGTGGCCTCGAGCGCGCGCAGCAGGTCGAGTTTCGAGCGGGCGTAGAGCGTTTGCGGCCGGAGCGGAGTTAGGGCCTCGCTGCATCGCCCGCCGCTGGTATCGTATTCGATGCAGGTGCCCAGTCCGACGAACCTGTCGCCGCCCGCCGCCGCGAACGCATCGGCGAGACGCTGGCTGGCCGCGAGCCAGTCGCGATTCACCTCGGCGGTGAGATAGTCCTCATGATTGGTGTACCATGCGGTGTGGTAGCAAAGACCCAGTCCCTGGCCGGCAAGCTCGGCTTCGAGCGTTTTCACGTTCGAGCCGACCAGGTCGAATGGCCGCCATTCAAGCTGGTCGTGCACGAGGTCCGGCCGCCGCCGGCCGTGCAGTGCCAGCACCTCGCGGCCGTCGGCGAGCAGGCGGCGGAGCAGGGCGCCGCCGACGAAACCTGTACCGCCGGTGAGGAGAACCCGTTGCCTTCCCGTCACCATATTTTCATTTCGGGAATGGCGACCGCGAAGCGGCACCCCCAGCCTCGCGCATGTTCGAGCTGGCCGGCGATTTCGGCCTCGAGGTTCCACGGCAAGATGATGATGTAATCGGGCTTGCGCCCGGCGATCGCCTCGGGCGGCAGCACCGGGATATGGCTTCCGGGCAGGAACTTGCCCTGCTTGTGCGGCGAAGCGTCGGCGACGAATTCGATCAGCTCGCTGCCCTTGATCCCGCAATAATTGAGCAGGGTGTTGCCCTTTGCGGCTGCGCCATAGCCGACGACCGATTGGCCCGCAGCGCGTTGCGCGAGCAGGAATTCGAGGAAACCGGCGCGTATGGCATCGATCCGGGGCTGGAATTGCTCGTAGACCTCGCGGTTCCTCAGGCCGGCTTTCTCTTCCGTGGCGATGATGTCGGCGACAGCCACCGACACCGGCCGGCTCTCGTCGTCGGCATGGGCGCCGAGCACGCGCAACGATCCGCCATGGGTCGGCAACAGTTCGACGTCGAATAGCTTCAAGCCCTGCTTGGCAAAGATCGAAGCGGTGACCGCGAGCGAGAGGTAGGAGAAATGCTCGTGGTAGATGGTGTCGAATTGCGCCTGCTCGATCAGCCGCAGCAGATGCGGAAACTCGAGCGATACGACGCCGCGCCGGGCGAGCGCCGTCTTGAGCCCGGCGGTGAAGTCGTCGATGTCGGGAACGTGGGCGAAGACGTTGTTGCCGACGATAAGATCGGCGCGTTCGTCCTCGTCGGCAAGATGCGCGCTGGCGAAACCTTTGCCGAAGAAATCGACGATGGTCGGGATGCCCTTTTTTTGGGCGACCGCAGCCGTGTTGGCGGTGGGCTCGATGCCAAGCACCGGGATCGCCGCCGCCATGAAATATTGCAGCAGGTAGCCGTCGTTGGAGGCGATTTCGATGACCTTCGAGCTCGGGCCGAGCCCAAAGCGCCGAATCGATTCGCTGGCGAAGCGCTCGCAATGTTCGAGCCAGGAACGGGAATAAGAGGAGAAATAGGTGTAGTCGGCAGAGAAGATTTCCGTCGCTTTCTTGGGTTCGCCGGCCTGCGCGAGGAAACAGCGGTCACAGACCTGGACGGTCAGGGGATAATAGACTTCCGGGGCATCCAGCGTCTCGGCGGTCAGCATCGCGTTGGAAGGCGGACAATTCTGCAGGTCCGCGAACGCGATGAACGAACCGTGGCCGCAATGGCGGCATTTCACAGTTCGAGCCCTTCGAAGCCGGGGTCGAGCGAGGCGAATGCGCCGTCGCGCGGCGAAAGCCCGCTCGGCGCCAACGGCCAGTTTATGCCGACGCGCGGGTCGTCGAAACGGAGACCGGCCTCGAGCTCGGGTGCATAATAGTCGCTGTGCATGTAGAGCAGATGCGTCTCGTCGGTCAGTGCCTGGAAGCCGTGCGCGCAGCCCTTGGGAATGAAGAACATGGTCGCATCGTCGAGCTCGACATGGGCCCATTCAAGGAAGGTTGGCGAATCCCGCCGCAGGTCCACCGCGACATCGAACGCGCGTCCGAACGTGCAGCTAACCAGTTTTGCCTCGGCCGCCGGCGGCGATTGATAATGCAATCCGCGTATCGTCCCGCGCCCACGCGTGACCGAGTGATTCACCTGAACGAAATCGGACGGCAGGCCCGCAACCTCGAATTCCCGGCGGCAATAATGTCGCTTGAATCGCCCACGAGCATCCTCGTGGACCCTGAGCCGGATTTCGAAAGCGCCGGCAATGCTGGAGGCAATGAAGTCCATGACGGTCAGGACGCGCGGTCCAGCTCCATCATGTAGGCGTCGATCTGTTCGAATGTGAGAAGCTCTTGGCGCTCATGATAGGCCCTGTACCAGGCGATGGTCCGTTCGAGCATCACCCTATCCCATTGCGTGCGCCAGCCGAGCCGTGCCGCGGCTTTCGCCGAGTCGAGCTGCAGCAGGCCCGATTCCTTGCGATCGTCCGCGTCGGGCGAAGCAACCGCTTCGAGCTGAGGAAGCATCGCGCGCACCGCCTCGACGATGTTGGCAACGCGCACTTCGGCCCGGCTCGCAGGGCCGAAGTTCCACGCTTCGGCAACGGTCCGGTCGCCGGCGAGCAGCCGCTCGCCAACCACCAGATAGCCCAGCAGCGGATCGAGCACGTGCTGCCACGGCCGGGTTGAGTCCGGGTTTCGGATGCTGACTCGTGTGCCGCCGAAGGCCGCGCGGATCAGGTCGGGGACGAGTCGGTCCTCGGCCCAGTCGCCGCCGCCGATGACGTTGCCGGCGCGCACGCTGGCGATCAGCATGTCGCCCGCCGGCAACAGGGTTTCGCGGTAGGACGCAGTCATCAACTCGACGCAGGATTTCGATGCGCTGTAGGGATCCGCGCCTCCCAGCTCGTCCTCTTCGCGATAACCCCGATCCCATTCGTGATTGCGATAGACCTTGTCGGTGGTTGCCGAAACGACCGCGCGAACGCCGCCGGCGGCACGGCACGCCTCGAACAGCGCCAGCGACCCCATCAGATTGGTACGATAGGTTTCGATGGGGTCGCTATAGGCACGCCGCACCAGCGACTGGGCGGCGAGATGGAAAACCAGCACCGGCCGGGCCGAACGAATGGCGTCGGCGATCGCTTGCGGGTCGGCAATGTCGCCGCGCAAGTCGGCGATTTCGAGGCCAAGCGTTTCGAAATGGCTGGGCTCGGTGGGGATCCTGTCGGAAAAGCCGGTCACCTCGGCGCCGAGACGCTTCAGCCAGGCGCAGAGCCACGTCCCTTTGAAGCCGGTATGGCCAGTGACGAAAACCCGCAGGCCGCGATAGCTGTTGGCCAGGCGCCCGCTTGGGCTCACCATATCTTCCACGGCGCCTCGCCGGACTCCCAGAGCGCGTTGAGCTGGCGATATTCGCGCAGAGTATCCATCGGTTCCCAAAATCCCCGGTGGGAATAAGCGGCGAGCTCGCCTTGCTCGACCAGCTCGTCCATCGGCTGTCGCTCGAGCATCACGTCGCCGTGGCGCTCGGCGATGTCGAGGAATTCGCGGCGAAAGACGAAGAAGCCGCCGTTGATGCTGCCGCCGCCTGCGTCCGATTTCTCGTTGAACGCGGTCACCCGTCCATCGCTCACCTCGATGTTTCCGAAGCGGCTGGCCGGGGTGACGCTGGTAACGGTGGCGATCTTATCCTGTTCGAGCGCGAAACGGGACAACGCATCCACGTCGATGTCGGCGACGCCATCGCCGTAGGTTGCCATGAAATGGTCGGTTGCGACGAACTTGCGGCACAAAGCGATGCGGCGGCCGGTCTGGGTTTTGGCGCCGGTTTCCGCGAAGACGATGTTCCACTCGTCTCGTTCCGGCTGGCTCAGCACTTCGACCTTTCCCTCGCCGAGCGTCAGCCTGAAATCGCAATCCATCAGCCGGTGATTGAGAAAGTAGCTCTTTATCTCCCAGCCGAGGTGGCCGAGGGCGAGAATGAAGTTCGTGTAGCCGTGAGCGGCATAGATTTTCATGATGTGCCAGAGGATCGGCTTGTCGCCTATCCGGATCAGCGGCTTCGGCACGGCATCGCCGGACACGTCGGTTATCCGCGTGCCCTCGCCTCCGCAAAGGATGATCACCGGCGTGTCCTTCGGCAGCATTCTTGTCGGGCCTCTCGTCTTGCGGTTGAGCGATGGCTGGAGGTCCGTCCGCCTTCGCTGGTGCCCCGGGCAGCGGCGGACCTGGTGGTCGCAACTTGGTCTAAGGGAGGCCCTCCGGCGGTGCAAGGTCGAGCCTCATTGCTGCGGCATGGACAGTATGGGTGCGGAGCCGCCTTCAGCCTATGCCGCCGGACTTTCGGTGATCGATTGCGCCATGAGTCGTGCCAGGCGGCGCAGCGGCAGCAGGCGCAGCGCCACGAACGCGCCGGTGACCGCCGCCAACGCCGCCAATTTGACCGGCACGGAGACCAGGGGGGAGGCAGGATCGAACGATGATCCGGTTGCGGCGGCTGCAACCCAGACGGCCAGCGAAGCCGCAAGCGGCTTCCAGCGCACGGGCAGTGGATAGAGGCGCTGGCTGAGGATCAACCACATCGCCAGAAAGGCCGTCCCGGCCAGCAGCGTTGCGATGGCGGCGCCGAGGATCCCCAATTGCCCGATCAGCACGAAATTCAACGCCACGCAGGTCAGTCCGCTGACGATCGAAACCAGCATCTGTTGTCCGGTTCTCTTCGCCACCGCGAATCCGGGCGCGAAGACATACATCTGGAGGAAAAGGTAGCCCGGCGCCAGCAGCAGCACGAGCGGGGCGGCCGAGCCAAAGGCCGGGTTGCCGAAATGCAGGATCGCCTCGGGGACGAGCAGACCGAGCGCGAGGCAGACCAATAAAGCGAGGGCACTGAAGCCTTCGAACAGGCGGGCGATGGCGGCCGGTGTTTCGGCCTTGGCGTGGTGCGCCATGACCAGGGGCGTGAGCGCGGATTGGACGCCCAGAACCGTCAGCGCCGCAATCGCGGCAATCTGGCTGGCGAAGGTGAAGATGCCTACTTCGTCGAGATCTGCCAGTCCATTGAGAATCAGGCGGCTGGCGTAGGTACCGGCGAGGATCGCCAGGCTCGCCGGGACCAGTGGCAGCGAGAAGGCCAGCATCGTCCGCAGCTTCTCGCTGTCCATGCGGCGCACGATGCTGCGGCGCACGAGGACTCCGCCGATCAGCACCGCGACTCCCGCGCCGGCCAGCTGGCCGATCATCACGCCCTCGAGCGGGAAGGGAAGCGTGGCCGCGAGCGCTACCGAAAGCGCCATCGTCGACAAGGCCCAGACGAGCGTCACCAGCGCATAGCCGCCGAGCCGGAACTCCCATCGGAACTGGCACTGGAGGAAGTAGAAAAGGCTGTTGGCGACGAAGAACAGGATGGCGAGACGGAGCGCCTCAAGGAAGCGAAGGTCGCCCAGCACCAGCAGGCAAAGCGGTTGCTGCCAGAGCAGCGCGATCGCGGCCGCGGCCGCCAGCATGATTACCGAGAACCACCACGCCGATGCCGAATAAAGCTGGCGTTCCCCCGGGCTGGCGGTGCCGTGATAGCGGGCGAGCGCCTGCGTGATCTCCAGCGGCACCGTCACGTTCACCAGCGCCGCCAGCGTCGCGATCATGCCCAGCGCGCCATATTCGGTCGGGCTCAGGAAAAAGGACAGCGCGATCAGGGTAACGAGGACGGTGCCGCGGGCCGCGAGATTTGCCGCCGTATAGATCGCGCTGTGGCCGATGAGCGTGCGCAACATTCCGGGTCGCCTGCCCCCGAGCTCAGGCGGCCGGGACCCGGCCGCCGGCTTTGCCGATCAGCCGGTCGAAGGCCGCTCGTTCCCGCGCGTAATAGCGATCCCGGTCCGCATACTCGAGCGCGTCCCTGCGCATTTGGCGCCCGAGGCGCTGTCTCAGCTCGGGATCGCGCAGCAGCTCCAGCGCCTTTTCGCCCATCGCCTGCCAGTCGAGATACGGCACGATGAAACCGTTAACGCCGGAACGGACCAGTTCTCCTTGCCAGTCCCGGTCATAGGCCACGGGCGGTGACCCGCCGAGGCTGGTCTCGATCAGCGCCATTCCGGTGAGCGGCGAAAGAGTCACCGCGCCCGGGATGATCGTCGAGAGTGTCTCGTGATCGACATTGCCGAGCAGGAACAACCGGCCTTCGAGGCCGAATTCGGCGATCATCGCCTCGAGCTGCGGACGCTGCGGACCTTCGCCGGCAATCAGGCCGATCGCCTTCGGCGCTCCCTCGAGCGCGATCCGCATCGCCTTCACGGCGTGGTCGGTGTGCTTGAGCCCGAGCAGCCGCGACACGGTGAGGAGGTAAGGGCGGCCGGTCGGGATGCCTCGCAACCGCAGGAAAGCCGATGGATCGCCCCGCTCTTCGGGCGCGACGAAATGTCTCTGTGGCACGAACTTGACGACCGGCAGAAGCTCGATCCGCTCGGGTGGCGCGCCGTGGCGGATCAAATACTGGCGCGCATTCTCGCTCGGCGCCTCGATCATGTCGGCATGCTTGAGCACAAAACGCTGTATCATCAGTTCGATGCGTCGGCTGCGCAGCAGCCGCGGATAGCCAAGCGCCCCGGTCGATTCATAAAGCTCGTCGAAATTGCCGTAGCTCGCCGCGTACAGCGGCTTCTTGGAGAGCCTTTTCACAAGATAGCCGAACAGCCCCATATAGAGCGTGTCGGTCGCGACGATGGCGACCACGCGCGGGCGCCTGGCAAGGCACACGGCGGCACGAAGCATCCGCAACTGCGCCCAGATCACGTTCAATGGCGTCAGCCACCTGGGAATCGGGAGCCCGGGTATGAAACCATCGAGGATGGTCTGGCGCGGCGAAAAACGGACGAGGCGGATGCGCCCGGCTCGCCGATGCTCGGTGAGGTCGGTAAGGGGATGGACGCCCCAGACACGGTCGAAATAGCCATTGCGGTGGCGTGAATGAAAGAATGACTCATGCTTGCGCGCGCGCACGCTGGCCACGCTGTAGGCGTTGTCCAGGTAGATCAGTTCGCGGCAGATTTTGTCAGTCAATTTTCTGGCCGGAGATTTCAGTCAAGAACATCCACAACCCCGGATGAAAAGGCGACAGACGGCTGGCCGAGCAGGGTTCGCATCTTCGATATGTCGCCCACCAGGTCCACGTCCCCGTCGGCTTCGATAATTTCGAAGACGGGTGAGACATTGAGCTTCTCCCCGATCGCCTCGCACAGACCGCGAAGGGTCAGGACCTCGGGCCCTGCCAGGTTGACGATCTGCCCACCTTCGAGATGCAGGGCAGCCGCCGTGGCACGGGCGGCATCGGATGCGTGAATGGGATTCAATTTCATCCCGTTGCGGCCACTCAACACCACCGGGACCCGGGCTCGGATGCGATCGACAAGCCGTGGAATGAGCATCTCCCGGCGCTGGCTGCGGCCATAGATGAAAAACGGCCGCAGAATGACTGTGTTGAAGTAGCCGGCGTAGCTGGCCACCGCGGCTTCCCCCAATATCTTGCTGGCAACGTAGACGTTGGCACCGGGCACGACCTGAACCGGCCGATTCTCCGACGCCGGCTCGCGGCTATTGCCGTATACCCCTCCCGACGACGCGTAGATGAAGCTGCGGACGCCCGCTGCGCGCGCATATTCAAGCAACCGCCCAACCTGGGTTGCGTTCACCCTCATCACTTCGAGCGCGCCGTCCGGGAGATCCCGATATCGAGGCGATTGCGCCAGGTAGATCACGGCATCCATTTTCGAAGGCAGCCAGTCGAATTTCACCTCGGCGCCGAGATCGCATTCGTAATCGGGCTTCGGTCGGCCCTCCAGGGCGCGGCCAAGCAGGTGAACCCGCATCTTCGCCAGTTCCGCAAGCAGGTGGCGGCCCAGCAATCCTGTGCCCCCGGTGATGAGAACGTCCTGCATGACCGTGTCCACTAGAGTGAATGCCGAACCGTCGCGGCAACCACCCGCTTCTTGGTATCGGCCAGGCCAGCCATGCCGTCCATCCTCTGCTGCCTTCACCTCTTGACGGCGCGAACGAACAGCTCGTGGCGATGCGGATCGCCCTTTGGCGAGGCCCAGCGTTTCACTGCCGCGATCTCGAAGCCGCACTCTGCCAGGCCCCCGAATATTTCATAGTCCCGGAAGTGGTGAAAATGGACGATGTCGCTGATCAGCGTCGCCCGGTCTGTCCAGGCATAGGTCAGAAGATAGAGGCTGCCGCCTGCCTTGAGAACGCGCGCTGCCTCCTCGATGGCGCTGTGCCAGTCAAGGATATGGTCGAGGCTGGTGTTGAACACCGCGCCTTCGAACACTCCATCGCGAAACGGGAGAAACTCGCCAACGCCAATGATCCGAAACGGCGTTTCCCGCATGCAGAAGGGATCGAGCCCGACATAGCGCACTTTGTCTGAGAACAGGCTGGCCCCAACCAGCGGATCGTCACAGCCGACGTCGAGAACGAGTCCGCGCGCGTCCGCCAGGAATTCGCAGGCACGAAACAGATGCCGGTGAAAATGATCGGCCGAAGCCGGTGCATTGATGTCGCCCGCCTGCTTGATCGTGGCCAGCAGAAAATATTGCAGGAGCGAATCCGGATGATTGGCGAACGGAACGACCAGTTTGCTGGAGAAGAATGGCTGCAGCGCTACCGGCATCAGGATCGGTAGGTCGCCGCGAATCTGGTAAGCATTCTTGCCATCGCTGAAACCGTCTCCTTCGCGGTGGAGGGGCCTGCGGCTGTCTGGCGATGCGAGCAACGGCTCGCAATCGTCGAGGCCCAGAAGCTCGCCGTGTGGACGGGCGGCGAGCTCCTCGGGCGAGATGCTGAGGTCGCTGTCCAGAATTTGCAATGTTCCGCGCTTTGCAGGGCTTGGATAGTCACCCTCAAGCATTGGCAGCCATGCCCGCCAGTGGCACCCGGTCGACATACTGGCCAAGCCATTCTTCGAAATTCAGTAGCGACCAGATGAGCAGCCGCCGGTTCTGCTTGCCGTCCAGATGCTCTTGCACCAGGCCTTCGACGGCGGCGCGATCGAGATACTCATAGATCCGCGCGTTTCCGCCCAGCAAGGTGCGACGCACGAACTCGATGCTGTCACCCTTGAACCAGCTGGCGTCGGGCGCGGAAAAGCCCTGCTTTTCCGCCTCGGTGATCTCGCTTGGAATGAAGCGGGCCATGGCGTCGCGCAGGATCTGCTTGCCATCGCGCGACTTCTTGAAAAACTGGGCCTGCTTGTTGGAGGGCTCGTTCTCATCGATCCGGATCACCTTGGCCAGGCTATTGAGCTTGAGCCGGACCGGGCAGCGCATCGCGAAATCGACCAGTTCGTTATCCAGAAACGGAACCCGCGTCTCCAGGCTGTGCGCCATGCTGAGTTTGTCCTCGACCACCAGCAGTCCGTGGAGGACGGTCTTGCACTCGAAATAGAGCGAGTGGTTGATGAAATCCTCGGGCGAGGACAGCGACTCGTCGTGGTGCCGGAAGACGCCGCGGAAGATGTCGCGGGTGCGCACGTCGGCGACCTCGCTCCACACCGGCGCGAACATGGCCTTGAGCTCGCCGGCGGACACCAGCCGTTGCCAGAAGCCGTAATATTTGTCGACGTAATCGTCGAAGCTGGCATTGTTGACCGCGCGATAGTAGCGCCACGGATAGCCGCCGAACAATTCGTCGCCGCCGGCGCCGCTCAGCACCACCTTGACGAACTTGCTGGCGAGCTGCGCCGCGTAGAAATTCGGGTAGCTCTGCCCAACTCGCGGCTCCTCGAGATGCCAGGCTAGGCGCGGCATCACGCGCTCCATGTCGCCCGCCTTCAGGACCATTTCGTAATGTTCGGTCCGGAAATGGTAGGACATCGCCTCGGCCCGGGTCCGTTCGTCGAAGGCGAGCTCGATGCCGGAGGCCGAGCTGAGATCGAAACCGCAGGTGAAGGTCTTGAGATAGGGAAAGGATTGCGAGGCGACCGCGGTGATCGAGCCGGAATCCATGCCGCCGCTCAGGTACGAACCGAGCTCGACGTCGGCGACGAGCTGACGCGTCACGGCCTGGCGGAACAGCCGGTCAAGTTCCTCGCGCGCTTCGCGCGGATCGATCGCATCGTCCGGCTCGCGGAACTCGAAGTCCCAATATTGGGTACGAGCGAGCCTTGGCTTGGTCTGTTTGAGGTCGAGCGTCGCGTAATGGCCGGCCGGGAGCAGTTCGATTCCATCGATCAGCGTCCGGTCGGTGAAGATGTTCTGGAACGTAAAATATTCGAGCAGGGCCTTGCGGTCGATTTCGCGCGAAGCGCCCGGCCTGGCGAGAATGGCCTTTTGTTCGGAGCCGAAAGCGAAGCAGCCGTCATCGTGACGAATGTAGAGGGGCTTGATGCCGTAGCGATCGCGGGCGAGCAGAAGCACGCGTTCGCGCCGGTCCCACAGCGCGAAGGCGAACATGCCGTTCAGCCGTTCGAGCGCTTGCGTGCCCCACTCCGCCAGCGCGTATAGCAGCACTTCGGAGTCGGTCCTCGATCGGAACCAGTAACCCTTCGCCTCCAGCTCGCTGCGCAGCTCGCGGAAATTATAGATCTCGCCATTGGAGCTCAGGACATAGCGGTGGTCGGCACTCACCATCGGCTCGTGCCCGGCCGGCGAGAGATCGATAATCGCCAGCCGGCGGTGGCCGATGCCGACATTCGTCTCGATCCAGTGCCCCTCGCCATCGGGGCCGCGGTGCGCAATCGCATCGGTCATCCGCTGGAGAACGACCGGCGACACGGGCGCTCCATCTAGGTTTACCAGGCCGGCAATCCCGCACATGGCTCAGGTCGCCGCTGCCGCCGCGCTTCGCCGCGCCGCGACCTCGTTCTTGTGCGCCGCCCGCCAGTCGATCAGCCGCCGCAAGCCTTCGTCCAGTCCGATCTCGGCGACGAAACCGATCTCCTCGTCCGCCAGGCGTGGGTCGCCGATGCGGTTGCGGACCAGGGTCGCCGTGTTGCTGGGGGCGTACTGGACCGGCCGGTTCGTCCCGGTCAGGCGAACCAGTCTTTCGGCCAGTTCCTTCAGCGGCGTTCGTATGCCGGTGCCGACATTGTAGAAGCGGTCGCTGGTGGCGGCCTGCATCGCCCTCACATTGGCGAGCGCACAATCCTCCACCGCGACGAAATCGAACGCCTCAGAGCCGTCGCCCATGATCGTTGGGCTCTCGCCGCGGTCGATCGCGTCGAGCATCTTCATGATCACCGCGATATAGGCGCCGCGGTAATCCTGCCGCGGCCCATAGACGTTCATGTACCTCAGCCCGACATAATCGAGCCCGTAGCGGTGGTGATAAGCGTGCAGCATGGCTTCGCCGCAGATCTTGGTGGCGCCGTAGAAATTCTTGTTGTTGAAAGGATGATCCTCCGCCATCGGCTCGGTCAGCGCGTCGCCGTAGACCGAGGCGGACGAGGAATAGACCAGCCGCTTCACCCGCTGGCGCACGCAGGCGTCGATCACGTTGAACGTGCCGCGCACATTGGCTTCGAAGGCGCTGGCTGGAAATTCGTGGCATTGGAGCAGCCACAGCGCGGCGAAATGAAACACGCCGTCGGCGCCGTCCAGTGCTGCATCGAGAATGTCGGTCTGGAGAATGTCGCCGCCGGCTTCGAACACCCGCACCCGCGGGTCCTTCAGCGCATTTTCGAGATTCTCCATCCGGCCGCGGACGAAATTGTCGTAGATGAGGATTTCGCGGACGTCCTCGGCGAGCAGGCGGTCGGCGGCGTGGGAGCCGATCAGGCCCGCGCCGCCGACAAGCACCAGCTTGCTGCCCTTTAGCTCCATTCAATCCTCTTATCTCTGGACGATCCTGTCGCACAGCAATCGTGCGAAGGGAAAGGCGCTCGTGAAAGCGGGAGAAATGGCGTTAAGCACATGGGTCGAATGGGGTCCAGACTCGACCAGGAAATCGGTAACCAGCTCGCCGGTTTCGCGATCGAGCATTTGCGCCCGGATCCCGACCTTGTCGCAGGCAAGCAGGTGTCGCGGCTCGACCCGCGGCACGATGTCGCGCACCGCCGCGGCGAACCAGCGTTTGAAATAGCGCCGGCCCTCTTGCCAGGCGAGCCGCCGGAAGCCGTTTCGCCCCGCCAGGGTCTGGCGGGCGAGCAGCCGGAGAATCCGGCGCAGCTCGTCCGCGCTGATGCCTTCCCGGCCGCGATAATTTTCCCGTCCCCAGGCGGGTACCGCGGTCGGGCCGAAATAGGTGTCGCCATCGGTCGTCGTGATGCTGTGCACGCCCAGGAACGGCACGCGCAGGTCCGGAACGGGGTAGATCAGCCGCGCGAGCCTGATGTCCGAATCCGGGTCAAGCTTCCAGTAGATGCCCTTGAACGGCAGCAGGGTGTAACGCTGGCCGACGCCGAAACGGTGCGCGACGCTGTCGGCGTGAAGACCGGCGGCGTTGATTGCGTGGCCGTATCCGATCCGTTCCTTGACCCACGACAGTTCGCGCCGGCCCGAATGAATGTCCTCCAGCCGGCCTGCGCACATCAGCTCGATGCCAGCGGCGCGGGCATCGTCGGCCAGCGCCGCCATCACGTCGCTCGAGCTGACCACAGCGGTATGGGGCACGAATAGCGCCTGGCCGGTCGCCGAGCGGGCTTCCGGCTCCACCTCGGCGAGGCCGGCGGCGTCAAGGCGGACCGCCTCGACGCCATTGACCCGGGCGCGCTCCTCGAGGAGGTCGAGCTGGCTATCATCGGCCGCAACGCGCGGCAGCAGAACCTTCCCGGGTCGCCGCAGTGGCAGGCCGCGCGCCTCGCAAAACTCCGCCATCTCGCGCGCACCCTGGCCGCAGAGCCGCGCCTTCAGCGTCGCGGGTGGATAATAGATGCCGCTGTGCAACACGCCGCTGTTGCGGCCGCTGGAATGGCGGCCCGGCGCATCCTCCTTTTCGAGGACAAGCACTCTCGCCTTCGGCGACCGCCGTTTCAGCTCCAGCGCGACGGTCAAGCCGACAATGCCGGCGCCGATGACGACGAAATCGGCCGTTCGCATCAGGCGGGGGCGACGGCCTCGATCAGCCGGTCGGCGATTTCGTCCTGTTGCGCCTCGTCGAGATCGGCGTGCATCGGCAGGCTCAGCACCCGCCGCGACAGCGCCTGGGCCACCGGCGTCGCGCCGCCGCCGGAAATGTTGCTGTAGGCGGGCTGGCGGTTGAGCGGCAGCGGATAATGGACCGCGGTCGGGATGCCGGCCGCTTTCAGCCGCTCCTGGACGCGGTCGCGGTCGTCCACCATCACCGTATATTGGGCGAACACGCTGGTCCGGTCAGGGCGCTGGGCAACGCGTCCGATCCCCGCCGCGTCGCACAGCGCATTGTAGCGCGCGCCAATCTCCAGCCGCCGTGCGATTTCCCAATCGAGCCGCTTCAGCTTGGCCAGCACGATCGCGCATTGCAGCGTGTCCATGCGGCCGCCAACGCCGATCCGCGTATGGACATAGCGGCCCGATTGTCCGTGCACCCTGATCTCGCGGCAAGCGGTGGCTATGGCTTCGTCGTCGGTGAAGATGGCGCCGCCGTCGCCGTAGCAGCCGAGCGGCTTGGACGGGAAAAAGCTGGTGCAGCTGATCGTCGCCAGGTTGCCGCTCCGGCGACCCTTATATTCGGCGCCAAAGCTCTGCGCAGCATCGTCGATCGCCGGCACTCCGTGCCGCCCGCCGATCTCCATGATCTCGTCCATGTCGGCCGGCTGGCCGTAGAGGCTGACCGGGATGATCGCGCGCGTTCGCGGCGTGATGGCTCGCCCGATCGCCGCGACATTCACATTGCCGGTGTCCGGTTCGACGTCGACGAACACCGGGGTTGCGCCGGCCAGCACGGCGACTTCAGCGGTGGCGGCGAAGGTGAACGACGGGACGATCACTTCGTCTCCGGGCCCGATGCCGAGCGCCATCAGGCTGATCAGCAACGCTTCGGTGCCGCTCGCCACCGAGATGCAGTGCCTCGCGCCGACATAGCTGGCGAGCGCCGTTTCCATCTCCGCGACTTCGGCGCCCAAAATGTACTGACCGTGATCGAGCACGCGCTGAATCGAGGCGTCGATTTCGTCCTTCAGCGCCAGATATTGCGCCTTGAGGTCGATGAACGGAATCATCGATCCAGCCAACGCAGCGTGTCTTGCTCCAGCCGGTATCGCTCGCCGCTCTGCGGGCACATTGCCTCGCCCTCGCCATTCAGTGGCAGATCGAGCTTCTGGGCCCAACGGCTCATCCAGCCGAGCTGGCGCCCCGGCACGCCCGCCATCAGCGCAAAGGCCGGCACGTCGCGATTGATCAACGCCCCGGCGGCGATGAACGCATATTCGCCGATCTCCACGCCGCAGACGATGGTGCAGTTGGCGCCGAGCGTGGCGCCACGCCGCACCCGGGTTTCGCGATATTGATCCCTGTGCGAGGTGAAGGCGCGCGGATTGAAATCGTTGGTGAAAACCATCGACGGCCCGCAAAACACCTGGTCCTCGAGCGTCACCGCATCATAGACCGAGACGTTGTTCTGGATCTTGCAGCCATCGCCGATCACGACGCGATTGCCGACATAGACATTCTGTCCGAACGAGCAGTTGCGGCCGATCCGGGCACCGCCGCAAATGTGCGTCCAATGCCAGACCCGCGAACCCTCGCCGATGCGGGCGCCCTCATCGACGATGGCGGTCGGATGGATCATCGTCTCGGTCACGGGAATGTCTTGCCTCCGATACCGGCAAAGCCATCCTGTCGTTCGCTCGTCATCATCCCATGGTCTTCTTTGCAGGCGGCGGCCGGTCCCCGGCACGCCGGCCGGTCTCCGGCCTGGCCTGGCGTATACGGTGCACCAGTTCGATGCTCGGCCGGGCGTCGTCGAGCCCGAAGCCCTCGCCCGCCAGGATTCGGCGATAGCTCTCGGTATGAAGGTCGGTAAAGCCGTCGGAAAATTCGATTTCCTCGTCGTTGAGCCGCAGGCTGCGATAGGTCCTTTGGCCCTGGTCGCGGATCGCCACCGGCAGGTGCTCGGCATTTACCGACAGCAGCCAGTTCACGTTCGCCTGCTCGAATTCGAGCCGGCCGGCGCCAGCATCCTCGGCGAGAAACTCCACCGATACGCCCCGTGCCGGGCCGAACACCCAGATCAACATGTCGAAGAAATGGATGCCGATGTTCGCCGCGACACCGCCCGATCGCCGCTCGTCGCCCTTCCAAGAAGTGAAATACCACGGTCCGCGGCTGGTGACGTAGGTGAGGTCGATGTCGAGCGCGGCTTTGCCGTCCTCGGCGATGGCGCGGCCTACCCGCTCCCGAAAGGCGATGATCCCAGGGTGATGCCGCAGCTGCAGGATGGTGAACACCTTGCGCCCCGTCTCTTCCTCGATTGCCTGGAGGCCGTCGACGTTCCAGGGGTTGATCACCAGCGGCTTCTCGCAGATCGCGTCGGCGCCCACCCGCATCGCAAACCGGCAATGCGCGTCGTGCAGGTAATTGGGCGAGGCGATGCTGACATAATCGATCCGCTCGCCGTTGCGCCTCAATTTCTCGATATGCCGGTCGAACCGCTCGAACTCGGTGAAGAAGCGGGTGTCCGGAAAATAGCTGTCGAGGATGCCGACCGTATCGTGGGTGTCGAGCGCGGCGACCAGGCTGTGGCCAGTTTCCTTGATCGCCCGCAAATGCCGTGGCGCGACGAAGCCTGCTGCCCCGATCAGGGCAAATTTCTTCATTCCCCCGGTCCGTTAGTTGAATTGGCGCTGTTGCCCGAGGCTTATGCGGAGCGCCGTCGGGTGTAAAGGACCGGAGCTTGGGGTCGCGCGATTGGGGCTGGGACGGATCAAGACGTCGGCCGGCGAAAGACCGTCGCCTTGGTGTCGGTGCAACGGTCGACGAACCGGTCGAAGACTTCGCGGCGGTAGATCTGCCGATACAGGAGATAGTCCTGTTCGATCACTGTCTCATACCCGCGCTCCGCGAACAGCGCCTTTATGCGTTGCCACTCGATATGGTCGTCGGGCCAGACATGGATGTCGCCTTCGTTCGAATGGCGCGGATCGAATAGCCGTCGCAGCCGGTGAACATAGTTGCCGGCGCTGAGGTACTTGCGCCAGTCGAATTTCAGCGCCGCCTTGCGGAACTCGGCATAGATCGCGTCCGGCCGCCAGCTTTCTTCGGTCGCTTCGTGGTCGATTACGACGGCGCCGCCCGGCTTGCACACCCGCGCCAGCTCGGCGACCGCCCCGAGATAGTCCGGAATGTGGTGGAGCACCGAATAGGTGGCGACGAGGTCGAAGCTTGCGTCCTCCAATCCGGCAAGGTCGCGGCCGTTCATCAGCAGCGTGTCCAGTTTGCCGCTGCCGTGGCGATGGCTGACCAGGTCGAGGCACGCTGGGGAAATATCTGCGGCGGTGACTTCGAAGCCGAGCGCCAGCAGATGGCGGGTGAGATTTCCCGAGCCGCATCCGAAATCGAGAGCCCGCAGCGGCTGGGAATTGCTGGTAATCGCATCGCGCGCGCGCTCGAGGAGGGCGCGCAGGCGAGTTTGCTCGATCTCGTTGAAGATCTCGCCGTGGACCTTTTCATACTTTCGCGCGATGCGGTCGTGAATCGCGATATTGCGCGCGATCTGGCGGCTCGCCTCGTTCATCCTGTCGTCACCGGTCGAGCCAGCGCAGGATGACGTCGCAAATGCGCTCGACCTCCTCGTCGCTGAGCTCCGGGTAGATCGGGAGCGACAGTTGCTGATCGGCAATCCGCTCGGTCACCGGGAAATCTCCCCGTCCGTGACCGAGACCGCGGTACGCCTGCTGCAGGTGGACCGGGACCGGGTAGTGACGGCCGGTCTGGATGCCTTCCTCCGCGAGTCGAATCTGCAACGCATCGCGCTGGGGATGGAACAGGCTGAAAATGTGATAGACGTGGCGACGGCCGTGAACCTCGGTCGTGACTGCCAGGTCCGCATCTCTTAGCCGGTCGCGATATTGCGCCGCAATGGCGCGCCGACGCTCGGTCCAGCTTTCCAGGCGGGCCAGCTTCACCCGCAGGATTGCGCCCTGGATGCCATCCATGCGGTAATTGTAGGCCAGCATGTCGTGCTCGTATTTGCGGCGCTGGCCCCAATCCCTGAGCAGTCGCATCCGCTCGGCGAGGTCGGCATCGCGGGTGGTGGCCAGGCCGCCCTCGCCATAGGCGCCCAGATTCTTGCCGGGATAGAAACTGAACGCGGCCATCGTGCCGATGCAGCCGACGCTGCGGCCTTTGCAGCGTGCGAGATGCGCTTGCGCGGCATCCTCGATAACCACGAGTTGCCGGCGCTCGGCGATGTCCATGATCGCAATCATGTCGGCGGCCTGGCCGTAGAGATGAACCGGCATGATCGCCTTCGTCTTGCGGCTGATCTTGGCCTCGATCTGGGCGGGATCCATCGTGCAGGAAACCGGGTCGACATCGACGAACACCGGCGTCGCGCCGGTGTAGGAGATCGCCGCCGCCGTCGCGGTGAAGGTCATCGAGACGGTGATCACCTCGTCGCCGGGGCCGACGTTTGCAGCGAGCAGGGCCAGGTGCAGCGCGCTGGTGCCGCTATTGACGGCAATGCCATGCTCCACTTCGTGGGCGGCGGCGAACTCGCGCTCGAACGCCTCGACTTCCGGGCCGAGCACATATTTGGCCGAATCGAGCACGCCGAGCACCGCCTGGTCGATTTCGCTCTTGATCGAGCGATACTGGGCTTGAAGGTCGAGAAACTTTATTTCGGCCATGGTCTCGTTTTGGTTTCAGAGTTCGATGGGGGCGCCGCGTTCTTGCAGCGAGCGATCGGCTGCTTCGAGGATGCGGACCAGAAGCAATCCGGATTCGCCGGGTGTGACAGGTTTTTCCCGGCCTTCGATACAGGCGGCGAAGTGTGCGATCTCGGTCGCCAGGGCTTCGGTATCGCTGATTTTCGGGCACCACAGGTCGCCGGTGCGATAGCTTACCAGCAGGCGCCGCCGGTCTTCCGGCGTTTCGGTCACGGTGATGCCCTTGTCGTAGAGCTTGATCTTCTCGCTGGTTTCGAGATCGTCATAGACGATCATCTGGTTGGCGCCGCCCACCAGGGTGCGGCGTATTTTCACCGGCGACAGCCAGTTGACATTTATGTGGGCGACCATCGATTCGAAGAAGACGGTAAGGAAAGCGACATATTCGGGCTGGCCGGCGCGGTGGCTTTGGCCGGTGGCCGAAACCGCGACCGGCGGCTCGTCGAGCACGTAGGACATGATCGATAGGTCGTGAACGGCGAGGTCCCACAGCACGTTCACGTCAGATTGGAACAGCCCGAGATTGACGCGTGTCGAGTCATAATAGCGCACGTCGCCGAACGCTTCGGTGCGGACCAGCTCGTGCATCTTGCGCACCGCGCCGGTGTAGACGAAGGT
>JBQTJR010000088.1:0-4713 GCA_052386895.1 Sphingosinicella sp.
CGCCCTCGCGAGCGAGCTTGATTGTCCCTTGCTGTTTGTCGGCGACGATTTCGCGCGCACCGACGTCGAATCGGCGCTGGGCTGATCAGCCGCCTTGCCGCTTCGCCCGCCGCGCCGCGATCCTGAGCCGCAGCGCATTCAATTTGATGAACCCCTCGGCGTCGCGCTGGTCGTAGCCGCCGCTGCCTTCCTCGAACGTCACCAGCTCCTGGTCGTAGAGAGAGTTCGAGCTCTCCCGCCCGATCACCGTCGCACTGCCCTTGTACAGCCGAAGCCGCACTTCGCCCGCGACTTGCTCCTGGCTCTTGTCGATCAGCGCCTGCAGCATCTCGCGCTCGGGCGAGAACCAGAAGCCGTTGTAGATCAGCTGCGCGTAGCGCGGCATCAGCTCGTCCTTGAGGTGGGCGCCGCCGCGGTCGAGGGTCAGCGATTCGACGCCGCGATGGGCGGCCATCAGGATGGTGCCGCCGGGCGTTTCGTAGACGCCGCGCGATTTCATGCCGACGAAACGGTTCTCGACCAGGTCGAGGCGGCCGATGCCGTGGGCGCGGCCGAGCGCGTTCAATCGGGTCAGCAGAGTCGCCGGCGACAAGCGCTCGCCGTCGATCGCGACCGCGTCGCCGCGCTCGAACGCGATGGCAATTTCCTGCGGTTCATCCGGAGCCTCGAGCGGCGATAGCGTGCGCTGGTGGACATGTTCGGGCGGCTCGGCCGCCGGGTCCTCGAGCACCTTTCCTTCCGACGAGCTGTGCAGCAGGTTGGCGTCGACCGAGAACGGCGCCTCGCCTTTCTTGTCCCTGGCGATCGGGATCTGGTGCTTCTCGGCAAAGTCGATCAGCGCCTCGCGGCTGGCGAAATCCCATTCCCGCCACGGCGCGATCACCTTGATGTCGGGTTCGAGCGCATAATAGCCGAGCTCGAAGCGCACCTGATCGTTGCCCTTGCCGGTTGCGCCGTGCGCGACCGCCTCGGCGCCGGTCTGGCGGGCAATCTCGATCTGCCGTTTCGCGATCAGCGGCCGGGCGATCGCGGTGCCGAGCAGATACTGGCCCTCGTAGAGCGTGTTGGCGCGGAACATCGGGAACACGAAGTCGCGCACGAATTCCTCGCGCAAATCCTCGATGAAAATGTTCTCGGGGCGGATGCCCAGCAATTCCGCCTTGCGGCGCGCCGGCTCGACTTCCTCGCCCTGGCCGAGATCGGCGGTGAAGGTGACGACCTCGGCGCGATACTCGCTCTGCAGCCACTTGAGGATGATCGAGGTGTCGAGCCCACCCGAATAAGCCAGCACCACTTTCATACGCGAACTCATGCCACTTTCTCCCGGGCCACGCCCATCATCTGCTCGAAGCGGCGCAGCAGCACCGGCATCGCCACGCCGTCGCGCGCCGCGACGAACAAGGTGTCGTCGCCGGCGATGGTGCCGGCCACCTCGGCCAGCATCGCGTGGTCGATCGCCGAGGCGACGAGGTGCGCCGAGGCTGGCGGCGTCCGGATCACCAGCATCGACCCGGCCGCCTCGATGCCCAGCGCCCATTCCGCCAGGATCCGCTCGAGCCTTTCCCGGCTCCAGTCGCCCGCGGCGACCAGGTCGGGCAATGCGTAAGCGAGAGCGCCGCCTTTCTTCACCTTGACCGCGCCCAGCCGCTCGAGGTCGCGCGATACCGTCGCCTGGGTGACGTCGTGGCCCAGCGCGCGCAGCTGCGCGGTCGCCTCCTCCTGGCTTGCCACCTGGCCGTCGCGCAGCAGCGACGCGAGCGTGCGCAGGCGGCGGGCGCGGGCGTCGGTCATGGCTGGCTGGACCCCAACATCCACGCCAGCGCGCCGCGGGCGCTGTGCATCCGGTTCTCCGCCTGGCGCCACACCGCCGAGCGCGGCCCGTCGATCACCGCCGCCGCCACTTCCTCGCCGCGCCGCGCCGGCAGGCAATGCAGGAACCAGGCGTCGGCGCTCGCCGCCATCAGCGCCTCGTCGACCTGGAAATCGGCGAACGCCTTGCGCCGCGCCTCGCTGTCCACCTGGCCCATCGACACCCAGACGTCAGTATAGACCGCCTGCGCGCCGGCCACCGCCGCCGCCGGATCGGCGGTCTGGGTGACGCCCGGCCAGCGCGCCAAATCCTCATCGGCGAAGCAATATTCGTCGGGGCAGGCGAGAACCAGCTCGACCCCGGTCAGCGAACTGCCTTGCGCGAGCGAGCGGGCGACATTGTTGGCGTCGCCGACATAGGCGATCTTCGCGCCCTCGAGGCGGCCGAGCAGCTGCTTGACGGTAAGCAGGTCGGCGAGCGCCTGCAGCGGGTGATCGGTGTCGGACAAAAGGTTCACCACCGGCGCCTCGGCCGCCGCCGCCATCGCCACCAGCGCGCCATGTTCCGTCACCCGCGCTCCGATCGCGGCGTGGAAGCAGGAGAGGGTGCGGCCGACATCCTCCGCCGTCTCGCGCCTGCCGAGGCCCATCTCCTCGTCGGTGAGATAGACAGGATGGCCGCCCAGCTGGACCGCCGCCATCTCGACCGAGTTGCGGGTGCGCGACGAGGGTTTCTGGAACAGCAAAGCGACGCCCTTGCCATCGAGCGGCCGGCCGAGCTCTCCGGGCGTGCGCTCGGCGAGGTCGAGGATGTCGGCGAAGTCGTCGCGGCTGAGCTGCGATATCGTCAGCAGGTCTTTCATGGCTCGCTCTCCTTCTTGACCATCGTGCCGATGCCCTCGTCGGTGAGCAGCTCGATCAGCAGCGCGTGCGGCACCCGCCCGTCGATGATGTGCGCGGTCCTGACGCCGCCATCGACTGCGTCGGCGCAGGCCTTCAATTTGGGGATCATGCCGGCGCTCACCCCCGGCCCGCCGAGCCGGGCGCGCAGCGCGGCGCTCGTCAACCGCCGCACCAGCGAGCGCTCGTCGCCGGCATCTTCGAGCAGGCCCGGAGCGGCGGTCAGATAGACGATCTTCTCGGCCGCCATCGCCACCGCGATCGCCCGCGCCGCCTCGTCGGCATTGACGTTGAAGGGCTGGCCGGCAACGTCGGCGCCGATCGTCGATACGACCGGCGTCAGCCCCTCGTCGAGCAGCCGGTGCAGGACGGACGCGCGCACCTGCGCGACGTCGCCGACGAAGCCGAAATCGCCTCCGCGCGGCGCCACCGTCAGCAGCCCGGCATCCTCGCCCGAGAGGCCGACCGCGACCGGCTCGTCCACCGCCTCGCGGTTGATCGTGCCGACCAGGTCGCGGTTGATCTTGCCGACCAGCACCATCCGCACCAGCTCGAGCGTCTCGGCGTCGGTGACGCGGATGCCGTCGCGGAATTCCGGCTCCTTGCCGACCCGGCGCATCAGCGCGTCGACCTGCGGCCCGCCGCCATGGACCAGCACGCAGCGCACCCCGACGCTGCGCAGCAGCAGCACGTCCTGCGCGAGCGCGCGGTCGACCTCGCGGCCTGTCCCGGACCCCGATCCGGGATCGATCGCGGCGCCGCCCAGCTTCACCACCACCGCCTTGCCGGCGAAGCGATAGACGTAGGGCAGGGCCTGGGTAAGGATGCGGGCGATTTCGGCGGTCGACGGCTGAAGGCCATTGCGGCCTTTGCCGGAATTCGCACCCACCCCGCCCGCTTCGCGGGACTCCCCTCCCTGGAAGATGGCGGGGTTCGGCATGCCCCGCATGTCGAAGTCGTGTCCGGGGGACACGACGGCCCCGCAATGGGGAAGGGGTGGGTCGATCGTTCCGCGCTTCGTCATGACGTTTTCACGTTCTCGTCGATGTAGCCGGGGCCGAGATCGACGCCGATCGCCTGGCCGCGCCCCGACCCGGCGCCGATGCCGACCTCGATCTCGATCACCGTCCCCTGCACGTGCGCGGCAATTGCGGCCGCGTCGTGGGCGATTTCCGCGCCGGCGCGGGCGACGATTGTGCCGCCGTAAGCGACGAAATTGTGCGTCGGGTCGAACGCCACCCCGGCCGAGCCGGCGGCGGCGAGCAACCGCCCCCAATAGGGGTCGGCGCCGTGCCAGCTGCACTTGACCAGATTGTTGCCGGCGATCGCTCGCGCCGCCGCCCGCGCCTCGGCGTCGCTGGCGGCGCCGCTGACCAGGATCCGCGCCATCCGCGTCATCCCCTCGGCGTCGCGCGCCATCTGCAGCGTCAGGTCCTCGCACAGGGCGCGCAGCTTTTCGCTGAATTCGCGCTCGTCGGCCGCGCCGCGGCGGCCGCTGGCGAGCAGGATGGCGGTATCGTTGGTCGAGGTCGCGCCGTCGACGTTCAATGTGTTGAAGGTGGCGTCGGCGGCCTCGGCCAGCGCCCGCTGCATCGCCGCCGGCGGCACCGCGGCATCGGTGGTGAGGAAGGCGAGCATCGTCGCCATGTCGGGCGCGATCATGCCGCAGCCCTTGGCCATGCCGCCGATGGTGAAATTGGATCCCTCGACCAGTGCCTGCTTGGGCTTTTTGTCGGTGGTGAGGATGCCCTGCGCCGCCGCCTCGCCGCCGTCGCGCGACAGCTGGCCGGCGAGCCCGGGGGTGGCGGCGACGATGCGCTCGATCGGCAGCCGCGTGCCGATGATCCCGGTCGAGCAGACCAGCACCTGCGCGGGCGCGAGGCCGAGCGCGGTGGCCGCGGCATCGCCCATCGCCTCGGCGTCGGCCATGCCGGCCTCGCCGGTGCCGGCATTGGCGTTGCCCGAATTGACGATGATCGCGCTCGCCTTGCAGTCATTGTCGGC
>JBQTJR010000089.1:0-2069 GCA_052386895.1 Sphingosinicella sp.
GCAGGGACCAGATCGGCGCCATGTCGTGCAACCCGGCGATGGGCGGTCTCGGCAAGGGCCACCTCCTCCGCGAAGTCGACGCATTCGACGGGCTGATCGCCCGCGCCTCCGACGCGGCGGCGATCCACTATCGCATGCTCAACGCCAGCAAGGGGGCAGCGGTGCAGGGGCCCCGCATCCAGGCCGACCGCAAGCTGTACAAGCAGGCGCTCCACCGGCTGGTCGACGCGCAGCAGGGCCTTAAGGTGGTGGAGGGCGAGGCGGCCGAGCTGATCCTCGAGGGGCGAGGCGCGAGCGGCGTGGTGCTGGCCGATGGCCGTTCGCTGCGCGCCAGGGCGGTGGTGCTGGCGACCGGCACCTTCCTGGGCGGCAAGCTCCATTTCGGCATGGAAAGTGAGGCCGGCGGCCGCATCGGCGAGCGTCCGGCAACGCGGATGGCGGCGCAGCTGCGCGCGCTCGGCCTGCCGCTGGCGCGGCTGAAGACGGGGACACCGCCACGGCTGGACGGCCGCACCATCGACTGGGCGGGCCTCGAGCGCCAGCCCTCGGACGATGGCAGCTGGACGATGTCGGCGATGAGCGCCGGCCGCACGCAACCGCAAGTGCACTGTGCGATCACCCGCACCACCGAAGCGACGCACGCGCTGATCCGCGCCAATCTTGACCGCTCGCCTCTGTTCGCCGGCGCGATTCTCGGCATCGGCCCGCGTTACTGCCCGTCGATCGAGGACAAGGTCCACCGTTTTGCCGACCGCGACCGCCACCAGATCTTCCTCGAGCCCGAGGGCCTCGACGATTTTACCGTTTATCCCAATGGGATATCGACTTCGCTGCCCGAGGACGTACAGCGCGCGATGGTGCGCACCATCCCCGGTCTCGAGCGTGCCGAGATCCTGCAGCCGGGCTATGCGGTCGAGTATGATCATGTCGATCCGCGCATCCTCGCGCCGACCCTGGCGGTGCGCGACGTCGAAGGCTTGTACCTCGCGGGCCAGGTCAACGGCACCACCGGCTACGAGGAAGCGGCGGCGCAGGGCCTTGTCGCCGGCCTCAACGCGGCCGCCTGGGCCGGGGACGCCAAGCCGCTGCGGCTCGAGCGCGCCGATTCCTACATCGGCGTCATGATCGACGACCTCGTGCTCCAGGGCGTGACCGAGCCTTACCGCATGCTCACCGCCCGGGCCGAGTACCGGCTGTGCCTGCGCGCCGACAATGCCGAAGCGCGGCTGACGCCGCTGGCCGCCGGCCTCGGTTGCGTATCGGCCGAACGCACGCGTCATTTCGCGGACTCAGAGAGGGAACGGGCCGAAATCGCCCTCATGCTCGGCAGGCAAGTCTCCGCGGACTCCGTCCGTTCCGCCGGCATCGCGATCGCCGAGCGGGGCACCAGGCCGCTTACCGACTGGCTGCGTCATCCGACGCTCGATTATGAGGCGCTGCTGCGCCTCCACCCTGAGCTCGCCGGCCAGCGCCGGGCGCTGCTCGAGGAAGCGATCCAGGAACGCCGTTACGCGCCCTATGTCGAACGCCAGCAGAGCGAGATCGCCCGCCTGCGCGCCGACGAAGCGGTGCGGATCCCTGCCGACCTCGATTTCGCTGCGGTCCCGGGCCTGTCGCGCGAGATGATCGAGCGGCTCGAGGCGGCCCGTCCGGACACGCTCGGCGCCGCCCGCCGGATTCGCGGCGTCACGCCGGCGGCGCTGGCCGCGATCCTGGTCCTGGTGCGGGTGCGGCGCAAGGCCGCTTGATGGACGAGCAATCGACGCGGGCCTGGCTGCACGGCGAATTCGATGTTTCACGTGAAACACTGGGCCGGCTCGACCGTCTCGCCGCTTTGGTTCGGGAGGAGAACCGGCGCCAGAATCTCGTTTCGGCGCGGAGCCTGGAACACCTCTGGTGGCGGCACATCGCCGATTCGGCCCAGCTCATCCGCTTTGCCCCGGCGCCGAGCGCGAGCTGGATCGATCTCGGCAGCGGCGCCGGCTTTCCCGGGCTGGTCGTCGCCCTGCTCCACCGCGGCCCGGTCACCTTGGTCGAGGAACGGCGGCTGCGCGCCGATTTCCTGCTCC
>JBQTJR010000090.1:0-12005 GCA_052386895.1 Sphingosinicella sp.
ATTTCGAGCTCGGCGCGGGGAAGCCATGACGCCACCCGCCGGATCGCATCGACGCTGACCAGCCTGTCGGCCTGGGTGGCGAGCAGCAACAGCGGCAGATCGACGCCGACAAGCGCCGCCGGGGTGAAGGCGGCGGCGGAGCGGGAGGCGGCGCGCAGCCCGCCCCAGCTCGGCGCGCCGAGATTGAAGCCCGGCTGCTGCTGCCACCCATAGAGCTCGTCTTCGTAGCGCTCGGGCGAGGAGGTGAGGAAGCGGCGCCGGTCGAACGCCGGCGCCGGGATCGGTTTCCAGATCGGCGAGTCGCGCCAGCCGAGCCGGCACATCCACTCGGCGGCGAGGTTGGTGAACGCAGCCGGCAGCGGCCCGCTGTTGACCGCGATCATCGGCGCGACCAGCACCGCGGCGGCCAGCGCCGGCTTCTGTTCGATGAGCGTGCGCAGCAGCAAATGGCCGCCCATCGAGTGGCCGATCGCGACGTGTGGGGCGGGCGACGAAGCCGCCAGCTCGGCAAGCAGGGCGGCGAGATCCTCGACCAGCGGGTCGAAGCTTTCGACATTGCCGCCGACGATGTCGCCGCGCGAAGCACCCTGGCTGCGCCAGTCGAAAGCCACGACGTTCCAGCCACGGCCATGCCAGTGGGCCTGCGCCTCGAGATATTTCTCGATGAAGTCGCCGCGGCCGCCGGCGAACAGCAAGGTGCCGCGCAACTTCGCGCCAGCCGGCTGCGGCCAATCCATGCGGCGGTGCTTCCAGCCGTCGGGCGCAAGCCATTCGGAAAAGCGCGCGCCCTCGGGATGGCGGCGGCGAAGCTCGGCGGAATCGTTCACGGTGTCCCGTTCACCGATTCATCGCCACTGGGCAATGCCATTCGCTTTCGATTTCATCGAAATAAGGATTGGGCCCCGGCGTACGCCGGGGTGACTCCGCGAGCGAGCTAGAGGCTCGCTCTGGGTCAGTTACGGTTTGGCAAGCAAGCCCGTCTAGTGGTTGTCCCTATGGAGACCGGGGTGGCTTCTCTGCTGCTGATCGTGCTCGCGCTGGCGCTGCTGGTGGCGTGCTGGACCGACCTCTGGTCGCGCACCATCCCCAACGGACTGACCGCAGCGATCGCCGTGCTGGCCCTGCCCTTCTGGTGGGCGACCGGCCTGCCCTTGTGGCCCGACGCCGCCTTGCAGGTTGGCGTCGCCTTGCTGGTGTTCGGACTGTTCGCGTTGGCGTTCGCCTGCGGCGCAATGGGCGGCGGCGACGTCAAGCTGGTTGGCGCGCTGGCGCTGTGGCTGCCGTGGCAAAGCGTGCTCGTCCTGCTGGTGATCATGTCGCTCGCCGGCGGCGTGCTGACGCTGGCGATGCTGGCCCATTCGAGGCTGATCCGGGCGCGCGAAAAGCTCGAGATTCCATACGGCGTAGCGATCGCCTGCGGCGGTTTGTGGCTCATTGGCCAACGGTTTCTTTACCAATTTGGATGATGAAGAGGCCGCGAAAATTCCTTTTTCCCAGTGGGGGAGGCGACACTCGCCATGGACGTTAAGAAGCTCGCGCTGCTGATCGGCGCGCTGATCATTGCGGCGGTCACCGCGCTGATGGCGAAGAACATGTTCTCGGGCGCCTCGGCCCCACAGGCGCAGGCGGTCGCGGCCGTCCCGGCCGGGCCGGAAGTCATGGTCGCGTCGCGCGTGCTGCCGGTGGGCACGATCATCGACGCCGAGGCCTTCCGCTACCAGCCCTGGCCCGAAGGGCTGATCCAGGAACCCTATTTCACCCGCGCCGAGGGCGGCGACCCGTCGCAGCTGATCGGTACCGTGGTGCGCACCGAGATCAGCGCCGGCCAGCCGGTGACCCGCGGCGCGCTGATCCGGCCCGGCGAGCGCGGCTTCCTCGCCGCGGCGCTCGGCCCCGGCATGCGCGCCGTGACCGTACCGGTGTCCGCGACCAGCGGCGTCGCCGGCTTCGTCTTCCCCGGCGACCGGGTCGACATGGTGCTGACCCAGGAAGTGGCCGGCGGCGGCGACGGCGCGCCGTTGCGCGTTTCCGAAACGATCATCCGCAACCTGCGCGTGCTTGCGGTCGACCAGCGGATGGTCTCGCGCGACGAGAACGGCAACCAGGTTGCGCAGAACCTGTCGTCGGTGACGCTCGAAGCACCGCCGCGGATCGTCGAGAAGATCGCGGTGGCGCAGACCATCGGCCAGCTGTCGCTGGCGCTGCGCTCGCTCTCCGACAACACCGCCGAGCTGGAGCGGGCGATCGCCGCCGGCGAAGTCGACGTGCCCGCGAATGCCGATCCCCGCGCCGAGCGGCGGATGCTGCTGGCGGTGGCCAACCAGCCGATCGATTCCAACACGACCTACACGGTCGGCGCCGACGTCTCGCGCTTCCAGCGCGGCAGCGTCCCCGGGCGTTCGCCAGACAATAATAACAATGCTGCGCAAAGCAGTGCCGCAGCGGTCGACCCGAGAGCCGCAGGCCCGGTCGTCCGCGTCGCCCGCGGCAACAATGTCACGCTCGTTCCGGTGGGAGCCCGATAAGATGATCATGTCCAATTCGATCCGGCGAGCCTCGCTCGGCACGGCGCTGGCGGTTGCGCTGGCGGCCGGCCTGGCGATGAGCGTGCCGATGCAGGCGTTCGCGCAGGCCAGCCGGGCGGTCGCCCCGAGCGAGACTGTCACCCTGTCGGTCGGCACCGGCCGGCTGGTGCGGTTGAACGCGCCGATGAGCGACGTGTTCGTCGCCAACGAGACGATCGCCGACGTCCAGGTGCGCTCGCCGACCCAGCTCTACGTTTTCGGCCGCGCGCCCGGAAACACCTCGGTCTATGCCACCGACCGTTCCGGCCGGGTGGTCTATTCGACCAATATCCGCGTCGGCCAGAATCTCGGCTCGATCGACGAAATGCTCGACCTGGCGATGCCCGAGGCCGACATCCGCGCGACGCCGCTTTCCGGCATGGTGCTGCTGACCGGCACGGTGCAGCAGCCGCAGGACGTCGAGGAAGCCGAGCGTCTGGTGCAGGCGTTCGTCGGCGAAGGCACATCGGTGGTGAGCCGGCTGCGCACCGCGACCCCGCAGCAGGTGATGCTGCAGGTGAAGATCGCCGAGGTCAGCCGCTCGCTGGTCCGCCAGATCGGCACCAACCTTTTGACCCGCGACACGTCGGGCGGTTTCCTGTTCGGGATCGGCCGCGGCAATCCCGGCACGATCACAGACGTCGTCTCGCAGACCCTGACCGACCCGGTGACCGGCAACCCGCTGGTGGTCGGCACCAACGCCACGTTCAACAACGCGCCGGGCACGACCACGCTGGGCGCGTTCGGCCGGCTGTTCGGGCTCGACGTGCTGGGGGCGCTGAACCTCAACGAGACCAACGGCCTCGTCACCACCTTGGCCGAGCCGACGCTGACCGCGCTTTCTGGCGAGACGGCGAGCTTCCTCGCCGGCGGCGAGTTCCCGATCCCGATCTCGCAGTCGCTGGGCTCGGTGACGATCGAGTACAAGCAGTTCGGCGTCGGGCTCGCATTCACCCCGATCGTGCTCGAGAACGGGCGCATCTCGATGCGGGTACGCCCGGAAGTCTCCGAGCTGTCGAGCGACGGTGCCATCCGCCTCAACGGCTTCGAGGTGCCGGCCCTGGTCACCCGTCGCGCCGAGACGACGGTGGAGCTGGGCTCGGGCCAGAGCTTCATGATCGCCGGCTTGTTGCGCAATACCGGCAACAACTCGATCGACCGCGCGCCCTTCCTCGGCAATCTGCCGATCATCGGCGCACTGTTCCGCTCGAACAATTTCCGGCGCAACGAGACCGAGCTGGTGATCATCGTCACGCCGTACCTGGTGCGGCCGGTATCGGCGTCGGAGATCGCGCTGCCGACCGACGGCTTCCGCCATTCCAACGAAGGCCAACGGGTGCTGCTCGGCCAGGACCATGACAGCCGCACCGGCGAACGGCGGCCGCAGCCCAGCATGGCGGTGCCGCAGACGGTAAACCCGGGAATCGAAACCGGCGCGGCCGAGACACCGGCGGCGCCGCAGCCGGCGCCGCAGCGCCAGGCGCAGCGGCCGGCGGCGCTGCCGCCGAGCCGCACCGACCCCAACGCCCAGCCGGGATTCACCTTCTGATGGCCGGACAGACTCGAAAGGACGCGCACAAGATGGACCGTCACACCCGAATCGCCGCCATCATCGGCCTGGCGCTGGCCACGGCCGCCTGCGGACCTGCGACCAACCAATTGAGCGCCTTCAACAATCCGAGCCTCTACTCGGTGCACCAGCCGGTGGTCGAGCGCACCGACTTCGTGCTCGACCTCGCGGTCAGCGGCGACAGCCTCGCCCCGGCCGAGGCCGGCCGGCTGCGCGACTGGCTGGGATCGATCGGCGTCGGTTATGGCGACCGGCTGGCGATTGACGAGCCGGAGGGTTTCCGCCACGCCTCGGCGCGATCGGTGATCGTCGACGTCGCCGCCGATTTCGGCCTGGGAATAGCCGGCGCGCCGATCACCAACGGCGAGGTGCCGCCCGGCTCGATCCGGGTGATCGCCAGCCGCACCGTCGCATCGGTGCCCGGCTGCCCCGAGTGGGGCAATGCGGCCGAGGACGCGATCGACCCGAACGCGCTCACCTCGAGCAATTTCGGCTGCGCGACCAATTCCAACCTGGCCGCGATGATCGCCAATCCCGAAGACCTGGTGCTCGGCCAGGAAGGCACCAGCCAGGGCAGCGCGACCACCGCGACCCGGGCGGTACGGACCTATCGCGAGCGCCAGCCGACCGGCCGCCAAGGCCTTCCCGCCACCTCGACCACGGGTAACTAGAGATGAACGCGCCCTACACTCCCGCGCGCGCCGCGAATCGCGATCCGTTCAGCGCTTTCGTGTGCGACGACGCCACCGCCGACATGCTGCGGCCGATCGCGGTCGAGCACGGCTGGTCGCCCGAGAAGGTCAACAAGGGCGGGCTCAGGAACGCCGTGCAGACGCTGTCGGTCAGCCCGAGCCCGATCATCCTGTTCGTCGATCTTTCCGAATCGGGCGATCCCTTGTCCGACATCAACGCGCTCGCCGAGGTGTGCGAGCCGGGCACGGTGGTGATCGCCGCCGGCCAGGTCAACGACGTGCGCCTCTATCGCGACCTGATCGCCAGCGGCATCCAGGATTACCTGTTGAAGCCGTTCACCGCCGACCAGGTGCGCGAGGCGTTCGTCAACGCCCAGATGACCATATCCGGGCCGCGCCATGTCGAGGCCAGCACCGAGCGGCCGAACGTGTCGGTGGCGGTGATCGGCGTGCGCGGCGGCGTCGGTGCCTCGACGATCAGCACTTCGCTCGCCTGGCTGATGGGCGACAAGGCCGGGCGCTCGACCGCCCTGCTCGATCTCGACGTCCATTTCGGTACCGGCGCGCTCGGGCTCGACCTTGAGCCGGGACGCGGCCTCACCGACGCGATCGAGAATCCGAGCCGCATCGACGGCCTGTTCATCGAGCGGGCGATGGTGCGCGCCAACGACAAGCTGTGCGTGCTGTCGGCCGAGGCGCCGCTGAACCAGTGGATCCTGACCGACGGTTCCGCCTTCTTCCAGCTGCAGGACGAAATCCGCCACGCCTTCGAGGGCACGGTGATCGACCTGCCGCGCAACATGGTGGTGCAGTTCCCGCACCTGGTGGGCGACGTCAACACGGTGGTGGTGGTGGTCGATTTCACGCTGGCCGCGACCCGCGACGCGATTCGCCTGCTCTCCTGGCTCAAGGCCAATGCCGGCCAGGCCAAGGTGCTGGTGGTCGCCAACAAGATGCTGCCGAGCGCGGGCGAAGTGACGCGCAAGGATTTCGAGCATTCGATCGAGTGCAAGATCGACATATTGCTGCCGTTCGATCCGAAAGCGGCAATGCAGGCCGCCAAGCTCGGCCAGCCGCTGGCCAAGGCGTCGAAGTCGGCGAAGCTTTCGCAGCCCCTGAACCAGCTGATGACGCTATCGCTCGAGCAGGCGGCGGCCGAGGAAGCGGGCGGCGCCAAGGCGGCGGGCAGCTCGCTGCTCGGCAAGTTCAACTTCAAGTCGCTAATGTCGAAGAAGCCGAAGGAGGCGACGGCGCAGGCGGCCTGACCGCCTGGCCAGTCCGCCAGGAGGAGGTCTGGACCCTAGATGCTTTCGGTACTCGTAATCGCCGTCGGCCTGTTCGCCACGTTGCTGCTTGGCTATTTCGCGGTCGCCGGCCCATCGGCCGGCGGGGCCGCGGCCAAGCGGCTCGAAACCGTGCGCGAGCGCTTCTCGAAGTCGACCGAGGTGGCCGCGGCGGCGCAGATGCGGCGGATCTATGCCCAGCGGCAAACCAAGGTCGACGGCTTCGCACAACGGCTGATCCCGAGGCCGGCGCTGCTGCGGGCGCGCCTGCAGCAGACCGGTCGCAACTGGTCGCTCGGCCAATATGCGATGGTCTCGGCGGGCCTCTCGGTCGTCGCGATCTCTCTATGCCTGTTCCGCGGTATGCCGGCGATGCTGGCGGTGTCGTTCGGCATGCTGGTCGGCATCGGCCTGCCGCATTGGATGGTGAGCAAGATGATCGCCCGGCGGATCGCCAAGTTCAATTCGAAATTCCCCGACGCGATCGACCTGATGGTGCGCGGCCTGCGCTCGGGCCTGCCGATCTCGGAGACGATCGGCGTCGTCGCGAGCGAGATTCCCGGACCGGTGTCCGAGGAGTTCCGCACCGTTTCCGACAAGATGAAGATCGGCCGGACGATGGAAGCCGCGCTGCAGGACACCAGCGACCGCCTCAACGTCCCCGAATTCCAGTTCTTCGTGATCGCGCTTGCGATCCAGCGCGAGACCGGCGGCAACCTTGCCGAGACTCTCGCCAACCTTTCCGACGTACTGCGCAAGCGCGCCGCGATGAAGCTCAAGATCCGGGCGATGTCGTCGGAATCGAAGGCATCGGCGTGGATCGTCGGCGCCCTGCCCTTCATCGTGTTCGGGCTGATCTGGTTCATCAACGGGGCGTACATGCAGAATTTCTTCGTCGACCAGCGGCTGATGATCGCCGGTGGCGTCGGCCTCGTCTGGATGGGGATCGGCGCGTGGATCATGTCGCGCATGGTCAATTTCGAGATCTGAGGGAGCGGCGCTAGTGACCAGCGGACCGACCTTCCTCGGCATCGACATCGTGATGGTGGCGAGCGCGCTCTCCGCCGTGGCGACGCTCGCGGTGCTGGTGGCGATCTATGCCGCCGCCACCGTGCGCGACCCGATGGCGAAAAGGGTCAAGGCGCTGAACGAGCGGCGCGAGCAACTGAAGGCGGGCATCGTCGCCTCGGCCAACAAGGCGCGCCGCAAGATCACCAACCGCAACGAGATGGCGGACAAGGTCCGCGGCGTGCTCGCGTCGTTCAAGATGCTCCAGGACGAGCAGGTGCAGAAGGCGCAGAAGCGGCTGATGCAGGCGGGCATCCGTTCCAAGGACATGGCGTTCGTGGTGATTTTCGCCACCTTCATCCTGCCGCTGGTGCTGGGCACGATCGCGATCGTCTTCGTCTACGTGCTCGACTGGTTCCCGACCTGGGGCGCGTTCAAGAAATACGGCCTCGTCGCCGGCACCCTGCTGCTCGCCTACAAGGCACCCGACCTGTACCTCAAGAACCGGGTGACCAAGCGGTCGCACGCGATCCGCAAGGGCCTGCCCGACGCGCTCGACCTGCTGGTGATCTGCGCCGAGGCGGGTCTCACCGTCGACGCCTCGTTCGGCCGTGTCGCGCGCGAGCTCGGCCGGGCGCACCCGGAGCTGGGCGACGAATTCGCTTTGACCTCGATCGAGCTGGGCTTCCTCACCGACCGCCGTCAGGCGTTCGAGAATTTGGCCAACCGCATCGATCTCGACGCCATTCGCGGCGTCGTCGCGACCATGATCCAGACCGAGAAATACGGCACGCCGCTGGCCAGCGCGCTGCGCGTGCTGTCGGCCGAGTTCCGCAACGAGCGGATGATGCGCGCCGAGGAAAAGGCCGCCCGCCTGCCGGCGATCATGACCGTGCCCTTGATCCTGTTCATCCTGCCGGTGCTGTTCATCGTCATCCTCGGCCCGGCCGCCTGCTCGATCAACGACGCGCTGCTCAGCTAGCGCTACGGCCGGCGCTGCTTACCGGGCTGCCGGACGGCGGCACGAATCGGGACAATCGAGGAACATTCGCCGCGGCCGCTATTTGATTTCAGGCGATTGTCATGCAGTATGTGGCCGATGACTCCTCTCGCCCCGGATCAGTGGCTGGTAATGATCCTGGCCTTCGTGCTGGGCCTGCTGATCGGCCTCGCCATGCTGGCGAGCCCGAAATGGAAGCGGCGCTATCGCAGCGAGGCGGCGGCGCGCGCCGACGAGCAGAAGGCGCACATGCAGGAACGCAAGCGTTGGGCCCTGGAAGCGCAGCAGCTCAAGGAGCAGAGCCGGCGGCGGGCCGACCAGGAAGCCGCCGAGCGGGCGCAGACGGAAGCGCAGCGATCGTCCGCCGCGGCCTAGGGTCCTAACCCTAACCCCATAAAAAGGCCGGATTCACGCGGTTACCACAAACTTTATCTTAAAGGGCGGCCCCTAGAACGGGGCCGATGCGAGAATTAGTGGGGCAGTCCGTCGTCGAGGCGGGTGCGGAGGCGGCCGAGCGCGTCTCCGTGCTCAGGATTCTGTTCGACGATTTCAGCACCGTCACCGACGAGCGCGAAGCGAATGCCGCCAAGGAACGCGTGCACCCGCTCTCGGCCCTGCCCTTGTTCCTGCTCGGCACCCACGCGATCGGCGCGACCGCGCTGGCGCTGGCGACCGGCGCGGCGGCCCTGTCATCGCCGCTGCTGATCGGCGCGCTGGCGGTGCTGATCGGCGTCGACATCCTGTTGTGGGTGCTGGCCGGCCGCGCGATGACCAGGGCGCTGCCGCGGACCGTGGTGACGCTGGCGGCGGTGCGCTCGGTCGGCAATGCCGCGCTGGGAGCGCTGGCCTGCGCGGAAGCGGCCCGGCTCGGCGCCGGCGGGCCATTGTGGGGGCTCGCCGCCGCCTTGTTCCTGGTGGTGCGGCCGGCGGTGCTGATCGGCTTTCCGGGGCTGGTAGCGATCGGCAGCCTGGCGGGCGTGATCGGCTGGGGATTGGTCTCGCGCGATGCCGCCAGCACCGGCGCCGCCGCTCTCGCCGCCCTGTGCCTGGTGCGCCTCAGCATCGCCCAGTCGGCCGAGCGCAACCGCCAGCTGCGGCGCCGCGCCCAGCTCGACTGGAACGCGCAACGCGCCAGCCGCTTCATCGAGGAATTCGAGCAGGCCGGCCGCGGCTGGTTCTGGGAGACGAGCGCGCGCGGCGCTTTGTCCTACGTGTCCGACCAGCTCGCCACCGACCTGGCGACGCCGGCGAGCGAGCTGATCGGCAAGCCCTTCGCCGACCTGATCGGCACCGACGAGGAAGAGAAATCGAAGGACGCCTCCGAGCGGACGCTGGGCTTTCACCTCACCGCCAAGCTGCCGTTCAACGACATCACCGTGCGCGCCGCCTCGTCGAAGGAAATCTGGTGGTCGCTGTCGGGCACGCCGAGCTTCGACGAGCATGGCCGCTTTCTCGGTTTCCGCGGGGTCGGCAACGATCTCACCGAGCAGCGCCGCTCGGCGCAGGAGATCAACCGGCTCGCCAAGTACGATTCGCTGACCGGGCTGCCCAACCGGGTGCTGATGCGCAAGACGCTCGACGAGGCGCTGGCCAACAAGAGCTATTCGGGCTGCGCCCTGTTCCTGATCGATCTCGACCGCTTCAAGAACGTCAACGACACATTGGGCCATCCGATCGGCGATGCGCTGCTGAAGCAGGTGGCGCAGCGGCTGTCGTCGGTGATCGGCAGCAGCGGCCAGGTCGGGCGGCTGGGCGGAGACGAGTTCAAGGCGGTACTGCCCTCGTTTGGCGACGAATCGCAGCTCGGCCAGCTCGCCGCACGGCTGATCCAGCAGCTGTCGATGCCCTATCTGATCGAGGGCCATAACATCTCGATCGGCGCGTCGGTCGGCATCGCGGTGGCCGAAGAGGAAGGCGCCTGCGGCGACCGGCTGATCCGCGATGCCGACCTCGCGCTCTATTCGGCCAAGGCCGCCGGCCGCGGCACTTTCTGCTTCTTCGCGCCGGAGATGCACAGCGAAGCGCAGGACCGGCAGATGATGGAAAACGACCTCAGGCGGGCGATCGGCCGCGGCGAGCTCGAAGTCTATTACCAGCCGGTGGTCGAGGCGAAGAGCGAGGCGCTGGCCGGCTTCGAAGCGCTGATCCGCTGGCACCACCCGACCCGCGGCATGATCTCGCCGGCTTTGTTCATCCCGCTCGCAGAGGAATGCGGCCTCATCCTGCAGGTCGGCGAATGGGTGCTAAGGACCGCCTGCCAGCAGGCCGCTGCCTGGCCGGAGAATCTCCGCGTCGCGGTCAACCTGTCGCCGGTCCAGTTCGGCGATCCGAGCCTGCCCAACACGATCGTCTCGGCGCTCGCCAATTCGGGCCTGGCGCCGAAGCGGCTCGAACTCGAGATCACCGAGGGCGTGTTCCTGGTCGAGAGCGAATCGACCGACGCGATGTTCGCCAAGCTGAAGGGCCTCGGCGTGCGGCTCGCGCTCGACGATTTCGGCACCGGCTATTCGTCATTGGGCTATCTGCGCAAGACGCCGTTCGACAAGATCAAGATCGACCAATCGTTCGTGCGCGGCGCGGCGATGAAGGGCAGCCGCAACGCCGCGATCATCCGCGCCATCGTCACCCTCGCCGAGAGCCTCGACATGGACACCACCGCGGAAGGCGCCGAGACCCACGACGAGCTGGCGCTGATCCGCGACCTGGGCTGCTCGCACATCCAGGGCTATATTTTCGGCCGGCCCATGCCGATCGGCGAGGCGAACGAGCTCGCCAAGCAGAACGAGGCGGTGAAGGCGGAAGGCTTCCAGTTCAACCGGCCGCCGCGCCAGGGGCTGTTGAAGGTCGCTTCGCTGCAGTGGAACGGCATGACCATGCCTGTGCGGATCCGCAACATCTCGACCGGCGGTGCGATGGTCGAGTGCGAGCGGCTGCTGCCGTTCGAGGCCAAGGTCCAGCTCGACCTGCCGGGCGGCGGCTGCGTCGGCGGCGAGGTGCGTTGGAACGAGGGCATGCGCCACGGCATCCAGTTCGAGAAGGAATTCGACTTGCGGCTGCTGACGCCGGGCAAGGGATTCGGCGCCAAGATCGCGCGCGTGGCGAAGCCGGCGCCGGTGTCCGCACCGCCGCCGGCGGTTGCGGCCGAGAAGAAGGCGGCGAAAAGATCGATCAGGCGGTAGCGCCGGCTTTCAAAGCTTAAATCGGTGACAGTGCACTCATTTTGACAATCATCGCCCGAGCGTGCGACGTGGCTTCATGGCCCGTCGTGCCCGCGCCGTGTTTCCCGGAATTCCCGCATCTCGTCACCAAGCGCCGAATAAGGCAGGCGTAAATCTGTGCACTGTCAGCGTAATCATTTGATGTGTTTCCGGGCACCTTTTGTGGTAGCGTGCTTCATCACCGGCGCCTGTGAGGGCGAAATCAGTGTGCGTCCGGCTGGTCCGATTCATGAAGCAATAATACCGGAATTTAGTCAGGACTACCCAGTTCACAATATAGTACTCGACTTGTATATGAATGCATCTGAATTTAGTAGCATGGGCGAGCGAGGCGCCGAGTTGCATGTTTCCGATTGTCGGTCGTACAATCCAGGTATTTTTGTGGGTACACGGGCCGATGGTCCTTCCATTGACCATGCCGGTCGCCGCGGTCGAATTCTGCGGTTTATCTTAATGCCGACGCCAGCCAACGAGACATATGCTCGCAACTGGTCGAATACACTTAGATGTGTGTATGTGTATGCTCCAAGGTATCTCCGAATTACTAGGGTCAGGACCCATTAAAGGGATTCACAGGGAAGCTTGTATCTGATTCAATGGTGGTGTCGAGGAGGCGCTGCCATGAGTGATCTGATCTGGCTGACGCAGGCGCAGATGCGCCGGATCGAGC
>JBQTJR010000091.1:0-39605 GCA_052386895.1 Sphingosinicella sp.
ACCGCGACCATCGAGGGCGAAGTGGTGCATAAGGAATAGATTGGCGAAAAAGGATGCGCGGAGGTTGGATTACCCCTCTCTGCTGGCTTGGCGAGCCTCTTCCTTCTCCCTGGCGAGCATCCGCAACAAAGGCTGCATTCCCGCGGTGAAACGGGCGAGCACCGGCTGGTCGCCGGCAGCGCCGAAATGGGTGATGAGCGCGGCGCCGTCCCACAGGTGCAGGGCGTAAGCGGGGGACTCGGCGACGATCATCGGCCGTTGATCGGGCGCCTCCGGGTCGAGCGTCGCCAGGTCGAGCGCGACCTGCGGCGCCGTCGAGGAACAGACGATCAGGATCGCACCGGCCCAGCGGGTAATGATCGGCCGGTGAATATGGCCGCCGATCAGCGCGACGATATTATTGCGGCCCTCGATCACCGACCGCAGCCGCAGCACCCATTTGGCCTCGGGCACCTCGGTCATCCAGGAATGGCCGGTGCGGAGCGGGGGGTGGTGCAGCGCGATCAGGGTCGGCCGTTCCGGCGCCTCGTCGAGCCGTGCCTGCAACCACCCGGCGCGCGATTCGCAGAAACCGCCGCCGTGACGGCCGGTTTCGAGCGTGTCGAGCAGGAGGATGCGCAGCGGCCAGTCGTCGAGCGCATGCTGGACAAATCCACCCTCCCCCGCCGCCTCCGGAAAGAGCTCGAGAAACGGCGCGCGGCTGTCGTGATTGCCGAGCAGCGAGAAGACGGGGAACGGCAGCCCGGCGATCGCGTCGCGATAGCAGGCGTAGGAATTACCGTCGTCGTCGTCGTTGGCGATATCGCCGGTGGCCAGCAGCAGATCCGGCCGCGGCGTCATCGCCACCAGCTCGGCGAGCACCGAATCGAGCCGCTGGCGGTTGAGCTCTTCGGGATTGCCCGGATCGAAGCCGAGATGGAGGTCGGTGACCTGGGCGATCAGCATCGCGCTCATCGGCCACGCTCCGGCTCGGCGCGGATCAGCCGCGTCGTCCAGCTCGCTCCGCGTGCTTGCCGCAGCAGCAGCATCGCCGGTGCCCCCTCGTCGCCGTGATAATCGTGGCACATAGCACAACCCGAGGCGACCGGCAGGCGGGTGCGCTCACCGCCATGGCAGGCGCGGCAGCTGGCGATGCCGGGCAGCAGCAGATCGCCGGCGCTGCCCGAAGTGTCGGCGCGGTGGCAGGCGAGGCAGGCCTGCGAGCCCTGCAGCGGCGGCCGGCCCGGCAACTGGACGACGCGGTGTGGGCGATGGTCGAACCAGCCGTGCAACAAATAGCGACGCGGGAAGGCGACCGGAGCGATGCGAAAGTCGAGCGATCCCGCCGCGGGCGTGCGGACCGTATGACATTCGAAGCAGGCGCCGCCGGGCGAGAAAACGGCGCGCACCGCTTGATCGGCGCGCAGCGGTGCGGCCGCCGAGGCGCGGGCCGCTTGCCCGGCACCGCGTTCGGCAAATGCCGTGCCGGGACGGCCGCGGCCACGTGCCAGCCCGGCCGGCCGCGGCCGCGATCCGGCACGGTACAGAGCGAGGATGTTGGCGACGACAAGTTGCGGCTCGCCGTGGCGCAAAGTGCGGACGGTGCCGCCAACCTGCTCGATCGCCAGGCTGTGGCATGCGCCGCAGGCATTCTCCATCACGGGCGGCGGGAAGCGCACGCCGTCGGCGTCGGGCAAATGACAAACGGAACATTCGAGCCGGGCGCCGAGATTGAGGCGCCGCGCCATCTGCGCCGGCCCGCCGCGCGGATCGAAATGGAGCGAATGCGGGAATTTGAGCTGGCTTGATTCTTGCGGCCGGGCGGCAAGGCCTAGCCGCTGCAACAGCGGCCGCTCCCCGTCCCAGCGCACAATTACCAAAGGCGCGAACTCGGGATGGGCGCGGCCGAAATCGCCGGCATCGCCCAGCCGTGAGCCGGCAAGGCGCGCATCAAGATCGGCATGGCAATCGGCGCAGAACCGCTGCGGCGTCGGCGCCATCGCCTGCGCGCCTTCATGCTCGCTGTGGCAATCGACGCAGCGCCCGGCGGCGTGACCGAACAGGTCGCCGAACGCGAGCTGGACCCGGCGCCAGGCGCCGGGATCGGCGCGGGCACGGGCGAGCTGCGTTGCCGGCGCATGCTCGTCGAGCCCGGCATGGCAGGCCAGGCAGGCGGCATCCTGCACCGGCACGAACGCCTGCGCATGGCAGGCGGCGCAATTGTCGCGAAGCGAGGCATGCGCCTGGCTGAGGCTGCCGCTCAGCCAAAGCCGGTCGGCCTGGAAGGCGCGGGCGAACTCGGCACGCTGCTGCGCGCGCATGACGTAGGTCGACACCGGCCAGGCGAGGAACAGGGCCAGCACCAGCAGGCCAAGCGCCCAGGCGAAGCGGCGTCGGCTCGGCAGCACCGCAGCGAGCGACAGCAGCCGCTCGCCGCCCGAGGCCGGCGCGCGCGCCTCGGGGCGCTCAATCTCGATCGCGACATCCTCGCCGCCGCCAGGGGAGACCGCGAGCCGGAACGGGCCGACGCGCAGCGTGCCGCCGGTGGCGAGGTCGATTCGGCCGGAGGAGACGGCACGGCCGCCGATTTCGACCACCGCACCGGCCGAGGCCTCGACCTGCAGCCCGTCGCCGGCGCCGGTGAGGGTCGCGTGGTCGAGCATCACCGCCAAATCGGCGAGGCGTAGGTCGTTTTCGGGGCCGCGGCCGACGCGAAGGCTCTCGCCCTCGACGCGGCTTTCGCGGACGATCCGCCGGCCCTCGGCGCTGTAGCTGATCGTGCGCAGCAGAAACGCCATCGCCTGTGTGTGCCTACCAGTAGAAGAAGACGCTGATCACGTGCGCGGCGAGCGCCGCGATCAAGGCGACGGTCAGCGGTACGTGCAGGTAGAGCCAGGATTCGAGCTGGGCGCGACGGCGGGCGTGTCCGCGCAACCGCGTCAGCGCCGCCTGGCGCCGGCCGAACAGCTCCATCACCCGCGCGTTGGCCTCGGAGAATGGGCGCGTGGCGAGAATCGCGGCCGTGCGCGCGCTCGGATCGCGGCGATAGCGGCCAAACAAGCGCGCCAGCGGACCGCCGAGCGGCTCGGCGGCGAGCGCCCGAGCCACCAGGGCGCTGTCGGCATCGGAGAGCGAAAGGGCGGAGGCAGCGATTTCGCGGTCGATGGCGGCGAGCGCATCGAGCATCTCGCCGCTGGTCATCTCGGCGCGGGCATCGCTCAGCGCCCGCGGCAGCAGCGCATAGGCGAAGGCGCCGTACGCACCCGAGAGGATGACCAGCATCATCAACGCCCACGCCAGCGTGTGGACGTTCCAGCCGAGCTGGAAGCCGCTGTGCAGGGTGGCGATGACGACCAGCGCCAGGCCGAGCCAGACATGGGCCGAGGTCCAGGCCTTCAGCGACCAGCGGCCGGGGGTGATCGCGCGCTTGCGGATGCCGAGCAGCGACAGCCAGACGATCAGCCCCAGGCCGATCGTGCCGAGCAAGTAGCCGAGCCAGCTGCCGCCATTGTGGCGCGGGGTTACATCGACCAAGGCATAAATGAGCAGCGAAGCGATCGCCGCGACAAGCGCGATCTTCAGCCAGCGGAAGTTGCGGTAGCGCAGGAAGCTCTCGTGCGCGACCGGGCTTTGCATGCGCGAACTGTCGTCGGGCACGGCTTCTCCTTTTGTATCGCTGCCGAACCGAACTCCTAGCTGGCTTGTTCGAGCCTCGCCACCGTCAGGAACTTTTCGGGGGCGACGCGGATCGCGGCGCCGGTCGGGCAGGCGCGCACGCAGGCCGGGCCGCCGTCGATGCCGGCGCACATGTCGCACTTGACTGCCTTCTTCGGCGTCGCCGGGTCGACGCGCTGCTCGATCCAGTCGGCATCGGGCTCGCCCGGGCCGGGACCGCGGCCGAAGAACAGCCATTGCAGCAGCCCCGGCTTCTTTGGCGGCACCTTGGCCATGCGGATCACACCATAAGGACAATTACGCTGGCAATTGCCGCAGCCGATGCAGGTGTCGTCGATAAAGACCTCGCCGTCGGGTCCGCGGTGAATCGCGTTGGGCGGGCAATCGGCCATGCAGTGCGGGTGCTCGCAATGGCGGCAGCTGGTCGGCACGTGGAGGTGGGCGTAAGTGCGCCCCGCCTCGCGATCGAGCCGGGAGAGGCCCTCGTGGGCGTCGGCGCAGGCGCGCTCGCAATTGTCGCAGCCGACGCACAGCTTCTCGTCGATCAGCAGCACGTCGGTCGCCTCGCCGATGCCGTTCTCGACCAGGAAGCTTGCGACCGAGGAATAAAGATCGACCGCGCCGCCGAACGAAGCCTTGCGCGATTCGACGAAGCGATTGAGCTCGTGGCGGGCCGACATGTCGCGTTTCAGGCGCGCCAGCAGCTCGGGCTTGCGCTCGAGCAGGCGGCGGAACGCCTCGCCGTCGAGCCGGATCACCTCCGACTTGACCGCGGCGCGCACTGTCGCGGTGCGGCGGCCGCCGTCGATCAGCGCCATCTCACCGACATAGGAGCCGGCGGGAAGATAGGAGAGGAACACCGGCTTGCCGCCGAGATCCTTCTCGACCACCATCGAGCCGCGGCGGATGACGTAGATGTCGAAGCCCTCCGCGCCTTCCTCGATGATCGGCTGGCCGGCGCGAACCTCCTCGATCGTGGCGCTCTCGAGCAATTCGCGAAGGTCGGCCGGCTCGAGCGAGCCGAACATCTGCAAGAGCTGCCGCTCGGTCGAGATACGGGTGATCTCGCGCCTGGCGGCGCTGTTGATCGCCATCAGCTTCAGCGCCGCGTTGCGCGGAATCTCGACCAGGATCGCATCCTCGCCGGCGCGAACGGTGGCGCCGCGCTTGCGCCCCGAGATCAGGCCGACCTCGCCGACGATCGAGCCCTCGCCGATCGCAACGGTGCGGGTAGGATCGTTGGGGTCGACCTCGACCTGCACCGAGCCCGAAGCGATTGCGAATAGCGACGAACCGGGCTCGCTGCGGCGGAAGATGGTGTCGCCGGCTCGGAAAAACCGCGCTTCCGAATCGAGCATGAACTCGCGCAATTGCAGCACCGACAGTTCGTGCAGGATCGCCACCCGCTCGCGCAGGAATTCCAGCCACCCGGCGACGCTGTGGCGCCCGGGCAGGCCGGCGAATTTTCGCTCGAGGATCGGTTCATCGGCGGGCTTCAGGCCAGCATTGCCGTTGATAAACTCGACGACGTCGTGGCCCTGGTTCATGCAATGCTTGATCAGCGGATAGCCGGCGAGCGCGCCGATCACGTAGATGCCCGGGACGCTGGATTCGAACGCGGGCGAGAGAACCGGGAAGGCGTCACGATCCTCGCTGGTGAAAGCCAGTCCACACTCCTCGACGAATTTGCGCGGCGGCGCGCTGCCCATGCGGGCGATGACCCGATCGCAGCGAATCCGCTGTTCGCCGTCGCGAGTCTCCAGCGTCAGCCAGCCGGGCTCGAGCCTGGCCGGCGTCGTCTCGAGCATCACGCTGATGCGGCCGCGCTGCTGCGCTTCCATCAACAGCTCGACATTGGCCGCCTTGGTGCGGGCGAATTCGGCGGCGCGGTTGAGGATGGTGACAACATTGCCCTGCTCGGGATCGGCGGCAAGGCCGAGCGCATTCTCGATGCCGGCATCGCCGGCGCCAACCACGGTGATGTGCTCGTCGACATATTCGCCGGGATCGTCGAGATGGTACTGGACGTGCGGCAGATCGCCGCCCTCGCAGCGCACCAGGTTGGGATTGCCCTGGGTGCCGATCGCCAACACCACCGTCTCGGCCTTGACCTCCTCGCCATTGGCCAGGGTCAAAGTGAACTCGCCCTTGGCGCCCGCGATCTTCGTGACGTCGGCTTCGTTGCGGACGTTGACCTTGTGATCCTCCATCTCGCGGTCCCACACCCCAAGCACCGCCTCGCGCTTGCCGGCGTCGAAATCCATGTCCGAGCGCAGCACCAGCTGGCTCGGCGTCGCCATCACATGCTTGCCCTTCTGGTATTTGTAGATGGTGTCGCAGAGATGGTCGGCTTTCTCGAGCAGCACGTGCGGCAGGCCGAGCTCGGCGGCGCGCGCTGCCGCGCTCAATCCGGCCGGGCCGGAGCCGACAATTGCGATCCTGAAGGTCATCCCGGGTAACCTAGCAGCTTCAATCGCTTGCGCCAGACTTGACGTCAGGTCGAAGGACGCGATGATTCACGACGATGCCTGCCAAGATTCGCTTCCTCACCACAAAGATCGCGCTCGGGACCGCTTCAGGGATCGCGTTGTTCTTCGCAGCCCTGATAGCAATCACCGCAATCGGAATTGCCTTAACTCGACCGAGTGATCTCGCGGAGCCGGAGACGAAAGTGGCCGCGCCGCAGTCGGCAAGCCTCGACGAGGCGATTGCCAGCCTCACCGCGCGGCTGCGCGAGGACCCGGACAATGCCCAGGGCTGGTTCCTGCTCGGCCTCGCATTTCGCGAGGCGCGGCGTCTCAGCGAAGCGGAGGGCGCGTTCCGCCGCGCATTCGAACTGGCTCCGGGCCGCGCCGATCATGCCGCCTATCTCGGCGAGATGCTGGTGCTGCGCGCGGGCGGCAACCCGCCGGCCGAGGCGGAGTCGATGTTCCGCCGCGCGCTGGCGGCCGAGCCGGGCCACGCCCAGGCACGATATTACCTGGCGACGCTGAAAGACCTACGCGGCGATCATCGCGGCGCCGCCGACGACCTCATCGCCTTGCTTGAGGAAGCGCCGGCGGACGCGGCGTGGCGAGCGCAGGTGCGCGGCGCGATTCTGGCGATCGCCCAGCAGAACAACCTGAACCTGGCCGCGCGGCTGCCGCCCGAGCCAGCGGCGGCCCGCGCAAGTGCGACGGCGGCAATTCCCGGCCCGACCCGCGCGCAGATCGAGGCGGCACGCTCGATCCCGCCGGGCGAGCAGGACGCGATGGTGCGGGCGATGGTCGAGCGGCTGGCGAGCCGGCTGCGGCAGAGCCCGCGCGATGAGCAAGGCTGGATACGGCTGATGCGATCGCGGATGGTGCTCGGCGAGCGCGAGGCGGCGGCTACGGCTCTGCGCTCCAGCCTCGCCGCCTTCGCCGGCGATACGGCCACCCAGCAGCGGCTGCGAAGCGCGGCGGCGCAGCTGGGCGTGCCGGCAGCCTAATCAGGCGGCAGCCGCGTTCACCACGATTACCGTGACATTATCCGGCCCGCCGCGGGCGAGCGCGGCGCCGATCAGCGCATCGGCCGCGCCGTCAGGTTCACTGCCGCCAAGGCAGCGTATGATCTCGGCGTCCTCGACATAGGCATGAAGTCCGTCGGTCGAGAGCAGAAACAGGTCGTCGGGACGAATCTCGCCGGTCACCACATCCACTTTCAGTTCGGCATCGAGGCCGACCGCGCGGACAAGGATATTGCTCAACGGATGGCCGAACGCCGCCTCTGGCGCCAGCTGGCCGGCCGCGACCATCTCCTGCACCTGGCCATGGTCGCGGCTGAGGGGGGCGAGCCGGCCGTCGCGCCACAACCAGGCGCGGCTGTCGCCCGCCCAGTGCACCGCGTAGCGGCCGCCGCAAATCAGTAGGGACGCCACCGTCGTCCCCATCGGGCCGAGCCGTGCTGACTCGGCAAAGATCGCTGCGTTGGCGGCCAGGATCGCCGCTTCGGGCTGACGGCTGGCCTCGTCGAAGTCACCGCCGGGATCGATCGCCGCCAGGCCCTCAATCACCCGCGCGGCGGCTTTCTCGCCATGGGCGTAGCCGCCCATGCCGTCGGCCACCGCCCACAGGCCGACATAGTCGCGAGCGAGGAAGGCGTCTTCGTTGTGCGCGCGCACATAGCCGACATGACTACGCGCGGCGCTATGCCAGGCTTGCGAGATCGATCCGCTCCTCTTCCTTCGACGCGTGTGCTCGATTAAGAAAACCGGCTCCTGTTGCAACAAGCGGGGTCAGCCATGAAGCGTCTCACCATCGCCCTTTCCACGAGTTTCCTGTTCACGCTCGCCGCGTGCGACCAACTCGGCCTCGGCCCGCAGGCGTCGAACGAGGCGAACGCGGCCAATGCCAGCGAGACCGTGGGTGCCGACGCGACCGGCGACAAGCCAACCGACGGTACCGCAACCAGCGGATCGACGCCCGCGGAGAATGCGCCCCCCGCCAATGGCGACAGCGACAAGCCGCTGGTCGATGCGGGCGCCGAAGGCGGCGCCGACGCGAGCGCGGACAAGCCGCAATAAAGGTGCATTGCGCAGGCGGCCAATCGCTACCCGTTCGCTTCGCTTGACAGGCTCGAACGCCGCCCCATATCGCCTCTGCCTTCCGCGCAAGGCCCCTTCGTCTAGCGGTCCAGGACGTCGCCCTCTCACGGCGAAAACACGGGTTCGAGTCCCGTAGGGGTCACCATTACCGCTGCTCCGCCTGCGAAGTTTCGTGTGACAAGCTACCGATGCGCTGCTCAGGCCGTGCCCTTGCGCTTGGCGCCGGTGCTTGCCGCGTTCTTCGCCTTGTGCGCTTTCGCCGTGGCCGCCGCGCGGCCGCTGCGCCCGCGGCTCGCCTCGCGCTCCTTCAAAGTCGGATCGAGATTGTTGTTGCTGGCCTTGCCACGGCCGCTGTTGCTGCGCATCGGGCGACTCCTACCAGCTCCAGACAACGCTCCTGGCGGCAGGGATTTCCGGCCGGTTCATTTGACATCGCGCCCGCCAGCGGAGATGCGAGGTCGTCAATGACCAACATTGACGACATTCCGGGGGTGATCGAGCAGCTTTGCGCCGGCTATGACCAATCGGTCGCCAATCTCCGCGAAGCGCTTGCCGCCTATCTCGCCAAGGGCATAACCCCCGATCCCAAGGCGCGCGCCAAGGGTCTGTTCGCCTATCCCGAGCTCAGGGTCGACCTTGCCCATCTCCAGCCGACCGAATTCCCGTCGCGCGCGTTCGGCCGCCTCAATCATCCCGGCCGCTACGCCACCAGCATCGCCCAGCCAAACCTGTTCCGCGACTATCTCGCCGAGCAGCTGGGCTATCTCATCCGCGATTACGGCGTGAAGGTTTCGGTCGGAAAGTCGCCGAGCGAAATGCCGTTCACCTACGTGCTCGACGGCAGCGAGGATTTGCAGCTCGGCGAAGGGCGCGCGGCCGAGCTCGCGCGCACCTTTCCGACCCCGGAGCTGGTCCATATCGGCGACGAAATCGCCGACGGTGCCTGGGACTATGCGAGCCGGCCGGAGCGGCCCTTGTCGCTGTTCGACGGCCCGCGCATCGATTTCAGCCTGGCGCGGCTGCGCCATTACCTCGGCACGCCGCCCCAGCACGTCCAGCGCTACGTGCTGTTCACCAACTATGTCCGCTATGTCGACGAGTTCGTGCGCTGGGCAGTCGCCGAACTGCAGCGCGAGGATAGTCCTTATAGCGAGTTGTCGGCGGCGGGCGGCGTCGTCGTCAACCGCGATACGCCCGACGCCGAGCTGATGGTGGCGCAGGGCGCCTGGCGCCGGTTCCAGATGCCGGGCTATCATCTGGTTGCGCCAGAAGGCGAGGGTATTTCGCTGATCAACATCGGCGTCGGACCGTCCAACGCCAAGACGATCTGCGACCATCTCGCGGTACTGCGGCCGGACGTGTGGCTGATGATCGGCCATTGCGGCGGTTTGCGGCCAAGCCAGACGATCGGCGACTTCGTGCTCGCCCACGCCTATCTGCGCGACGATCACGTGCTCGACGACGTGCTGCCGGTGGAAGTGCCGCTGCCGGCAATCGCCGAGGTGCAGCAGGCTCTGTTCACTGCCGCCTGCCAGGTGACCGGCGAGGATCCCGAGCAATTGAAGCACCGGCTGCGCACCGGCACCGTCGTCACCACCGACGATCGCAACTGGGAGCTGCGCTACACATTGTCGGCGATGCGCTTCAACCAGTCGCGGGCGGTGGCGGTCGACATGGAATCGGCGACAGTGGCGGCGCAGGGCTATCGCTTCCGCGTGCCCTACGGCACCCTGCTGTGTGTGTCCGACAAGCCACTCCACGGCGAAATAAAGCTGCCGGGCCAGGCCAATGCCTTCTACGAACGGGCGATCAGCCAGCACCTTCGAATCGGCATAGAAACTCTTAGAATCCTGATGCGCGAAGGCGACAAACTGCATTCACGCAAGCTGCGCAGCTTCGATGAACCCCCCTTCCGCTAGATTCGGGATTGGGCTACTCCGTTAAGTACTTAGCCGGGGGGCCGGGCGAATCGCTCCAGCCGTTTGCGAAGGCCGCCGGGCCTGTCACGAAAGTTTCTTGCGAGCGCCGCAGAGTCAGCGGCGTTTCGGCCTGATGGGGGAAAAGATGAACAAGTTCAGACTGCTCTGCGCCGCCGCGGCGATCGTCGCGCCCGCTTCGGCTTACGCCCAGGAGACCACGTCGAGCATCACCGGCTCTGTGAGCGCCGCCGGCGCGCCGGTCGAGGGCGCCGCGGTCACCGTCACCCATGTTCCAACCTCGAGCGCGATCGAGACGTCGACCGGTAATGGCGGCATTTTCCACGTCTCCGGCCTGCGGCCGGGCGGGCCTTATACGGTGCAAATCAACGCGCCGGGCCGCGAACCCTATCAGATTACCGATATCGTCCTTACCGTCGGCGAGCCGTTTACCCTGCCGATCGAGCTCGGCACCGCCACCGACACGATCGTCGTCACCGCGACGTCGATCGGCGGCCGCGGCCGCGGCTTCTCGCCGACCACGACCCTCCGCGCGGACGACATCGCCGGCGTGGCGACGGTCAATCGCGACGTCCGCGACCTCATCAACCGCAGCCCGTTTGCGACCATCGACGCGACCAACGTGCGCGCGACCTCGGTCGCCGGCGCCAACCCCCGTTTCAACCGCTTCTCGGTCAACGGCGTTCAGTTCAACGACGATTTCGGCCTCAACAATGGCGGCCTGCCGACTTCGCGCGGCCCGGTGCCGCTCGAGGCGATCTGCCAGTTTACGGTCGAGGTGGCGCCGGCCAGCATCCGCGAGGGCTTTTTCCAGGGCGGCGCGATCAACACCCAGCTCTGCACCGGCAGCAACGATTTCACCGGCGGCGCCTTTTACACGTACAATGACGATACCCTGACCGGCGACGAGGTGCGCGGCGCGCCGGTTGTGCTCGACATCGAAAACCAGGCCTATGGCGCCTGGCTGCGCGGCCCGATCGTTCCCGACCGCCTGTTCTTCGCGCTCGCATGGGAGCGCACACGCGAGACCGAGCCGCAGCTGTTCGGCCCGGCCGGCGAACCCTTTTCCAACCCGATCGGCGGCATCACCCGCGCTGAAGTCGACCAGGTCCGCAATATCGTCCAGACGCTTTTTCGTTTCGACCCTGGCGACGTGCCGACCGCCATCCCGGAAGACGACGACCGCATCACCGCCCGCATCGATTTCCGGGTGAACGAGGATAACGATCTGTCGTTCACCTACATCTTCAACGACGGCAGCCAGTTCGTCGACGGATCGAGCAGCACCGCGATCGGCAACAGCCTGCCGCGCCTGGCCCTGTTCTCGAACAGCTATACGCTGACCGAGCGGGTCCATTCGGGGGTGATCCAGCTGAACTCGCGCTGGTCGGACGAGTTCTCGACCGAGGCGCGCGTCAGCTACCGCGATTATGACCGCGGCCAGACGCCGCCCAACGGCCGCGATTTCGGCGAATTCAACGTCTGCCTCGATGCCACTTCCGCCGGCTCGCTGACGCTCTGTACGCCGGGGTCGGGCGTGATCCGGCTCGGCCCGGACATCAGCCGCCAGGCCAACATTCTCCAGACCAACAATCTCGACGGCCAGCTTACCGCCAACCTGCTGCTGGGACGGCACAACCTCCAGTTCCTGGCGCAATATACCAATATCGACATCTACAACCTGTTCCTGCAGCGCGCCTCCGGCGCCTTCTATTTCGACTCGCTCGCCGACCTGACGGCGGGCCGGGCCAACCAGCTCGACCTGGCGCAGAGCACCTCCGGCGACATCGACGACGCCGCGGCGATCTTCGACTTCCAGGCCTATGTGTTCGGCCTGCAGGACACCTGGAACGTCTCCGAGGACCTGACGATCATCGCCGGCGTCCGCTCGGAATTCTACGGCCAAGGGCCGGCGCCGCTGCGCAATGAATTTTTCACCGCGCGCTACGGCTTCTCCAACCAGGTGACGCTGGCCGACCAGCAGATCCTGCTGCCGCGCCTCGGTTTCAGCTGGCGTGCGACGGATCGATTGAACGTGCGCGGCGCGCTCGGCCGCTACGCAGCGGGAACGCCCAACGTCTGGGTCTCGAACAGCTATTCGAACACCGGCGTCAGCCAGAACCGGGTCACCTTCAATCGCGCGACCGCGGCCGGCAACACCTGCACCGGCACCATCCCGGCCGACATCTGCGCGGCCGCGATCAACAACGTGTTCGGCGGCGGCCTCGGCATCCCGCAGAACGTGCGCGCCTTCGTGCAGACCAATGTCGGCGCGCTTTCGCTGGCCGGCGTCAACGCGATCGACCCAGACTTCGAGATCCCGGCGCAGTGGCGCGCGGCATTGACCCTCGCCTACAATGCCGATCTCGGGCCGCTCGGCGACAACTGGTTCTTTGCCGCCGACGCGCTCTACGGCTGGGTCGACCAGGCGATCGATTATATCGACCTGCGGTCGGTCCCGGTCGGGGTCGCGCCCGACGGACGCACGCGCTACGGGCCGTTCGCAAGCACAGCGGGCAGCAGCAACAGCGACCTGCTGCTGACCAACTCGACCGAGGGCCACAACCTGGTGCTGGTGGGCCGGTTCGAGAAAAGGTGGGATATCGGCCTCAATATCGGCGCCGCCTATACCTGGATGGACATCACCGAACGCAGCCCGCTGACCTCGTCCGTCGCCTTCTCCAACTATCAGAACCAAGCGACCGCCGAGCCCAACGGCTCGTCGCTCGGCAACGGCAACGAGCAGATCCGCCACGCGGTGCGCTTCAACATCGGCTTCCGCCGCGAGTTCATCCGCAATTCCGAGACGCGGATCGACATTTTCGGCAACTGGCGCCAGGGCCGGCCGTACAGCTACACGTTCGACGCCAACCAGAGCTTCGCCAGTCCCTTCTTCGGGCGGGACCAGGTGTTCGGCGTGTTCGGCAGCGACAACCGCCACCTGATGTACGTGCCGACCGGCCCCACTGATCCGCTGGTAAGCTATGACAGCAACACAACGCGGGACAGTCTCGACGCGTTCATCAACTCGACCGCGCTGAGCGGCTTCCGCGGCAATATCGCCGGCAAGAATATCGGCCGCAGCCCCGATTTCACCAAGATCGACCTCAGGATCCAGCAGACCATCCCGCTGTTCGGCTTCGGCCGGCTGCGGCTGTTCGCGGACATGGAGAACGTGCTCAACTTCATCGACAACGATTGGGGCAGTCTGCGCCAGGTCTCGTTCCCGTTCCTGTCGACGGTGGTCGACGTCGCCTGCGTGCCGGCAGGTCCGCCGCCGGCCAATCAGTGCGCGAGCTACCGCTACTCGAACTTCCGCACGCCGTTCCTGACGACATTCACGACGCCGTCGCTGTGGGCGCTGCGCCTCGGCGCACGGTTCGAGTTCTAGGAAACACGCCCGGTACGGGCCAACCAGGGCGCCGGCGGCTTCGCCTCCGGCGCCCTTCTTTTTTTGCCCGATTATCGGGCTAGGTTCGGGCAATGACCCTGGTTTTGCACTACCACCCGCTCTCGTCCTGCTGCCACAAGGTGTTGATCGGGCTCTACGAGCGCGAGGTGGCGTTCGAACCGCGCATGGTCGATTGGTCCGACGACGCGGCACGCGCCGCCTTTGCCGCTTTGTGGCCAACCGCGAAAATTCCGTTGCTGGTCGACGAGGCGAACGGCGAGGTGGTGCCGGAAACGAGCCTGATCCTCGAATATCTCGATCGCGTCCCAGGTGGCGCGCCACTGTTGCCGCAGGATGCCAAGGCCCGGTTCGAGGCGCGCAAGTGGGACCGCTTGTTCGATTGCTACGTGATGACGCCGATGCAGAAGATCGTCGGCGACCGGATACGCCAGGAGAATGAGCGCGATCCGAAAGGCGTGGAGGAGGCGCGCGCCACGCTGCAAATGGCCTATGGCATGATCGACGATGGCATGAAGGATCGCGGCTGGGCCGCGGGCGAAACGTTCAGCATCGCCGATTGCTCGGCAGGGGGGTCACTTTTCTATGCCGGGATGGTCGAGCCGTTTCCGTCCGAACACAGGCGCCTCGCCGCATATTACGATCGGCTGATGGCGCGCCCGACTGTGATGCGGGTGATCGACGAGGCAAAGCCCTGGTTCCGCTTCTTCCCCTACAAGGAACGGCTGCCCAAGCATCTCTATCCCGGCGACACCGCCGCATGACGCGCTTATGGTGAGGCGATGTCCGATCGGCTGATCGAGGAAGCCCGGCGGGCGGCGCTCAAGGCCTACGCGCCTTATTCGCGCTTCTCGGTGGGCTGCGCGATCGAATCGGTCGACGGAGAGATCGCCACCGGCTCCAACATGGAAAATGCCTGCTACCGGCTCGGCGTCTGCGCCGAGATCGCGGCGCTGACCGCGGCCAAGCAGGCGTTCGGGCTGGAACGGATCGCGCGGCTGGCGGTGGCCGGCGGCCATGTCGGCGACGCCGGCGAGCTTGCCGGCGACATGAATGTGAAGCCGTGCGGCGGCTGCCGCCAGGCGATCCTCGAGGCGGCGCATGTCAGCGGCCGCGATCTCGAGGTCATCAGCGCCAACGGCAGCGGCACGCGGGTAGAGACGCAGCCTATTTCCGAGCTGCTGCCGGCGGGATTTGGGCCGGCGAACCTCGAGGACGCCGGCTAGACCAACTTGATCTCGCGCAAACGCTCCTGGAGATAGCCGTCGGCGGTGATCGGCTCCCATTTCGGCTGCTCGCCTGGCGGTACCGTCCCGGGCAGCGCCTCGATCAGGAAATCCGAGCGGAAGTGGAGGAAATAGGGCATCGAGTAGCGCGAGAAGCCGCGCCGCTCGGGCGGCGGATTGACGACGCGGTGAGTGGTCGAGCGCAATTTGCCGTTGGTCAGCCGCTGCAGCATGTCACCGATATTGACCACCAGCTCGCCCGGCTTGGGTGACACCGCCAGCCACTGGCCTTCCTTGGTCAAGAGCTGCAGCCCGGCTTCCTCGGCGCCGAGCAGCAGGGTGATGGTGTTGATGTCCTCGTGAGCGCCGGCACGGACGTTGCTGCCCGGCTCACCGACGATCGGCGGATAGTGGAGCAGCCGCATCACCGAATTGCCGTCGCGCACCGTGTCGATGAAATAATCCTCGTCGATCTTCAAATAGCGAGCGATCGCCTTCAGGATCTTAAGTCCGCAGCGGTCAAACGCGTCGAACAGCTTGAGGAAAGTGTCGCGGAAGCTCGCGATCTCCTGCGGCCAGACATTGTCGGCCATGTGATCGCGGAACTTGTGGCCGGCCGGCAGTTCGCGCCCGACGTGCCAGAATTCCTTGAGGTCGTGGGCGGTCATGCCCTTGGCGGTCTCGATCCCGAACGGGGTATAGCCGCGGGCGCCACCGCCGCCGGGAATATGGTATTTGCGCTTCACCTCCTCGGGCAAGGCGAAGAAGGCCTTCGCCTTCGCCTCGGCGTCGTGGATCAACTCGTCGGGAATGCCGTGGTCGGCAATGATCGCGAAGCCATATTCCTCGAAGCTCTTGCCGAGCTCGTCGGCGAAGCGATCGGGATCGCGGTCGGCGTCGGTCAGCGAAACCGAGGCGATCGGGCGCGTCAGCGTGTCGGTGCTCATGCCAAGAGCTTAGCCGATCCGGGAAATCCGGACAAATGAGGGCAATTACGTGCGGCTAGGGCAGCAACAGCCCGGCAAGCGCCGCGCTCATCAGATTGCCGAGCGAGCCGGCGATCAGCGCCTTGATGCCAAGCCGCGCAATCATCGGCCGCTGATTGGGCGCGAGGCCGCCGGTCACCGCCATCTGGATGGCGATCGAGCTGAAATTGGCAAAGCCGCACATGGCGAAGGTAATTATGGCAACGCTACGCGGGCTCAGCCCAGCCGGATCGGCGCCGAGATCGATGAAGGCGACGAATTCGTTCAGCACCAGCTTGGTGCCGAACAGGCCGCCGGCCCGCCCCGCTTCCTCCCAGGGAATGCCGATCAGGAACATCACCGGCTGGAAGACATAGCCGAGCAGGCTCTGGAAGCTGAGATTAGAAAGGAAGTTGGCAATGCTCGGGATGAACGGATAGCCGGTGCGCTCGGCGGCGACGACGAGCATGTGCCCGAGGCCGCCGAGGATGCCGTTGGCTAGCGCGACAATCGCGACGAAGGCGAGCACCATCGCACCGACCGCGACCGCCAGCTTGACGCCGGTCTGCGCGCCCTGGGCGGCGGCCATAATGACGTTGGCGGGCTTCTCCTCTTCATATTGGCCGTCGCCGACCACGTCCGGCTCCTTCGCCTCGCCTTTTTCGTCGGGCATCATGATTTTCGCCATCAGCAGGCCGCCGGGAGCCGCCATGAACGAGGCGGCGAGCAGGAACGGGAGCGCCTGCGAGCCGAGCAAGGCGGCGTAAGCGGCGAGGATGGTGCCGGCGACACCGGCCATGCCGACCGCCATGATCGTGAACAGCTGCGCCGGCGTCAGGCTGGACAGATAGGGGCGGATGGTGAGCGGCGATTCGCTCTGGCCGACGAAGATGTTGGCCGCCGCCGCCAGCGATTCGACCTTGGTGACGCCGGTGACCAGCTGGATCGCCCCGCCGACCCAGCGAATGATCAGCTGCATGATGCCGAAATAATAGAGGATCGAAACCAAAGAGGCGAAAAAGATGATCACGGTCAGCGCCGCCAGCGCGAAGCTGTTGCCGCCGATTTCCGGGGCCGCCATCGGCCCGAAGATGAAGCGGGTGCCCTCGCCGGCATAGCCGAGCAGGTTGGAGACGCCGCGCGACATCGCCTCGATCAGCGCCCGCCCCCAGCTGGCGTAGAGCACCAGGATGGCGAGGCCGGCCTGCAGCGCGAACGCGGCGGCGACGACGCGGATGCGGATCGCCCGCCAGTTGGACGACAAGGCGACGGCGATGCCGATGATCGCGACTATGCCGATCAGGCCGATGAAGCGTTCCATGTTACCTCCCCTACCAGACCATCCGCGCCTCGGCATTCTGGAGCGCGGCGTCGAGCAGCGCAATCGCTTCGCCGATGTCGTCGGCGACCAGCAATTGCGCGCGCCGCGCCTCCGACATGAAGCCGCTGGCGGTGATGTGATCCATCAGGTCGATCAGGTCGTCCCAGAAGCGGTTTACGTTCAACAAGGCGAACGGCTTGGCATGATAGCCGAGCGCGTTCCAGCTCCACGCCTCGAACAGCTCGTCGAGCGTACCGATGCCGCCCGGCAGCGCGAGGAAGGCGTCGGTCAGGTCGGTCATCAGCGCCTTGCGCTCGTGCATCGTCGTCACGATGTGCAACTCCGTGAGGCCGCGATGCGCCACTTCGAGCTCGATCAGCGCCTTGGGAATCACGCCATAGGCCTCGCCGCCGGCATCGAGCACGGCGTCGGCGACGATCCCCATCAGCCCCAATCGGCCGCCGCCATAGACGAGGCCGATGCCGCGCCGCGCCATTTCCCCGCCGAGCGCGCGCGCGGTTTCCGCGAATGCCGGATCGGAGCCGGGGCTCGAGCCGCAATAAACGGCAAGCCGCTTCACGCGGCCTCGATCAACGAACGCAAGTTGGCCTCCGGGCGTGCGCCATAATGCGAAATCACCTCGGCTGCCGCGAGCGAGCCGATTCGAAGCGCGCGTTCCAGAGGAAACTTTCGCGCGACGCCGAGCAGGAAGCCGGCGGCGAACAAGTCGCCGGCGCCAGTCGTGTCGACAACCTCCTCGACCAGCGCCGCCGCGACCTCGACCCGCCGGCCCTTCTCAACCGCAATTGCCCCTTGCTCGCTGCGCGTTACCAGCAATAGCGGCACTCGTCCCTCGATCGCGGCGATCGCCGCCTCGTGATCGTCGACCTCGGCCAGCGCCTCGAGCTCGACCTCGTTGGCGACCAATATGTCGATCTCGCCGCGATCGATCAGCTCGTGAAAATCACAGCGGTGGCGGTTGACGAGGACGATGTCCGACAGGGTGAAGGCGACGCGGCGGCCGGCGGCCCGGGCCAGGCCTAGCGCGCGCCGCATCGCCGAACGCGGTCCTTCCGCGCGCCACAGATAGGCCTCGAGCAAAAGGATCTCGGCGCGCTCGATCTGCCGCGGGTCGATCGCGTCGGCGCTCAAGGTGTGGGCAGCGCCCGGGAAGGTGTTCATCGTCCGCTGCGCGTCGGGCGTCACCAGCACCAGGCAGCGCCCGGTCGGGACCGAGCCGTCGCGCGGCGGCGTCACGAACTCGACGCCCTGGGCGCGCAGATCGTGGGTGAACACCTCGCCCAACTGGTCGTCGGCGACCTGGCCGACGAAGCCAGCGCGGCCACCCAGCGCGGCAACACCGGCAACCGTGTTGGCGGCGGAGCCACCGCTGGTTTCGCGCGCTGGCCCCATCAAGGCGTAAAGCCGCGTCGCCTGCGCGGCATCGAGCACGCGCATCGAGCCCTTCACCAGCCCTTCCGCCGTGAGCAATTCCTCGCCGGTGCTGGCGATCACGTCGACCACCGCGTCGCCGATCGCCAGCACGTCGAGAGTATCAGCCATCGCAGTCTGATGGCGGCAATGCCGGACTTCGGAAAGGGCTTTTTGGGCGCCCGCAAAGAGGTTACCTCAGGGGGATGGCAACCGAACCAACCGCACACGCGATTCCGCGCTCGCTGTTCACCTTCGCGATCTTCTACGGCGGCATGGTCACCATTGCCGGCGTGCTGGGCGCCAAGCAGGTGTCGCTGGGACCGCTCGCGGTCGAAGCCGGCATATTCCCGTTCCTGATCCTGGTCGCGCTGTCGAGCTCGGTCGCCGAGCTACATGGCAAAAATACAGCCAATCGGCTGGTGCGGCTCGGTTTCGTGCCGCTGATCGCGGCGATCCTGCTCGCCTTCCTGGTGATCCAGCTGCCTACCGACGAGGGCATGTACGAGCCGGCGAAAGAGGCGTTCCCAATCATCCTCGGCCAGAGCTGGCGAATGATGGCGGCCGGGATCATCGCCTACGGCGTCTCGGTGCCGCTCAACATCTGGATCTTTTCGAAACTGAGCGCAACGACCGGGCGATTCGCCGCGCTGCGCGGGTTCATCGCCGCCGCTTTGTCGCAGATCGTCGACACGCTGATCTTCATCACCGTCTCGTTCTACGGGGTTCGGCCGATCGCCGACCTCATGCTGGGACAGGCCATTGCCAAGGTGGTGCTGTCGGCGGTTCTGGTGCCGGTGGTCATCCTGGTCTGCGTCGCGCTCGGACGCCGGCTCGACGGCACGAGCGCGGCTTCCACCGCAAGTTAGTTCCAGCGGCGCGCTACGATCCTAGCCGGCTGCAGCCGCGCGTCGATCAATAGACTTTCGCCGAACTCGGCGTCCTCGCGCTGCACCAACGTGTCGAGCCGGAACCAACGAGTGCGCAATTGCGGCTGCAGCTGCACGTCCAACGGCAGGCCGAGCTGGTGCATCGGGTCGGTTCGCCAGAACTCAATGGTGTTGGCCCAGCCGCCGCGCGGCCGGCCATCGAGGATTGCCCTCGCCCGCGCCGCATCGAGCCGACCGAGCCCGAGCATCGCCAGCAGCGGCGCCTGCCCGGGCAGCAGGGTGTTGAGGTTGATCGGCGAAAGCTCGGCCACGGGCAGCGCGCACAGCCAGGGCTCGACCCGCGCCATGATTTCCGGAGTCATGCCAGCGACCGAGCGAAGCTCGCCGACGTCGGCGAACAGGGTGTCGCCGGTACGGTAGGGCGGCGAAGCGACGGCATAGACCGCGTCCTCGGCGCCGGCTGGGGTCGGCTGCTGGTCGCTGTCGGCCCAGTCGGCGGCGGCCTCGGCTATGCGGCGGGCGTCGGCCTCGGGCAGGCCCAGCGCCTGCATCAGCGCAGCAAACTGCAACACGCCGCTGTGCCGTCGGGTGAGGGCGGTGCGCAGCTCCCCCTCGACGACGCTGTTGACGTTGAAGCAATTGCCGCCGTCGCGGACACTCAGCCGGGCATCGCCGCCGTCGGGCAAGGGAATGGTCCGTTCGCCGCCGTTCCAGCCGCCCTCGAGCGTGGTGCGTTCGGGATTGCGGGCGACCAGGTCCTCGATCACCAGTATCGCCAGCCGGCCGACGCCGTCGGCATGGGCGCGGGCCTGGTCGAGCGCGACCGCGTTGAACGAAGCGGCGCGCGCCAGCGCCAGCCGGTCGGCGGCGGCAGCGGCGAGTGCGCCGATCACCGCAACCAGCAGCAGCACTGCGAGCAAGGCGGCGCCGCGTTCGCCTGGTGGAATCTTGTTCATCGCCGCCCCGATCCGACCGTGAACACCTGGCGCACCGTCCCGAACGGATCGCTCAAAGTCACCAGCTCAACCGCTACCGGCAGCCGCGTCGGGTCGCTCGCGTCCCAGCGAGTTCGCCATTCGCCCTCGTCGTCGCGGAAGCGCAGCCGCACGACGCGAACGCGATCGAGCAAGGGCGCCGCGGCGATCGGCTCGGCGCCGTCGACCTGGCTGTAGCTCAGCCGCTCGAGCGCCCTCTCGCGCAACCGGTAGCCGACCCGCTGCAGCCGCGGGCCTTCGCCGGAATCCCAGCCGGTGCGCACGAACGCCATCAGCATCGGCGCGCCGCCGCCAGTGCCGGCGAACGCGCGCTGCGGCCGTCCCTCGCGGTCGCGGTAGAGCCGTGGCGCGGCCAGCGCGAGATCGGCACCGAGCAGCGCGCCGAGCTGGCGGAGATCGTTCAGTTCGGCGAACAGCCGCTCCGAAGTCTGTTGGGTGCGGGCGCTGATATTAAGCAGGGTGACGCCGGCGGCGGTCAAGAGACCGAAGATGACGAGGGCGATCAGCATCTCGACCAGGGTGAAACCGGCGCTCTTCGAGGACCGAATTCGCTTCACGGCGCTGCCCGCCGGAACACGGTGATGGTCGCACGGCCCGGGCTGCCGTCGGCGCTGACGACCTGGATCGCGATCATCTGGATACGCGCTTCCGGGGAGCGCTCGGTGACCCGGGTCCACGCCCAGCTGCGCCCGCCATTGCTGGCCTGGCCGGTCAAAGTGCCGAACGGCGGGGATTCGGGATCGCTCAGCACCTCGGCAGCGAGGTTGCGCGCGACGATCTGGGCGATCGCCTGTTCCTGCAGCCGAACGGTGGTTGCCGCCGTGGCACCACCGAGGCGCAACAGCGCCAGCGCCGCCAGGCTGAAGATGGCGAGCGCGACCAGCATCTCGACGAGCGTGAAACCGCGTTCGCCGGCACGCATGTCAGCGCTGGACCCTGATGCTGCCATTGTGCGCAATCTCCACCGAGGCAAAGCCATCGCTGCGGCGCAACACCAGCCGGAACGGCTCGGCAAGCCCGGTCGAATCGAAGCGGGCGCGGGACAGGACACCGGGCACGAGGTCGGGTCGCGTGCCCTCGCTCCATTGTTGGCGGGCGAGTTCCTGCCATTCGCCGCCGGCGCGCCGCTCGATCCTGTAGCCGGTCGCGTCGAGCGCGAGCGCGAACGGCCGCGATTCGGTAATCGCGCTTTGCCGCGCCATGTGGGCGCGGGCGGCGAAGCGCTCGGCCTCGGTGGCCACCCCTCCCCCCGGGTCGGGCACCATCAACACCACCGCCGTCGCGGCTAGGCCGATGATGACGATCACCACCATCAGCTCGACCAGGGTAAAACCCTGTTCGCTCGTTTGTGAGATTCTCGCACGAAGGTTCATGCCGGCTGCGCCCGGCGCGCGTGGAACAGGTCGAGCAGGCGGCGCACCAGCCGGTCGGCATCGGCCGCGTCGAGGGCCGGGATTACCGGCCCGCGCAGCAGCGAGGCGCCGGCGGTATCGATCCGCAGCGACGCGAGCGCGAGGCGGCGACGCAGCGGCCCTGCCGCCAGCAACAGGGCCTGAAGGCTGCTCGCCGGCACAATCCACAGCCGCCGCCGCAAACGGCCTTCGCGGATGAACAAAGTGTCGCCGTCGAGCGCGAAGCCGTGGCTGCGCCAGCGCAACCAGAGATAGAAAGCGACCAAGAGCAACGCACCCGTCGCCAGAGCCGCCCATGGCCATTGCACGGCGATGGCCGCCGTGACGGCGAAGCCCAATACGCTCGGCCCAAGCGCGCGCAACAGTGCTCGCCGAGGCTGGCGGATGAACGCGCTGTCCGGCACCGGCGCCGGATAACCCGCCTCGGCGAGCACGTGGCGCACTTCCTCCATCCGTGCGAACGGGGCGGCCGCTTGCACCCCGCCCTCCTTGGCCTCGGCGCCCAGCGTCTGGAACGACAAGGCGTGGAAACCGAGCCGGCCGGAAATGAGGCCGCTTTCGATCAGCGCCACCTGCACTCGCGGCAGCGGAATGACCAGCTCGGTCAGGGTGGTGAGCCCGCGCCGGCGGCGGAAACCGGCCGGCACCCGCGTCAGCGAGAAGCCGTAATCGCGCACAAAGGTGCGAATGAGGCCGGTGACCATGCCGATCAGCAACAAAGTGGGCACCAGCAGCAAGGCGAGATTGACGCTGGCATAAGCGGCGGCGCTTTCGGCGGTTTCCGGCGTAATCCATTCGCCCAGGTCGACCAGCCCGACCTGATCGAGATTCTGCAGGAAGGCGAATAGCAAAGCGAGGAACAGCAGGGAGAAATTGAACAGACCGGCAATCACGAGCCGCCCGAAATCCATCGCGAAGATCAATGGTTCCGCCTGCGCCGGCTGCAGCGCCGACACCGAGCCGCGGCGGACGCGGTCGCGCAATGCCTGCGCCTCGGCGAGCCCGACCATGTCGAGCTTGCCCTCGTCGGCGGCCGAGGCGCCGGTCTCGATCTTGACCCGGGCGGTGCCGAGCAGCCGCGCCAGCAGCGGCCGTTCGATCGCGATGTCCTGGATGCGGTCGAACGGGATCACCCGCCGGCGGCGGTGCAAGAGACCGCTGTCGATGACGATCTCGCTTTGCGCCACCGCGTAGGTGAAGCGCCACCAGTAAATCAGCGCCGAGGCGAGCCCGATGGCGCCGGCAACGAGCAGGAAGAACAGGATTCGGCCCCAACCGCCGACCGCCGTCGCATAGCCGGCACCGCCGAGCAGCATTTGCGGGATGACCTTGAACCAGCGCGCGAACAGGGTGGCGGGGTGAAGCCGCCGTACCGGCGCCTGCACCTCGCTCATACGCCTGCCCGGCGGATGCGGGCGCGGATGCGATCGCGCATCGCCTCCGCGTGCACATGGGAAAGACCGGGCAGCGGCACCGAGGCGCCACGGGTGCCGGCGGTGTGGAGGATCAGCGTGGCAAGCCCGAAGCGGCGCTCGAGCGGCCCCTGGGCGATGTCGATATGCTGGACCCGGGCGAGCGGCAGCAAGGTTCGCCGCCGTACCCACAGGCCGGAGCGGACATGCAGCTCGTCGTCGCTCTCGGCATAGCCCCAGGCGCGGTAGCGGCGTGGCGCCAGCCCGATACCAAGAGCCGCAAGCAGCAGGAACAAGGCAGCGGGAACGAGGCCGCGTGCGACTCCGAATTGCGAGAGAATCAGGAAATCGAGCCAGCCGGCAGCGAACGCAGCGACACCGGCGTTGACCAGGCCGCGTAGCCGCAGCAGGTGAACGAAGGCCGGATCCAACGGCTGCCAACGCATATCGGCCGAATCGGTCATTCCTGCTTCCTGCACATTCCGGCGCCCGCTTGGTGACATTACCGGCAATACAGGGAAAGAGGGCGCAAGGAATCGCCGATGCCGACACGACGATCCTCCGCCAGGCTTGTCCTGCGCCTGTTGCTCGCAGGCAGCGCTATGTCAGCCAGTGCGTGCGGCGAGCGAGGACCCGCGCCGCAGCCGCCTCGCGAATTCGATCCGGGCCGCTTCGTCGTCTCGCCGCCGCGGCTCGACGCGCCGTATGTCGCTACCGATTATCTGGTGGTCGATGCGATGCTGGCGATGGCGGACGTGCGCCCGGGCGATTTCCTGATCGACCTGGGATCCGGCGACGGCCGTATCGTCATTGCGGCGGCGCGCAGCCACGGCGCGCGTGGGCTCGGCGTCGACATCGATCCGCGGCGGGTGGCGGAAGCGCAGGTCAACGCCCGCGCGGCGCTGGTAACCGACCGGGTGCGCTTCGTTCGCCAAGATCTGTTCGACACGCCGCTCGGCGAAGCCGACATCGTCACGCTTTACCTGACGCCGGAAGTGAATTTGCGGCTGCGGCCGCGTATTCTTTCCCAGATGCGCGCGGGCGCGCGCGTCATCAGCCACCAGTATGACATGGGCGACTGGCGCCCCGACGACAGGCGAAGGGTCGGCGAATCGACACTTTATCTGTGGCGGGTGCCGGCCAACGTCACCGGGCGCTGGATCATGGAGAAGCAAGGCATGCGCGCGCTACTGGTGCTCGAACAGCATTATCAACAGTTCGGCGGCCAGGTGAATGCCGGCGGCAGGGTGAGCCGGCTCGCGCAAGGAGCGATCGGCGGCGAGCGGATACGCTTTGTCGCCGACCTCGGCGACGGCCGCCGCGCCTATGAAGGACGGGTGCGCGGCAACCAGATGGTGCCGCTCAGCCCAAGCACGCGCTGGCGCGCGATTCGAATACCCTGATGCCGGTGGCGCTGATCGGCCTCGCAATCGCCTGGGGAGTGATGCTGCTGTTCGGGGCGATGGAGTTCGACAGGGCGCTGCTGGTCTTCTTCCACGCCGGCAATGCGCCCCGGCTCGCCGAGGCGGCGCGCTGGCTTACCCACTTGGGCGACGGCGGGCTGCTGCTCACGCTCACCGGCTTTGGCGCCGGCCTGCTGCTGGCGCGGCAGCAATGGCGGTCCGCGTTGATGTTGCTCGCGATCACCCTGTCAGGGCGGGTGCTGATCGACTTGCAGAAGGACTGGACGGCGCGGGTGCGGCCCGACACGCCCGGCCAGCTGGTGCCGATCGAGACATTCGCCTTTCCGAGCGGCCATGCCGCCAATGCGACGATGGTGTGGCTGTGCCTGGCGCTGCTGCTGCCGCGCGCCCCGCGGGCGCGGCTGGTCGCGGTGTGGGCGGCAGTGTGGGCGGCGCTGGCGGCCGGCGCATCGCGGGTAATGCTCGGCGTCCACTGGCCGAGCGACGTGATCGGCGGCTGGGCGTTCGGCCTGTTCTGGATCCTGCTGGTGCTGCACGTCGCCGGCATCGGCGTCGACGAAGGAACGCCAGGCGCGCCCGATCATTCCCTCCTGCAAGGAGAGAAAGATGAGCGAGAACAAGCGAACCGAAACGGCGCGGGAGCATGACGACAGCGAATTGATCGAGGCGGCGGAACCCGCGGCCGGCCAAAGCGGCGTCGCCGGCGGCAATCTCCAACGCAAGATCGCGGCGCGCGCCGAAGAACATCATCTCGATACCGGCGACGACCAGGGCGTCGAGCGGGTGCGCGGACACGACAAGCCCGACAAGGGCGACCTCCCCAACCTGCCGAACCGCGACTAGCAATTCCCAGCCCTCAGGCCTTGAAGCGCGCGGCCTCCTCGGAGCCGCCGGTGGTGTCGCCCTCGCTGTAACTGTGCGCGCCCGTGCCGGCGAGCTTGCCGCCGGCAACGATCAGATATTCGTCGCGGATCGGCCGGCCTTCGAAATGGCATTCGAGAATCTCGCGCACGCCGGCGGCGTAGCGCGCCTGGGCGGAAAGCGAGGTGCCGGAGATGTGCGGCGTCATGCCGTGATTGGGCATGGTCCGCCACGGATGGTCGCGCGGTGCCGGCTGCGGGAACCAGACGTCCCCGGCATAGCCGGCGAGCTGACCGCTCTCGAGCGCCGCGGCGACCGCGTCGCGGTCGACAATCTTGCCGCGGGCGGTGTTCACCAGATAGGCGCCGCGCTTCATCCGCGCGATCATTGCGGCGTCGAACAGGTTCTCGGTCTCGGGATGGAGCGGGCAGTTGATCGTCACCACGTCGCAATGCGGCACCATGTCGGCAGCGCTGGCATGAAAAGTGAGGCCAAGCTCCTGCTCGACGCTCGCTGGCAGACGGTGGCGATCGACATAGTGAAGGCCGACGACGAACGGCTTCAACCGCCTGAGCACAGCCAGGCCGATGCGGCCCGCAGCGACGGTGCCGGCCTGCATCCCTTCGATGTCGTAGGAGCGGGCGGCGCAATCGGCGATGTTCCAGCCGCCCCGCTTCACCCATTCCCAGGACGGCAGGTAATTGCGCACCAGCGCCAGGATCATCATCACCACGTGCTCGGAAACGCTGATCGAGTTGCAGTAGGTGACCTCGGCGACGGTAATGCCGCGGTCGATCGCCGCCTGTAGGTCGACATGGTCCGAGCCGATGCCGGCGGTGATGGCAAGCTTCAGCTTCGGCGCCTTGGCAATCCGCTCGGCGGTGAGATAGGCCGGCCAGAAGGGCTGCGAGATCACGACCTCGGCGTCGGCAAGCTCGCGCTCGAAGACCGAATCGGGCCCGTCCTTGTCGGCGGTGACGACCAATTGGTGGCCGGCCTGCTCGAGAAAGGAACGCAGGCCCAGCTCGCCCGACACGCAGCCGAGCAGGGCACCGGGCTGGAAGTCGATCGCCTTCGGCGTCGGCATCGTCTGGCCGTCGGGATAAAGCTCGATGTCGGGCAGGTCGTGGCGCGGATAGGAGTCCGGATAGCCGTCGACCGGGTCGTCGTAGAGCACGCACACTATCTTCGCCATGGGTCCCTCCCTCGACAGGATTCAGGGTCAGTGGATGGCAGCTTCCGAGCGGCGGCGGAAGACGACCGAGAGATTGTTGGCCGGCATCTCGACCACTTGCTCGAGCGCCAGGCCGTTACGCTCGCCCTCGGCGACGACCTTCTCGAGCCGGCGCACGCCCCATTGCGGGTCCTGGGCGCGCAACCAGGCGTCGAACGCGACATTGCTCGGCGCGGTTTCAACCGCGTCCTGCAGGAAGGCGCCGTAGAGATAGAGCGGAGCGCCCTCGCCGAGCAGGCACCTGGCGCCGCGCATCAGCGCCTCGGTCGCGGCCCACGGGCTGATGTGAACGAGGTTGATCGCGACCATCGCATCGGCAGCTTCGATCGGCCATTCGGCGGCGCGAATGTCGAGCGCGACCGGCGGCAACAGGTTGAACAAGCCGGCTTCGCCACGCCAGGCCTCGATCGAGCGCAGCGCCACCGGGTCGGCATCGCTGGGCTGCCACAGCAAATGCGAAAAGGCGTGGGCGAAGTAGAGCGCATGCTCGCCGCTGCCGCTTGCCACCTCCAGCACCAATCCCTTCGCCGGCAGGATGTGACGCAACACCTCGGCGATGGGTTCGGCATTGCGCGCGACGTGCGGCGCGCTGCGGCGCTCATCTGCCGGCATCGGCGCCTTTCCTGCCTCCGCCGGTCCAATCGAAACGCCAAACGAACAGGCCGATGGTGAACGGCAGAGTCGGATAGAGCATCGCCGCGAACTCCCCCCAGCGAGTCAGCGAAATGAGCAGAGAGACGATGCCGGTGGCAGCGAGGATCGCCCAGATCCAGGCCTCGCCCTTCGCGATCGCGCGCCCCTCGGCATCGAGCGCCTTGTTGCGCAGCGCCTCGCGGAACAGACCGGCCATGGTCAGCGACATGGTAATGAAACCGGTGCCGTAAACCGCGAACAGACCCGAGAGGCTGCCGCCGAAGCCCTCGCCCTGGCCGGTAAAGAACTCGCCGACCGCCGCGGACATGCCGCGCAGCGGCTGGACATAGATGAGGGTGAGGAAGATCAGCAGCAAGGTCAGGAGGATCGACCAGGCGTCGCCGTCGCCGCGCAGCACCCGCCAGCGCAAATGGCTGGTCCAGAACATCGCGACGACGGCGAAGCCGAACGCGAAGGCGGGTATGTCGCCCAGCGCGCCGACCAGCTGATCAAAGGTCTGCGGCGCGCCGGTGCCGCCGATCACCAGCAGGGTGACGGCAAAGGCAAAGGCCGCGTCGGTGAAATTATCGAGCCGGGCGGTCATGCGCACCCCCTAACAGCCTGCTCATTCCGCAGCGTCCGCTTCGTTCGCCTCCCTGTACACCAATATCGGCTTCCTCGCCGCCAGCGTCTCGTCGAGGCGGCGGCGCGGCGCGTGCACAGGCGCGGCTTTTAGCGCCTGATCGCCCGCCTTGGCGCGGGCCGCGAGACTGCGCATCGCAGCGATGAACTGGTCGAGCGAGGTCTTGCTCTCGGTCTCGGTCGGCTCGATCAGCATTGCGCCGTGCACCACCAGCGGGACGTACATGGTCATCGGATGGAAGCCCTCGTCGATCAGGCCCTTGGCGAGATCAAGCGTGGTGAGGCCGCCGTCGAACCCCCGGTCGCTGAACAGGGTTTCGTGCATGCACGGGCCGCTGGTGCCGAACGGTGCGTCGAGCGCGCCCTCGAGGCTGCGAAGCACGTAATTGGCATTCAAGACCGCGTCCTCGGCGACCTGCCGCAAGCCATCGGCGCCATGGCTCATCATGTAGGTGAGCGCGCGGGTGAACATGCCCATCTGGCCGTGGAACGCCACCATGCGGCCGAAGCTGTGGGCGTGATGCTCGTCCGCGGTTTCTTCCTCGACGAGGTGGAATTGCCCGTCCGGCCGGCGCTCGACGAACGGCAAGGGCGCGAACGGAGTCAGCGCCGCCGAGAAGACCACCGGCCCGGAGCCAGGGCCCCCGCCGCCGTGCGGGGTGGAGAAGGTCTTGTGGAGGTTGATGTGCATCGCGTCGATGCCGAGGTCGCCCGGGCGGACGCGGCCGACGATGGCGTTGAAATTGGCGCCGTCGCAATAGACCAGGGCGCCGACATCGTGGACCGCCTGGCTTATCGCGATCATGTCCGGCTCGAACAGGCCGCAGGTGTTGGGATTGGTAATCATCACCGCCGCCACGTCCAGCCCCAGGCGCGCCTTGAGGGCGGCGAGATCGACCCGCCCGGCCGGGGTCGCCGGGATGTCCTCGACGCGATAACCGGCGAAGGCGGCGGTGGCCGGATTGGTACCGTGGGCGCTCTCCGGCACCAGCACCACCTCGCGGCGGTCGCCGCGCGCTTCCAGCGCCGAGCGGATCGCGAGCAGCCCGCATAATTCGCCGTGGGCACCGGCCTTGGGACTCATCGCCACCGAGTGCATGCCGGTCAGCCTGAGCAGCCAGTCACCGAGCATATGGACCAGCTCGAGCGCCCCCTGAACGCTGTCGGCCGGCTGCAGCGGGTGGATGTCGGCGAAGCCCGGCAAGCGCGCGATCTTCTCGTTGAGCCTCGGATTGTGCTTCATCGTGCACGACCCCAATGGAAACAGGCCGAGGTCGATCGCGTAATTCTGGCGCGACAGGCGGGTGTAATGGCGGACCGTCTCCGGCTCCGACAGGCCGGGCAGCCCGATCGGGGCGGTGCGGCGCAGCTCCTCGCAGCGCAGCTTGCCTGCCCTCGCTGGCGCGAGATCGACACCGCTGCGGCCGGTATCGCCGATCTCGAAGCTGAGCGGCTGCTCGAGCATCAGAGCGCGGTTGCCGGTGACGGTCGGCCTGCTCTCCCCTTCGCCCGGTTCGGGGACCGTCGGTTTCCATCCTCCCGGATTCGTGCTCATGCCAGCACCTCCGTCAGCGAGTCGGCAAACGCCTCGATATCCTCCTCGCTCATCGTCTCGGTGACGGCGACAACGAGGCCGCGCTCGAGTGATTTTTCGCTTGGGTAGAGCCGGCCGAGCGAGACACCGCCCAGGATGCCGCGCGCGGCGAGCTCGCGCACCACCGGCCGGGCTTCCTTCGACAGCTTCAGCGTGAATTCGTTGAAGAAGGTCGGCGTGACCAACTCGACGCCGGTGACACGGCCGAGGCGATTGGCCGCCCGGTCGGCGGCGGCATGATTGACCTCGGCCAAGCGCCGCAGCCCGGCCTCGCCGAGCAGCGTCATGTGGATGGTGAAGGCCAGTGCGCACAGCACCGAGCTGGTGCAGATGTTCGAGGTCGCCTTCTCGCGGCGGATGTGCTGCTCGCGGGTCGACAGGGTAAGGACGAAGCCGCGCTTGCCCCCGGCGTCCTGGGTCATGCCAGCGAGGCGACCCGGCATCTGGCGGACGTGGCGCTCGGCGCAGGCGAACAGGCCGACATAGGGCCCGCCGAACTGCAGGCCGACGCCCAGCGACTGGCCCTCGCCGACGACGATGTCGGCGCCCATTTCGCCCGGGCTCCTGACCAGGCCGAGCGCGACCGGCTCGGTGACGGCGGCGATCATCAAGGCGCCTTTGTCATGGGCGCGGGCGGCGAGCTCGCCCAAGTCGGCGCAGCGGCCGAGAATGTCGGGATACTGGAAGACGACGCAGCTGGTCGAATCGTCGATCGCGTCCAGCAAGGCAGCGATGTCGGTTTCCGCCTCCAGGCTTGGCGGCCGGTAGGCAATGTCGTCGCCGGTAAAGCGCGCCATGGTCTGCGCGACCGATACGTAATGCGGGTGAAGCCCAGAGGAGACGAGCACGCGGCCGCGGCGAGTGAGCCGCCGCGCCATCGCGATCGCTTCCCAGCAGGCGGTCGAGCCGTCGTACATCGAGGCATTGGCGATATCGCAGCCGTAGAGGCGCGCGACCTGAGTCTGGAACTCGAACAGCGCCTGCAGAGTGCCCTGGGCGACCTCGGGCTGGTAGGGCGTATAGCTGGTCAGAAACTCGCCGCGCTGGATCAAGTGATCGACGCTGGCCGGTATGTGGTGGCGGTAGGCGCCGCAGCCGAGGAAGAAAGGCGCCTCGCCGGCGACGAGATTGCGGCGGGCAAGCGCGGATAGCTGCCGCTCGATTTCAGCTTCGCCCTGGTGGTCGGGAAGACCCTCGATCTTGCCGTCGAGCCGCGCCGCGGCGGGAACGTCGACGAACAATTCGTCGATCGAGGAGGCACCGATCGCCGCCAGCATGTCGCCGCGGTCGCGGTCAGTGAGGGGCAGATACCGCATCTTTACAGCTCAGGAGGCCGCTTCCGGCTTCGCCATCGCGAAGCGCAGCCGCACATAATCGGCGACCCAGGTTCCGTCCCCGCCGCGCAGCGCTTCCTCGGCACGCGCCTCGACGCCAGCGGCGATCGCATCGCGATCGGCTTCGGAAACGCCGAGCATGGTGAAATAGCCGGCGCGGAAGGTCTTCAGCCAATCGGCGAGGCTGCCGGGCAATGGCGTCGGCCGCTCGAAACTCTCGGCATGGACGTTGACGAAGCCGGCGACTCCGTAGAGCCGCACGAAGTCCTCCACCGTCGGGTACCAATGCGGATCGCTCGCGGGCGGCTCGATGCCGCGCTCGGTCAGCTCGTTGCGAAGGGCCGTGCGCAGCCGCGCCAGGTTTCCTGCCCCGCCCATCTCGCCGATGAAGCGGCCGCCGTCGCGCAGGATCGCGTACACGCCGCTCGCCACCGCGTCGGCATCGAGCATCCAGTGCAAGGCAGCGTTGGAGAAGACCGCGTCGAACAGGCCGAACCGCTCCACCTGGCCGCCGAGATCGAGCGACTCCGCGTCGGCGACATAGGCTTCGACGCCGCGCGCGCGCGCCGCTTCGACCATCTCCTCCGACGCATCGAGGCCGATGACCCGGGCGCCAAGTACGCCGATCTTCTCAGACAGCGCGCCATCGCCGCAGCCGAGATCGAGGATCTGTTCGCCCGGCTGAGGCGCGAGCAGCACCAGCACCTCCGACGCCAGCTCGTGGACGAAATTGGCGGTGCGCGCATAGTCGGCCGGCGACCAGAGGGAGGCGGTGTTCACCATCAGACCTGCTCGCAATACTCGCGATACTGGTCGGCGTTCATCAGGTCGTTGATCTCCCCGGTATCGGCGAGGCGCAGCTTGAAGAACCAGCCCTCGCCCTCGGGATCGCGGTTGACCAGGGCCGGATCGTCGACCAGCGCCTGATTGCCTTCGATCACCTCGCCGCTGACCGGCGAATAGACGTCGGACGCGGCCTTGACCGATTCGACCACCGCCGCCTCGCCGCCCTTGGCAAGCTGCTTGCCCGCCTCGGGCACCTCGATGAACACGACGTCGCCGAGCTGGTTCTGGGCGAAATCGGTGATGCCAACGATAGCGGTATCGCCGTCGAGGCGGATCCATTCATGCTCGCGAGTGAAATGAACGCTCATGCGCCGGCTCCCTTGCGAAGATAGCGGTGGGGGACGAACGGCAGGTCGACGACCTTGCCGTGATAGAGGCGGTCGCGCTGGGCGAGGGTGACGACCTGGCCGGGCTCGGCGGCAGCGGCGGGCACATAGGCCATCGCGATCGGCGCCTGCAGGCTGGGCGAAAAGCCGCCGCTGGTGACCTTGCCGACCTCGCTGCCTTCGGCGTCGATCGCGCCGGCGCCCTCGCGCACCGGCTGGCGGCCGTCGACGGCGAGTCCGACCCGTTTGCGTATCGGCCCGTCCTCGAGCTCGGCGGCGATGCGGTGCCAGCCCTTGAAGCCGCCCTCGCCGCGGCGTCGTTTCGACAACGCGAAGGTCAGCCCTGCCTCGACCGGTGTGGTGGTGCGGTCGATGTCGTGGCCGTAGAGCGGCAGCCCGGCCTCGAGCCGCAGCGAATCGCGCGCGCCCAGACCGATCGGGCGGACCTCGGGCTGGTCGACGAGCAGGCCGGCAAGCGCTTCGACCGAGCCGGCCGGCACCGAGATCTCGAAGCCGTCCTCGCCGGTATAGCCCGAGCGGCTGATCCAGGCGCGGATGCCGGCGATGGCGAAAGCGCCGCCGGTCATGAAGGTGAGCTCGGCCGTTTCCGGCACCAGGCGGGCGAGCACTTCGCCGGCCTTCGGGCCCTGCAAAGCGAGCAACGCCTGCTCCTTCATGTGATCGAGCACCACCGTGCGCGGCAGGTTGTCGCGCAGGTAGGCGATGTCGCCCTCCTTGGTGGCACCGTTGACCACCATGTAGAAATGGTCGCCGCGGCGGGTGATCATCAGATCATCGACGATGCCGCCGTCCTCGGCCATCAGCAGCGAATATTTCGGCTTGCCCTCCTTGAGGATGGCGAGGTCGGCCGGCAGCAGCGCCTCGAGGCCTTTCTCGGCCTCTGCGCCGGCGATCATCAGCTGGCCCATGTGGCTGACGTCGAACAGACCGGCCGAGCTGCGCGTCCACAGATGCTCGGCGATGATGCCCTCGTACTGGATCGGCATGTCGTAGCCGGCGAACGGCACCATGCGTGCGCCAAGGCCGCGATGCCAGCCGTCCAGCGGCAGAGTTGACGTTGTTTCGCTCAACCAAGGGTCTCCAGCTCAGCGGGAAAGCGCCGGTCAACCGGCTTCGTTCCGCCGCCCCCTCTGGCGTAATTCGACCTTAGTCAACGGGTCGCGTTGTAGCGCAGCTGCTCGGCGTCGAGCTCGAATCCGACCAGCAGTTCGAAGCGGGCGCGCTGCACTGCGGCGCGCACCGCCGGATCGGACATCGGGTCGACCGCGGCCTGGGGATCGCCGGCGCGCCGCTCGCGGGTGATCTGGCGGCGGATATCCTCGGGCAGGGTGGCGGCCGAGCGCAGCACGCGGGCGCTGGCGGCGCCCTGGCCGCTGGCGCGGTACTGGCCGTCCTCGAAGCGCAGGCCGACGCGGCTGACGCGCTTGGCGACGACATTGTCGCCGGAATGGGAGACGACGGCGAAATAAGGCAGCACCAGCTCGCGCACGCCGCGATTGTCGCGCCGCCGCGCCTGCACGTCGAAGGTAGCGTTGGTGACGATATATTCGCCCGATTCGTCGCAGGCCTGGCGCAGGTTGGTGATGGTGGCGACGACATCGATGGCGTTCGCGTCGCGGCTGTTGGCAGGGTCGAACAGGGTGATGTCGCCGGCCGGCGCCGGGATCGCCACCGCCGGGCAGGCGGTGTAGCGGGTGACGATGCCGGTCGGCATGACGTCGCCTTCGCCGGCGCAGGCGGCAAGGCCTGCCAGGAGAGTCGCGGCAACGGCCGCCTTCAGGGACATGAGTCGCAAGCGAATCCTCGATTTCAGCTTAGCCGGATACCATATGCCCCTATGCAACCGCCCCGGCAAAGGGAAGCGGCTTTCGTGGGTGAAGAGGAAAGCGTAGGCCTTGGGCGCGATGAGTGAAGCGAAGCCGCCGCTGACGGTGCTGATCGCCGCCCCGCGCGGCTTCTGCGCCGGCGTCGACCGCGCCATCCGCATCGTCGAGCTGGCGCTCGAGCGCTACGGCGCGCCGATCTATGTCCGCCACGAGATCGTCCACAACCGTTTCGTCGTCGACAGCCTGAAGGCGAAGGGCGCGATCTTCGTCGCCGAGCTGGACGAGGTGCCCGACGGCGTGCCGGTGGTATTCTCGGCGCATGGCGTGCCCAGGGCGGTGCCGGCCGAGGCGGCCGAGCGCGGGCTCGACTATGTCGACGCGACCTGCCCGCTGGTGTCGAAGGTGCACCGCCAGGCCGAGCGGATGGTCGAGAAGGGGCAACACATTTTGTTCGTCGGCCATGCCGGCCATCCCGAGGTGATCGGCACCTTCGGCCAGGTGCCGGCCGGGCGGATGACGCTGATCGAGACGCTGGCCGACGCGCGAAACGTGCAGCCGCCGCAGCCCGAAAAACTCGGCTATCTCACCCAGACGACGCTGTCGCTCGACGACACGGCGCAGATCGTCGATGAGCTCAAGCGGCGCTTCCCGGCGATCGAGGGGCCGAAAAAAGAGGACATCTGCTACGCCACCGCCAACCGGCAGGCGGCGGTGAAGGCGATCGCCGTACGCTGCGACGCGATGCTGGTGATCGGCGCGCCGAACAGTTCAAATTCGCTGCGGCTGGTCGAGGTCGCCCAGCGCGAAGGCGTGCCGGCGCACCTGGTGACGCGCGGCGCCGACGTCGATTTCGGCTGGATCGACGGTGCGAAGACGGTGGGGATCACCGCCGGCGCGTCGGCACCGGAAGTGCTGGTGCGCGAAGTGGTCGAGCGGCTGGCCGAGCGTTACGCGCTGATCGAGGCGCCGGTCGAAGGGGTGGAGGAAAACCTGACGTTCAAGCTGCCGGCGGGCCTGAAAGCGGCGTGACGCGGCCAAGCGGCGCCAACGAATAAAATACCGGATTCTGGTTCCGCTCTCTGGGGCGGGGCGCGCAGCCGCGCAATAAAATAGGGGTAAATATTGCTGCCGGCAGAGGGCCGAACGGCGCAAATCGGCCCGCGCATTTTTCGTCAATTCCGCGCGTTTTCGAGCACCGGCGTTCGGGTATTGCCCAAGCGGGTCAAACGCGTTTGGGTGAACGACAAGAGCTTTGTGAAACGTGAACTTCTTAGGTTGACAATTATCCTGTTTTGTGCCATAAGGCTTGTCGAAATTCTAAAGGTGTGAGTTGCGCCCGCGGCCGGCAATGGTTCGCGGGCTTTTCTTTTCCCGACCTCGAACTTGAACGGAGGCAGCATGGCTGAAAAACCGAAAGTCGAACCCGTCCCGCGACGCCGCGGCCGGCCCAAAGGATCGCTCAACAAGACGACGCTGGCGGCCAAGGAAGCGATCGCGCTCGCGGCCGAAGGGCTGGACGGAGTCGACGGCCTGGTCGCGTGGGCCAAGGCCAGTGACGACAATCTGCGGCTGTTCTGGTCGGTCATCTATCCCAAGCTGCTGCCGCTCAAGGTCAACAGCGAAGTCGAAGTCGGCACCCGGTTCGCCAGGGCGCTGACGTGGCTGCCGCCGAGCTGAACCACGGCGGAAGTGCCGATGCCAGTCCCGATTCCTTCAATTGGGTGCACTGTCACCGGAAACTTGCGCTGTCCGAGATTATCGGAGGCGATGGTCGCGACGCCCGCTGCTCCCCGCGTCGCTACGCGCTGTGACCCTAATTCGGTGTAGAACAGGGCACTAGCCGCACGGATTGCTGGATAGAAACCGATCCAGGATCAGGGCTCTGCTGTGCATTCCCATATGGCCGTATCCCTCGCCATCGCCGCGTCTTGCATCGAGCGCAGGTCGACCCAAGAAGCGAATTTGAAACCGAGTTGGCTCTATGCTGGCTGCACCCAGATCGAACAGGCATGCTTCAACTCGCGGATCATTGAAGTAGAGCCAATAGCCGGCGCCCAATTGTATATCGCTACCCCGGGGATAGAATTCCATTCTCTCCAAACCTGCCACTAATGTTCCATCGTAGTTACGTTGCTGACCGTATCTGATTTGTCTTACGCTCATGCACGCCCGTGGATCGAGCGGGTAGACAGCAAAGCCTTCGGGACATTCTATTCCTTGATGTCGATTCGACTGATCGATGCGTTCTGCTTTGTTTCTTTGAGCCGGGATTTCTGCATGGCACGCCGCAAGAGCAACGAAAACAAGCAGGATCAGGCTAGCTCTACTCATCGGGCACCTCACGGGGATTGGGCATCGGGAGAATAGGCCCTGTTGGCCTGTACCCGGTTTGATGGACTCCAAGTTTAGACAACCTGTGTCCTTTCCTCGAACTCTTTTGGGGCTGACGCAGCCCAGCGTCGAGTGTCTTCGCCTCGGGTTGTAGAACAACTCGATGTAATCGAACACATCGGCTCTCGCCTGGTCCCTGGTGCGATAGATTTTGCGCCGGATTCTCTCGGTCTTCAACGACGAGAAGAAGCTCTCCATGGCGGCATTGTCCCAGACATTGCCGGACCGGCTCATCGAGCAGGTGATGCCGTGTTCGGCCATCAGCCGCTGGAACTGTTCGGACGCAACTGGCTGCCCTGGTCGGAGTGGTGAAGCAGCGCATCGGGCTTGCCACGCCGCCAGATCGCCATGACGAGCGCATCGGCCACGAGCTGCGCGGACATGGTCGCGTTCATCGACCAGCCCACTACCGGCGCGAGAACAGGTCGATGACAGCCGCGACATAAAGCCAGCCTTCGGCGGTCCAGATGTAGGTGAAGTCCGCCGCCCATTTGCGGTTCGGCGCCTCGGCAAAGAACCGGCGATCGAGCAGGTTGCCGGCGATGATAGAACGGCGGCCGGGGCCGTCCGCTCGTCATGCTGCTGAGCGAGGGGCAGATGAGCGACTACAAAGGCGCCAGGCTGATGCTCGACGCATTGCCCAACGCCCGCGAGCTGATCGCCGACAAGGGCTATGACGGCGACTGGTTCCGCCAGGCGCGCGCCGAACGCGGCACAACAGCCTGCATCCCCTCAAAATCCAACCGCAAGGTCGCCATCTCGCACGACCCGATGCTCTACCGCGAACGTCACAAGGTCGAGATCATGTTCGGCAGGCTCAAGGACTGGCGGCGCATCCATACCCGGTACGATCGTTGCGCCCACGCCTTCTTCTCGGCCATCGCCATCGCCGCAACCGTCATCTTCTGGTTGCCTCAATGAGTCCTGAGCCTAGGTCAGTCCGCGGTTGGGAACGAAGACCTCGCTCGTGCAAGCCAATAATGCTCGCCGCGGCGAAAATGGCACGCCGGAATCCGGTTTAATTTCCAAAGATGGCGAGCTTTCCGTCAATGGGGCGCAGTCAAGAAAGGACTAGAACTAGAGATTCTGTCGGCGATCATTACGGTAAAAAGAGGGACCAGAACCATCTAATCCAGTTTGTAATAGTTAAATGCACTGTCACCGGAACCGGAACACGAAATAATGCCCATCGGGCGGGCTGATAATCGTGCGCCGACGGCGAGGTAATTAAATGCAGCGTCACCGTAGCCTGAAGTTTGGGCTTAGTCGCCGTCAGAACGAGATCGTCGTCTGCGTATCACTATGCCTAGTGCAACTAAGGCCTGCGTTGAAGTAGTCTTAAAAATGGCTCAATCTCACATTCACCATTTGGCCCGCAACGAGTACTAACCACGATAAAATTAGGCCATTCCAAGTACGAATTTTCAAATCGGGCTTCGATACCGTCCTCTAATCGATATAACGCCCCAGTTCCCAGTTCGGTCCGGATCCTCTTTATAAATAGGCCCGAGGCCTGAGGATGGTTTCCTTCGTATAACAAGAATTCCTGATCATGAATTTTGATCGTATATAGATTAAAGTCGTGAACAGGCGACCGCTTTTCGAATGTTGTTATATAATTAGATTCAAGGCAGAAGGATTCTCCACAATATCTAGCACTATCGCCACCGAAGTCACAGGCGATTACTAACGTGTTTGATAATATTACGACGAGCATAACAAGACGTTGAAAAAAAATATAAATTACAGAGTGCCCATTAAGATGAAACCTCATTCCTGGTCTGCCACCTCTAGGGGATCGCCGGGAAAAATCTCCAGCCCTTCGGTTCCAGCGCAAACATCGACATCGCCGACTACGCACTTCGTCAAATAAGCGACGAGGCCGATGGTATTAAGCGGACCGAATCGGTCTCTTCGCGTGTCCAGAATATAGTCGAGGTAGGTCGATGGCCTATTTCCTTGGGATGGCATATTTCCCGAAACCACACGCTTGGCCGCCAGGAGCTCCGCTATCGTTCGCTCGGTGACCTCGCCACCAGCGACACCCATTATGTCGCGTTCATACCCGGGATTCGAGCGCCCTGTTGATCTGTTGTATCGATCAGGAAGATTCATAAAATGCCCGGCTTCGTGGGCAGCGTCCGAGCCAGAAGTCCGAGATGGCCAGCGGCCAAAACGAGAGGCAGTCACGCTAGCGCGTGAACCACCAATGGGTACGAAGACAAAATTCCAACCGGGATTTCGGTCAAATGTGGCCTGGTTGGGATACCGCCACAACGTTGTCGACGTTACCCTCGCGCTGACCGCATATCGACCAAATCTGCCACTCCAGATTGTTGCAATAAAACGATCCCAATAGGCACGAGAGCTGCTCGCCCCTGGCCCATAGTATGCAATCCTGAATCTCAAGTTCACATTATTGCCATTCCTCCGGATTTCCACGACTTCGCCCGTGGGATCGATGCGATTGATAGGATCGCCGTCAGCGTATCCATAAATGTTCATCCCGCTCCCGTACCCAACCGGATCGGTCTGCATGAACCTGCCGGCGCGCGGATTGTAGAACCGGGCGTCGTAATAGCTCAGCTGAACCTGGGTCGGATATTGCTGGCCGGTATAGCCGTAGAACAGGTCGTTGACGTCGTTGTGGCCAGGGATGCCGTATTCGTCGTAGCGGTTCACCCGCATGCTGGTCGGGGCCCAGGAGAGCTGGTGGACGATGCCCGAGCCTCGCTCGTCCTCGAAGATGAACCGGCGCCCCTCAAGACCCATGCTGGCCTGATACTGGACCAGGGGTTCGTCGGGGCCCGTCCCATGGACCCAGTGGCGGTTGTAGTTCGCCGTGGCCGGCTGGTAATCGGCGATCACCTCGCCCCTCGCGTCGCGCAGCCAGCGGCGGTTGCCGCCGGTGGGTATCACCTGGATCTGGATCAGCCTCCCCAGGGGATCGTAGCTCAAAGTCGTCCCGCCCGAGGCGCTCGAAGAGACGAGCCGGTTCTCGCTGTCGTAGGTCCAGGTGGTGGTGCCGTCGCTCGTCAGGTTGCCGCGCGCGTCGTGGGTGAAACTGGCGGCGCCGCTGGCGGCGATCTCGTTGAGGCCGTTATGCGTGTCGGTGACGTTGGCGTTCGAGAAGCTGAACGCGTAGGTGTCGTTCGAGCCTGTGCGGCTGACGATCTGGCCGGCCGGATTCCAGGAGTAAGTGAAGCTCTGATTGAAGCTGGTGTTAGCGGGAAACGTGTGGGCGAGGCTGGTCAGCC
>JBQTJR010000092.1:0-5959 GCA_052386895.1 Sphingosinicella sp.
ACCGTCTACCGGCGCACCGCCGACGGCGGCTGGGAAGCGATCGAGGACATCATCTCCGAAGGCCCGCTCGCCAGTGCGGCGGCCGCGCCCGCCGAGGCGCCCGCCGCCAACGCGACCGAACCGGAAGCGCCGGCAGCCGGCAACGACACCGACGCCAACGCCGCCAACACGGTGGGGATGTGACCCAGCGGAGTCTCCCCGGCGCACGCCGGGAACTCGGGAAGTAGCCTCGCAACGGGCGATCGCGATCGTGCCGTTGCGCGATCGACGCGAGGCCAGGCAAGAGACGCGCTGCCGCAGGTTCGCGCGCCGGCTCGCCTGGCCGAAACCGGCGAAGGCGTGAGCATGAATCGCGCGATAGCCCTCTCGCTCGCTTTGCTCGGCGCCCTGCTGGCCGGCGCGCCGGCGCTCGCCCATCCGTCCTACGGCATCGTCGCCGACGGGCGGGGCAACGTCTATTTCAGCGACCTCGAACGGGTGTGGAAGCTCGCGCCCGACGGCAGCGTCACCCTGTTCCGGCCGGCCAATGGTACCCATGTCCACGAGCTGGCGCTGGCCGCGAACGGCGACATCATTGGCGACGAAGGCCATTACGACCCGGCCACCGGGACTTTCTCGAGCGGCATCTGGTCGCGCTCGCCGGCGGGGGTCGAGCGCTACCTGCTGGCGCCGACCGCGACGCCGCCGCGCGGCCGCGGCCTGCTGCTCGACGCGGCAGGCAACAGCTACACGACGCAATGGCCAGGCATCGAGGATCGGCGGACGATGCTGATTCGCCGCTCGCCCGACGGCCGGGTGACGCTGCTGATGGGCGATCCACGCGCGGCGGCTTCGTTCCGGCAGGCGCTGGTATCGAGCATTGGCGGCATCGCATTCGACCCGGCGGGGGCGCTGGTCTTCGCCGACACGCGCGCCCTGCGCCGGGCGGACCGGTCGGGCGCGGTGACGACCCTCTACGAGGGCGAGCCCATGACCAGTCTCCGCGGCGTCGCGGTCGCGCCGGACGGGTCGATCTACGCCGCCGACATCGGCCAGCGCCGGCTGCTTGGCGTAACGCCGGGCGGACAATCGACGAGTGTCTATCGATCCGACATCGACAGGATCGATAAGCCGGCGAAGCGCGAGGATGCGAAAAAGCTGCGGGCGATGATGGAGCAGGCGTCGGGCGAGCCGGCGGCGATGTGGGGGCCGAGCATCATCGGCTTCGGCTGCTGTCATTACGTATATGCCAGCGGCCACGAAGGCGACATGCCGCTGATCGGCTTTTCGCCGCGCGACCGGGCCATCTCGCTCTATCTGACCTGCGACGCCAGCGAGCACGAAGAGGCGCTCGCCCGGCTCGGCAAGCACCAGGTGGGCAAGGGCTGCATCTACGTGAAGCGGCTTTCCGACATCGACGAAGGCGTGCTCGCCGAGATGATCGGCACCTCGCTGGCGGAGACCAAGGCGAAATATCCGGTCTAGAATATAAAAAGCGAAAAATATTCCCGCGCTTCCGGGATGGGGCATTCATCCGGCCTTCAGGTTGCGGCGCCGAAACGAGTTGGGCGTGCGACGAATCCCTCTTGATTCCTGCTACAACTGTGGCACGCTACAAACGTAGCAGGTGACGAAAATGATCGAATCGCTTCCGCGACGCGAGCGCGAATTGTTCGAACTGGTATGCAGCGCCGGCGAGGCCACCGCGGCCGACCTGCGCGCGGCGATGGCCGATCCGCCCTCTTACTCGGCGGTGCGGACGTTGCTGGCGCGGCTGGAGGCGCGCGGCCTGGTCGTGCACCGGCCGACCGACAAGGCCTATGTCTACAAGAGCGTGCCGCGGCCGGCGCGGGTGCGCGAATCGGCGATGAAGCAGCTGGTCCGCACCTTCTTCGACGGATCGGCGGCGAACGCCGCGACGGCGCTGCTCGGCCTCACCCGCGATCTCAGCGCGGACGAGGCGGCGGCGTTGCGCCGGGCAATCGACGAGGCAGCAGAAAAGAGCAGGGAGCGCGACTGATGGACCTCAATTTCCTTATCGACATGGCGTGGAAGTCGGCGCTGATCGCCGGCGCCGCTTTGGGCCTCACCTCCGCTCTGCGCTCACGCGCCCCGGCCGACCGCGTGCTGGTGCTGCGCATCGGCGCCTCGCTGCTGCTCGCCTTGCCGGCGGCGATGCTGCTGCTGCCCTCGCTCGACATCGCCGCTTTCTCAGCCCCCGAACCCGCGGCGTTGGGCTCGCCGATGGCTTCGCCCATCTTCGATTCCGCCGGGGCCACGGTCGCGGCGCCGACCGCGGCGCCTGCCTTGTGGGACGATCCGACGCCGCTGGTGCTGCTGCTCTATCTCGGCGGCCTCGCCTGGGCGGGATCGCGGCTGCTCGCCGGCCTGGTGATGCTGCATTTGTGGACGCGCGGCGCGCACCGCATCGCCTGCTCCGAGTGGCAGGCCGCGTTCGAGCACACCCGCTGGACCGCGGTCGATGCCGAGAGAGTGCGGCTGCTGGTCTCCGACGAGGTCGCGTCGCCGCTGAGCTGGGGCTGGAGCCGGCCGACGATCCTGATCGACCGCGAGACGCTGCGCCATCCGGAGGATGCCGACGCGATCCTCGCCCACGAAATGGAGCATATCGCCCGCTGCGACTGGCCGCTGCTGCTGCTGATTCGCGCCGCCGCCGCCTTGTTCTGGTTCAATCCCTTGGTGTGGCTGCTCGAGCGCGAAGCGGTGCAGCAGGCCGAGGAAGCCGCCGATCTCGCCGCCGCCGAGCGGGTCGAGCCGCTACGTTAGGCCGAGACGCTGCTGAGCTGGGCCCAGTCCGGCGCCCCTGCCCCGGTCACCGCGCTCGCCATCGCGCCCTCGGCGCGCTCGCTCGGCCGCCGCATCCGCGCCGTGCTCGACCGCCGCGAGCGGCCGGCCGGCTCGGCCTGGACCGCGCTGGCGATGCTCGCCTGCCTCGCGCTGGCGTTGCCGATCGCGGCAACGCGGCTGGTCGCGGCGCAGCCCGAAGCGCCGGCCGCGCCGGCCGCCCCTGAGGCGCCGAACGCCCCCGCCGCTCCCGCCGCTCCCCGCGCCCCGGCCGCGCCGTCGGCGGACGAGCGCGAAGTCATCACCCTGCCCGACGGCGAGCGGATCGTCATCACCCTGCCCGACGGCGAGCAGATCGAGCGCAGCGTCAACGAGGCGCTCGCCCGCGCCCGCATCCCCGAGGCGACCGCCCGGGCGATGGCGGCGGCGCGGCCGGAGATTACCCGTGCGATGGCCGCGGCGCGCCCGGAAATCGCCCGCGCGCTGCGCGAGGCGCAGGTCGAGCTCGCCCGCGCGCCGCACGTCAGCCAGGCCGCGGTCGCGGCGGCGATGGCCGACGCGGTCCGCCACTCGGAGCGCGCCCAGACCGTGTCGCGCGAGCAAGTGGTGCTGGCGATGCGCGAAGCGGCGCGGGTCCAGCGCCAGGTGCATCGCGACGTGCAGCGCTCGGTACGGTATTCGATGGCGGCCGGCGCCGACGGCATGCGGCGCGGCGCCGACGGCATGGAGCGCGGCGCGCGTCACATGGAGGAAGAAGCACGGCGGCTGCAGGACCCGGCCTATCGCGAGCGCTGCATCGAGCGCGCCCGCGCCCGCGGCGAGACGGTGACCCACGGGCAATTGATCGAGGCCGCGCGCGGGATGCGCGAAGGCGCCGAGGGCATGCGCGAAGGCGCCCGCGACATGCGCGAGGCCGCCGAGGACATGCGCCGCGACGCCCGCGACCATGACGACGACGACAACACTTGATCCGGGTTTCGGCGGAGGGGCCAAAGTCGGCACGGTTCCTCCGCCGATTCGACATCTCCGTCTTTGCGAGCGCAGCGAAGAGATGCAGGCCGCCCTGTCCCCCGGACAGGGCTGCGGACGTCTGGGAGACGTCCGCACCTGCTATCTCCAGAATCAAGTTTCTGGATTGCCGCGCCGAGTCTCCGCTCGGCTCGCAATGACGAATAGTGGCTTGAGCGAATCCTCCTGAGCGCCCATCCCCTGATCGTTCGTTCGATCGGGGGTTGCCATGTTCAAGCGCCTGCTGCTGATTGCCGGCCTGCTCGCCTTTGCCGTCCCAGCCACCGCCCGGCCGCTGCCGCCGCACCATGCGCAGGCGCGCGCGATTTTCGAGCGGCTGGTCACGTTCCGCAGCGCCCAGGGCCACGGCCAGGTGCCGGCGATGGCCAATTACATCGCCGAGACGCTGCGCGCCGGCGGCGTTCCGGCCGGCGACATCGTCATGCTGCCGCACGGCGAGACGACCGGCATGATCGTGCGCATTCCAGGCCGCGATCGCTCGGCAAGGCCGATCCTCTTTTCCGGCCACATGGACGTGGTCGACGCCCGCCCCGAGGACTGGGAGCGCAGCCCGTTCCAGCTCGGCGAGGAGAATGGCTATTTCTTCGGCCGCGGCACCAGCGACAACAAATCGGGGATCACGGCGATGGTGTCGACCATCCTGCGGCTCCAGGCCGCGCGCGCCCGGCCGCGCCGCACCTTGCTGTTCGCGTTCGTCGGCGACGAGGAGACGACGTTCGACACCACCCGCCTGATCGCCGCCCACGAGTGGGTGCGCGGCGCCGAATATGCGATCAATACCGACGGCGGCGGCGGGACCCTCGCGAGCGATCACCGGCCGCTCATCTACCTAGTGCAGACCGCGGAGAAGACCTACGCCACCTTCCGCGTTACCGCCCGCAATCCCGGCGGCCATTCGAGCCGGCCGCGGCTGGACAATGCGATCTACGACCTCGCCCGCGCCTTGCTGCGGATCGAGCAACACCGCTTCCCGGTGATGGCCAACGCCATGACCCGCGCCTATCTCGACGCGATCGGCCGGACGATGGACGATGCCACCGGCGCGACGCTGCGCGCGTCCGCCGCAAACCCCCATGACCCAGCCGCCGCCGACGCCCTGTTCGCGATGCCGGAGTTCGTCGGCACCACCCGCACCACCTGCATCGCCACCATGCTCGAGGCCGGCCATGCCGAGAATGCGCTGCCGCAGCGCGCGTCGGCGACGGTCAATTGCCGCATCTTCCCAGGCGTCCCGGTCGAGACCATGCGCGCGGCGCTGGCCGGGCTGGCGGGCGAGGGACTCGCGGTCGAGCCTCTCGGCGAGGTCGACATCGGGCCCGCCTCGGACCTGCGGCCCGACGTCACCGCGGCGATCACCCGCTCGATCCGCCGCCGCTATCCGGGCGTGCCGATCGTGCCGCACATGATTTCCGGCGCGACCGACGGCATCATCTACCGCAATGCCGGCATCCCGACCTTCGGCACGTCGGGCCTGTTCAGCCGGCCGGAGGACGAGTTCGCGCACGGGCTCAACGAGCGCATCGCGGTGGCGAGCTTCTATGCCGGGATCGAGCATGTCCACGACCTGGCGCGGGAGCTGGGAGGACGATGATGGCATTCATGTCCAATTTGTTCTCGTCGCCCCAGCGGAAGCTGGGGTCCAAGCTGAGTCAGAGAAAACACGCTGACACCGCTTGGGTGCCAGCTTTCGCTGGCATGACGGTTAGGGCAAAGTGGTTCGCGCTTCTCCCCGCCCTCCTGCTCGCCGGCTGCGCGATCAACGTCGCGATGCCGGCCGGCCCGGCGCCGGCGGCGCGCGAATATGATTACGTCATCCGCGGCGGCACCATCTACGACGGCAGCGGCAGCTCGCCCTATCGCGGCGACGTCGCGATCATCAGCGAGCGGATCGCCTATGTCGGCCCGCGCGCGCCAAGGGCCGGCCGGCGCGAGATCGACGCCGCTGGCCTCGCGGTGGCCCCCGGCTTCATCAACATGCTGAGCTGGGCGACCGAATCCTTGATCCACGACGGCAACGGCCAGAGCGACATCCGCCAGGGCGTGACGCTGCAGGTGTTCGGCGAGGGCTGGTCGATGGGCCCCTTGAACGAGCGCATGAAGGCGCTCGCCGTCTCGCGCCAGAGCGACATCCGCGTCCCGATCGAGT
>JBQTJR010000093.1:0-4224 GCA_052386895.1 Sphingosinicella sp.
GCGCGCCCGGGCCATGCCCCCGCCCGCCGGCCGGAGCCGGCGCGGCCGGTGCGCGGCCGCGACGAGCCTCGCCGCGAACGCGGCAAGCTTACCGTCACCCGCGCGCTCGACGACGAGGGCGATGCCCGCGCCCGGTCGCTCGCCGCCCTGCGCCGCGCCCGCGAGAAGGAGCGGCGCGCCCACCAGCAGGCGGGCCCGCAGGCGAAGCAGGTGCGCGATGTCGTCGTGCCCGAGGCGATCTCGGTGCAGGAGCTGGCCAACCGCATGGCCGAGCGCGGCGCCGACCTGGTCAAGGCGTTGTTCAAGATGGGCGTGGTGGTGACGGTCAATCAGACGCTCGACCAGGACACCGCCGAGCTCCTGGTCACTGAGTTCGGCCACACCATCAAGCGGGTCAGCGAGGCCGACGTCGAGATCGGCATCGGCGGCGAGACCGACCCCGAGGAGATGCTGCAGCCGCGGCCGCCGGTGGTGACGATCATGGGACATGTCGACCATGGCAAGACGTCGCTGCTCGACGCCATCCGCGGCGCCGACGTCGTCTCCGGCGAGGCCGGAGGCATCACCCAGCATATCGGCGCCTACCAGGTGAGCCTGCCCGACAAGTCGAAAATCACGTTCCTCGACACGCCCGGCCACGAGGCGTTCACCGAGATGCGGGCGCGCGGCGCCAACGTCACCGACATCGTCATCCTGGTGGTGGCGGCCGACGACGGCATCCGCCCACAGACGATCGAGGCGATCAATCACACCAAGGCGGCCGCAGTGCCGATGATCGTCGCGATCAACAAGATCGACCGCGAGGCGGCTAATCCGCAGAAGGTGCGCGAGGAATTGCTGCAGCACGAGGTCGTCGTCGAGCAGATGGGCGGCGGCGACGTGCAGGATGTCGAGGTGTCGGCGACCAAGAAGACCAATCTCGACAAGCTCTTGGAGGCGATCCAGCTGCAGTCCGAGATACTCGAGCTGAAGGCCAATCCCGGCCGCCCGGCCGAGGGCGCGGTGGTCGAGGCCAAGCTCGACAAGGGCCGCGGCCCGCTCGCCACCGTGCTGGTGCAGCGCGGCACCTTGCGGGTCGGCGACATTTTCGTTGCCGGGCCGATTTCCGGCAAGGTGCGGGCGATGATCGACGACAAGGGCCGGCAGGTGAAGGAAGCCGGCCCGAGCGTGCCGGTCGAGGTGCTGGGGCTGTCCGGCGTGCCGTCGGCCGGCGACTCGCTGACCGTGGTCGAGAACGAGGCGCGCGCCCGCGAGGTCGCCGACTATCGCCAGAGCGTGCTCGACAAGCAGCGCACCACCTCGGCGCCGGCCAGCTTCGAGACGATGTTCTCGGCGCTGAAGGAAAAGCAGGCGGTCGAGTTCCCGCTGGTGATCAAGGGCGACGTGCAGGGCTCGGTCGAGGCGATCGTCAACGCGGTCAACAAGATCTCGACCGAGGATATCCGCGCCCGCGTGCTCCATGCCGGCGTCGGCGGCATCACCGAGAGCGACGTCATCCTCGCCAAGGCGTCGGGCGCGCCGATCATCGGCTTCAACGTCCGCGCCAACGCCAAGGCGCGTGAGATCGCCGAGCGCGACGGCGTGGCGATGCAATATTACGACGTCATCTACCACCTCACCGACGCGGTGAAGGCGGCGATGGCCGGCGAGCTCGGGCCGCTGATCGTCGAGACGGTGGTCGGCCGTGCCGAGGTGCGCGAGGTGTTCTCGGCCGGCAAGCACGGCAAGGCGGCCGGCCTGCTGGTGACCGAGGGCTATATCCGCAAGGCGCTGAAGGCGCGCATCATGCGCGACGATGTCATCATCTACGACGGCGCGATCGCCTCGCTGCGGCGCTTCAAGGACGACGTCGCAGAGGTGAAGGCCGGGCTGGAATGCGGCGTCACCTTCGAGAACACGACCGACATCAAGGCCGGCGATTTCATCGAAACCTACGAGGTCGAGGAGCGCGAACGGACGCTCTAGTTCGCGATGGCCCGCCACAACGAAACCCCCGAAGGCCGCTCGGTAAGGCTGCTTCGCGTCGGCGAGCGCGTCCGCCACATATTGTCCGAGCTGCTGGCGCGTGGCGACGTGCACGATCCGGTGCTCTCCGCCCACAGCGTGTCGGTGACCGAGGTCAGGATGTCGCCCGACCTCAGGCACGCCACCGTGTTCGTGAAGCCCCTGCTCGGCGCGGACGAGAATGAAGTGCTGGCCGCGCTTCGCCGCAACCAGCGCTACCTCAAGGGCGAAGTCGCGCGGCGGGTGAACACTAAATATGCCGCCGACCTCAAATTCCTGCCCGACGAGAGTTTCGAGGAAGGGGACCGGATCGACCGGCTGCTGCGCTCCGAGCATGTCGCGCGCGACCTGGCGAGCGAACGCGAGGAATGACCCTCGCCGAACCGATGACCGAGGGCGACCTTGCGATCGTGCCGATGGCCGAGGCGCATCGCGCGGACCTGAAGGCCGCCTGCGCGCAGGACCTCGACATCTGGAAGATCTTCGCGATCTCGTGGGGTCCCAAGCATTTCGACCGCACGTTCGACGCAACATTGCAAAGACCGGAATGGTCGCCGAACACCATCCTTGTCGACGGCTCGGTCGTCGGCATGAGCTCGTTCATCGGCATCGAGCCGGAGCGCAAAGTGCTCGAGATCGGCAGCACCTATTACGTGCCGGCGCTGCGCGGCACCGGCTTCAACCGGCGCGTCAAGCAGCTGATGATCGGCCGCGCGATCGATTGCGGCTTCCGCCGCATCGAGTTTCGCGTCGATAGCCGCAACGCCCGCAGCCAGGCGGCGATGGCGAAACTCGGCGCCACCCGCGAGGGCGTGCTGCGCGCCGACCGCATCACTTGGACCGGCCACGGGCGCGATACCGTATTGTTCTCGATCCTCGCCGACGAGTGGCGCGACGCATCGCCTCCGGTTTAGGAACGGCGCGTGGCCAAGCTCTATTTCTATTATTCGGCGATGAATGCCGGCAAGTCGACCACCCTCCTGCAGGCCGATTTCAACTATCGCGAGCGCGGCATGGCGACGATGCTGTGGACCGCCGATTTCGCCGACCGCGGCGGCCACGGCATGATCGATTCGCGTATCGGCCTGACCGGCGAGGCCCATACCTACAAGGCGGACACCGACATCCGTGCCGAGATCGAGGCCGAGCTGTTGCGCCGGCCGGTCCATTGCGTGCTGATCGACGAGGCCCAGTTCCTGACCCGCGACCAGGTGCTGGCGCTGTGCGACCTGTGCGACGAGGTCGACGTGCCGGTGCTCTGCTACGGGCTGCGCTCGGACTTTACCGGTCGATTGTTCGAGGGCAGCGGCGCCCTGCTCGCGCTCGCCGACGCGCTCGTCGAGCTGAAGACGATCTGCGAGTGCGGCCGCAAGGCGACGATGAACCTGCGGGTCGACGAGGACGGCACCGCCGTCCACGCCGGCGAGCAGATCGGCATCGGCGGCAACGAGGCCTATGTCGCGATGTGCCGGCGCCATTTCTTCGAACGGCTGCGCGAGGCCGAGACACGGCAATTGCGGCTGGAGCTGAAGACGGTCCACACCGTCGAATGATGCCCCTCCACCATCCTCCGGATGGTTCCCCTCCCCACGCCTTCGGCGCAGGGAGGATTCACGGCTGGCTGATCCTCGACAAGCCGGCCGGGCCCAGCTCCTCCCAGGCGGTCGGCCGCATCAAGCGGGCGCTGCGCGAAGGCGGCTATCCGAAAGCGAAAATCGGCCATGGCGGCACGCTCGATCCGCTGGCCAGCGGCGTGCTGCCGATTGCGATTGGCGAGACGACCAAATTGGCAGGACGGCTGCTCGATTCCGACAAGGACTATGCGTTCACCATCCGCTTTGGCGCGGAGACCGATACGCTCGACGCCGAGGGCGGGGTCGTTGCGACCAGCGCGCGGCGGCCAACCCTGGACGAAATTGCGGACGTGCTGCCGCGCTTCACCGGCGAAATCGAGCAGGTCCCGCCTGCTTTCTCGGCGCTGAAGATCGAGGGCCAGCGCGCCTATGCGCGGGCACGGGCCGGGGAGGAGGTAGCGCTGGCGAAGCGAAGGGTGCTTGTTCGGGCACTCCGACTCCTCCCCGGAACGGGGAGGGGGACCGCGGCGCGAAGCGACGCGGTGGAGGGGTCCCCGAGCGGAAGCGCCGAAGCGCATGGCCCCCTCCACCAGCCTCCGCCTGTGGCTCCGGCTGGTCCCCCTCCCCGTGCCGGGGCGGAGGTTGA
>JBQTJR010000094.1:0-26987 GCA_052386895.1 Sphingosinicella sp.
CGGCCCGGCGGCCGCGTCCTTCCTGCGCATGGCGGCCGCAACCCTGCTGGCAACGCTCGCAACCGATTGGCCCGAACGCGACGGGGCCTGGACCGCGCTGCAGTCGCTCGGCCGGCTGCGCTGGCCATGGGCGGCAGCGGTGGCGGTGCGTTTGGAGCCGCCGAAGCGGGATGGGCCCGGCCTGTTCCGCCGCTTGCCCGAATGGGAGGAGGAAGCGCCGCGGCCGGCACCGCGGCCGATCCGTGTGCGCGAAGCCGACGCGATCGCGCGGTTGGCGGAATTGACCGGGTCCGACGCCGAAATCCGCCCTGGCCAAAGCGGCTATGCGGCGGCCGCGACGTCGGTGTTCGCGCCGCGCGCGCTGGAGGGCCGCCCGCAGCTGCTGCTGGCCGAGGCAGGCACCGGCATCGGCAAGACGCTCGCTTACCTCGCGCCCGCCTCGTTGTGGGCAGCAGAGGCCGGCGGCACGGTATGGATCTCGACCTACACCAAGAATTTGCAGCGCCAGCTCGATCGCGAAGGCGCGCGCCTTTTCCCCGACGCCGGCGAGCGGCAACGCCGCATCGTCATCCGCAAGGGCCGCGAGAATTATCTCTGCCTGTTGAACCTCGAGGACGCGCTGCAAGGCGGTTTCGCCGGCCGCGCCGCCACTTTCGCCCAGCTGGTCGGGCGCTGGGCACAATATAGCCGCAACGGCGACATGATCGGCGGCGACCTGCCGGGGTGGCTGCCGAGCCTTTTCCGGCGGGCCGGCGCGACGGCGCTGACCGACCGGCGCGGCGAATGCATCTATGCCGGCTGCCCGCATTACCGCCGCTGCTTCATCGTGCGGGCGGCGCGGGCGAGCGAGCAGGCCGACCTGGTGATCGCCAACCACGCGCTGCTGATGGCGAGCGCTACGCGGGGCAGCGGGGAAGGAGCGACACCTTCGCGGATCGTGTTCGACGAGGGCCATCACTTGTTCGACGCCGCCGACGCCGCTTTCTCGGCCGCCCTGACCGGCCAGGAGGCGATCGAGCTGCGGCGCTGGATTCTCGGGCCGGAGGCGCGCTCGCGCGGACGCCGGCGCGGGCTGGCGGCGCGGCTGATGGACGTCGCCAGCTACGACCAGGCCGGGGCCGCTTCGCTCGAGCAATTGCTGGCGGCGGCGCACGAGCTTCCCGGCGACGGCTGGCTGGCGCGGCTGGCGGAGAATATCCCCGTCGGCGCGATCGAGCGGCTGCTCGCGGTGGTGCGCGCGACGGTCTTTGCCCGGGCGAGCAGCCAGGACGCCGGCTACGGGCTGGAAACCGAGCTGGCCGAGCCCGAGCCGGCGCTGATCGAGGCGGCCGGGCCCGCAGCCGAGGCGCTCGAGCGCTTGCTGCGGCCGACGGTCGCGCTCGGCCAGCGGCTCGAGGCGGTGCTGGCGGCGGCGCCCGACTGGCTCGACGGGCCTGGGCGGGCAAGGATCGAGGGTGCGATCGCCGGACTTTCGTGGCGGGCCCAGCTGGTCGGCGGCTGGATTGCGCTCGCGGCGCGGATCGGCGGCCCGGCCGACCCCGAATTCGTCGACTGGCTGGCGGTCGAGCGGATCGAAGGGCGCGAGATCGACGCCGGCATCCGCCGCCATTGTCTCGACCCCACCAAGCCACTGGCCGAGCAAGTGCTGGCGCCGGCGCACGGCGTGCTGATCACCTCGGCGACGTTGCGCGTCGGGGGACGCGACTGGGCAGAGGCGGAAGCGCGCAGCGGCGCGCGCCATCTCGACGCGCCGATCGGCCATTTCGAGGCCGATAGCCCGTTCGACTATGCCGCGAACAGCGAGGTGATCGTGGTCAACGACCTGCCAGGAGCGGGACGCAACCGCGACCTGGCGGCGCTGGCCGGCGCCTATGCCAGGCTGATCGAGGCAGCCGGCGGCGGCACGCTCGGCCTGTTCACCGCCATCCAGCGGCTGCGGGCGGTGCACGCGCGCATCGCCGACCGGCTCGCGCGAGCCGGGCTGCCGCTTTACGCGCAGCATGTCGATCCGATCGACACCGGCACCCTGGTCGACATCTTCCGCGACGATCCGCGCGCGTCCCTGCTCGGCACCGACGCCTTGCGCGACGGCGTCGACGTGCCGGGGGAATCGCTGCGGCTGGTGGTGATGGAGGGGGTGCCGTGGCCGCGGCCAAATGTGCTGCATGCAGCGCGGCGAGCGGTTGCCGGCGGCAGCCTCCATGACGACCGAGTGGTGAAGGCGCGGCTCGCCCAGGCGTTCGGGCGGCTGATCCGCCGCCAGCAGGATCGGGGCCTGTTCGTGCTCCTTTCCCCCGCGACGCCGTCGCGGCTGCTAACCGCTTTTCCGGGCGAAGTTGAGGTGTTGCGGCTGTCATTGGACGAGACGATCGCGCGGGTAAAGGTGCGGGTGGGCCGACAAGAACAGGCACCAACGCAGATGGAGGTCCTGAACCCCGGAAAGTGACAGGCCGGTTCGGCGCACCCCATACGCGCTCAAGAGGGCCGTGCTTGCTGTCCGCTTCGCCATCAGGCCGGGCGGACCTCATGAGCGCCTTGTGCCGACTAAAGGAAGGATCAAAGGAAAACTGTTGCGACAAGGATCAATGGCCAGAGCAACGGCAGCGCGACCACGATCCACCCTGTCCTGTTCCACCTCTTTGCGTAAGCGACCCAGCCCAGAACGGGGCAAAGAACCAGCGCTACCGGGAAGGTGAGGGCGGCTTCGGTGAACAGCCAGACGCGCCAATCCAGCCCGGAGTCGCTCGCCATCGGCATCATCATCACCATCATCGTCGAAAATGGGAGCGCGACCAGGTAGAGAATGGTGGCTGCGACCAACGCCCAGAATAGGGCGCGATTTTTCGGTGCTGGTTGTAGCTCCACAATTCTCTCCTCCGCGGTTCAGCCATACCATATTCGATCGCAGCGCCTGCACAGGCGAGAACGGGATCGGCCGAATGCTCCATTACGGAACAGCAGGATCGGAGCTTCTCCCGCGATGCGATTGACCTCATGCGGGCTTTCGGCCGCCGCTGCCGAGGTAGACGCGGGCGCCGATCCGCATCGGGCGGCGACGTGACGAGCGAAATGGGCGCCGAGGCGCTGAATTAACCGGGACGCTTAACGTTTCCAGTTCGTGAATGCGTTAGTGCGGTCTTTACTATGTCGCGCCTACGGGTCCGGACGATGACCCGTCCGAACAACCTCGCGCTGCACCCGACGGCGTTCACCGCCGGCGACAAGCCGACGGCCGAACCTGTCGTCAGCGAAACCACGGGCAGCGTCGAGCCGCTGTCGCCGCGCCGAGCGGTGGCGAAGCCGGCGCCGCCTGCACCGGCGCCGTCGACCGACCTGCTCGACGAACGCCTCGCCGAGGAGCTGGCGACGCTGCGCCGCTACATCGAAAGCGCCCATTATCTGCTCGGCCAGGACGGAGCGATCCGCCATCGCTACGCTGCCGAGCTGGGCAATCTCGACCATGTCGCCAAGTCGCTCGGCGAGCTCGGATTGGTGATCGGCGCCGCCAACAAGGAAGACGCGGTCGACCGGACCCGGTCTCAGGATCTCAAGGCAAGGCTGCAGCGCAAGCCGCTGTCGGCGATTTTTCCGAGCAAGCATTAACAAGAACCAGAAAAGGATGGGATCATGCGCCTCGCGCATGGTCCTCGCCGCGCTTGCCAGGGGTGCTTATGCGCGAATGCGCGCGGAGAGGGTGGGATTATGAGCTTCGCTCATGGTCTCCGCCGCGCTGGCGCGCGGCTTCGGCTCGAACCTACCAAAGATGCCTGCGCGCGAACGCGTGCCCTGAGCCAGATTTGAGATAGAGTTCGAATGCCTCGGCCTTCGCCTGGTCGGTGAAGGCAACGTAGGTCACGAGGCGCCAGGGAGCGAATTTTGAAGTATGCTGCGATGCACCGGCATTGTGCCTTAGCAAGCGAGCGCGCAGGTCCCGCGTCGACCCGACATATCGTTGGTCACTGTGGCTGATGCTTTCGAGCAAGTAGACGTAATACAGGCTGCCTTCCTTCGCTAAGGCTTCGGAGGGTCATCCTGCATAGCTCGCCGAAGGCGAGCGACGCAGGATGGCGGAGAGGGTGGGATTATGAGCTTCGCTCATGGTCTCAGCCGCGCTGGCGCGCGGCTTCGGCTCGAACCCGGGTGGGTTCTTACCCGGCCCTTGGCCATCATCGCGGCCCCCATCCCAAGGGAGGGCCGCGATGGTGGCGGAGAGGGTGGGATTCGAACCCACGGTACCCGTAAGGGCACAACGGTTTTCGAGACCGCCCCGTTCGACCACTCCGGCACCTCTCCGCGGTGCGCCCCTTCGCCGGGGCCGGTCAGAAAGCCGCGCGCTTAGCCAAGGCGCCTCGCCTTGCCAAGCAGCCGGGCCAGCGTGTCCCAAATAGAGGGAGGTGCTTGCTTGTGGCGGTGCGCAGCGTGCCCTACATATGGGAAGGATGAGCGGGACCAACAACCTGGCAACTGGCGAGAATCCCGGCGCCGCGGCGCTGCCGATCGCGCATGCGCGCTTTTCGATCGGCGAGTTGGTGCGCCACAAGCTATTCGATTTTCGCGGGGTGATCTTCGACGTCGACCCGGTCTTCGCCAACAGCGAGGAATGGTACCAGGCGATCCCCGAGGAGATCCGCCCGGCCAAGGACCAGCCTTTCTATCACCTGCTCGCCGAGAATTCGGAGGCGAGCTACGTTGCGTACGTCAGCCAGCAGAACCTGGTGTCGGACACTTTGGGCGAGCCGATCGACCATCCGGCGATCGAAGGGCTGTTCGACCGGTTCGACGGCAGCCGCTACCAGCTCAGGCCCGAGCGGAAGCACTAGAGGCATTTGACATCGGCAAGGGCCGCCGGTAGCAGCCGGCGTTCCGCGCCTGGCGCGGCGCCCTCAATCGGGAAACGGGAAAAGCCATGTTCGCAATCGTGCGCACGGGCGGCAAGCAGTATCGCGTCGCCCCGGGAGACAAGATCGTCGTCGATCGCCTGACCGGTGAAGCCGGCGACACGGTGACGCTCGACGACGTCCTGTTTGCCGGCGAGGGCGGGGAGACGAAATCAACCCAGGGCCTCAAGGTGTCGGCCGAGATCGTCGCCCAGGCCAAGGGTGAGAAGGTGACGGTGTTCAAGAAAAAGCGCCGCCACAATTACCGGCGCAAGCGCGGCCACCGCCAGCTGCACACGATCCTGAAGATCACGGCGATCGGCGACGCGAAGGCGAAGAAGGCCGAGGCCAAGCCTGCCGCGAAAGCGCCCGCGGACAAGCCGGCGAAGGCCGCCAAGGAAGATGTGAAGATCGAGCCGACCGCCGGCGAGATGACCGATACGCCCAAGACGGCAAAAACGAAGGCGCCGAAGGCCGAAGCGAAGGCAGCGAAGGCCGAGGCCAAGGCGCCGAAAGCCGCGGCGAAGTCGACAAAAAAGCCCGCTTCGGGTAAGAAGGGCTAAACGGACAAGAGGTTAGAGCAAGGCAATGGCACATAAGAAAGCAGGCGGCTCGTCGCGCAACGGCCGCGATTCCCAGAGCAAGCGGCTGGGCGTGAAGAAGTTCGGCGGCGAGTCCGTGCTCGCCGGCAACATCATCGTTCGCCAGCGCGGCACCCAATATTATCCGGGCAGCAATGTCGGCGTCGGCAAGGACCACACCTTGTTCGCGCTGACCGACGGCCGCGTCGCGTTCCGCGACGGCAAGCTCGGCCGCAAATACGTCCATATCGAAATGTGGCCGGCGGCGAGCACGACAGCATAGGAACAGTCGCCAAGGGGCTGTTCCGGGAGGAGCGGCCCAGGGTTCCCGCAAGGGAACCGCAGAGGGAGAGGGTCGCACCTCTCCCTTTTCATTTTTCCCTCGACAAGCGCCGGTGGAGGCCAGGCGCGAAAGGGAGAAGACCGATGTTCGCGAGGACACGAAGACTATTGCTGCGGCCCGGCTGGCGCGAGGACGCGCCGGCCTTGTTCAGGGCGATCGCCGACGAGCGCATCGTGCGCAATCTCGGCCGGGCGCCGTGGCCGTACGCGATGGCCGACGCAGAGCAATTTCTCGCACGCGAGCTCGACCGCGCCGACGAGGGCCGCTTCCTCATTTTCCTGCGGAGCGAAGGCGCGCCCGAGCTCATCGGCGGCATCGGCTTCGGCCGGCTCGATCTCGATGAGGTCGAGCTTGGCTACTGGATCGCGCGGCCGCACTGGGGCCGCGGCTTCGCCACCGAGGCCGGCCGGGCGGTGATCGACATCGTCCGCAACGGACTCAGGCTCAAGCGGCTGATCGCCGGCCATTTCACCGACAACCCGGCCTCGGGCCGGGTGCTGGCCAAGCTCGGCTTCCAGCCGAGCGGCGGCGTCGTATCGCGTTACAGCGCCGCCCGCGGCCGCGCGGCGGCGTGCCGGCTGCTCGCGCTCGACTTCGACGAGGACGACACCACGCAGGTACCGTCGGCAATCGCGGCTTGACCAACCTCCCCCGGCCGGACCAGCATCCGGCCGGGGGAAATATGCCCGTCTGGAAGGATCTCACGCGGCAAACGCGGCAGGAGAAGCAAGGCACGCTCGACGGCATGAACCTGTTTTTCGGGGCGTTGCTGGGCGCCAATCTCGGCGCGGTCGGCGACCTGCCGCTGGGGCGCTACGCGATGCTGATCGCGATCCTGGCGGGGACGGTAATGACCCTGCGGGTCTTCTCGACCTCGGAGCGGCGCAAATATGCGATCGGTCTCCTGCTCAGCTATGTCCTGCTCATGGGGATCTATCTGTACAGCGGCTATTTCACCGATCACGGGCTCAGCCAGACCGACCGTGACCGGCTGGCGGTGACGCTGGCGGTATGGTTGTCCGCGGTGCTGATCGTCGAGCTCTACCCGGTCACCGACGGCGGCGGCGGAGAGATTCAGGCGTAAGCGGGCAGCGAACGTTCCGCAGCGGCGATCAGGTGGCGGTCATCGACTTTCCAGGGGTGGAAGCGCGGCAGGAAGAAAGCGAGCCAGGCGCCGAACACCCGGCGCAGCATGCCCGGCCAGATCCACGTGAACCAGATCATCCGGGCCCAGGCGCGCGGGCCGACGATCCCGTCCTGGCGCAAGAGGTCGAGAGTGCCGAAGCTGCGGTCGACGATGAAATTGCGGGTGATGAACAGCATCACCTTCGCCTTCACCTTCCAGCGCTTGCGGCGGGGCCAATCGCGCGTTGCGTGGCGCCAGGTATCGTAGGCCACCGCCTTGTGCTCGATCTCCTCGATCGCGTGCCAGCGCCACATGGCGGCATCTTCGGCCGGGGCGCGGGAAAGGTGGCGCGAGTCGCCGAGCAATTGGTGGGCGAGAATGGCGGTGAAATGCTCGAGGCACATCGTTGCCGCGAGGTTGACGATCGGCGGGCGCTCGCGAGTGAGGCCGAGCCGCCAGTCGACCCGTTCCTCGATCCGCGCGAGATCGTAGCCCGCCTCGACCGCGCGGGCGTTGAACTGGGCGTGCTCGCGGCTGTGCATCGCTTCCTGGGTGACGAACGCCTTGATTTCGGCGGCCAGCTTCGGCGGCGCTGCTTCGCGGAAGTTGCGGACGCTCTCGCAGAAGAAGGTCTCGCCCTTCGGGAAAGTGGCCGAAAGCGCGTTGTAGAAAGCGGTGGCGACCGGATCGCCGCCCATCCACCAGCGCGGCTGGGCGGTACCGCGGCCGAACTTGCGGTCGCGCGGCGTGATCACGAGGTCGGCCGGCGATGCCATGCTTGTATCTCCCCGGGGGCGGCGCTACCGCCTACTTACAATCATGTCAATAAGCCGGTCCCGCCTCACCCCCGAACAAAGCCGCGCCGAGGCGGTGGCGGCGGCACGGCGGCTGCTGATCGACGAGGGCCCGCAGGCGGTGACCCTGAAGGCGGTGGCGGCGAGGATCGGCAAGACCCACGCCAACCTGCTGCACCATTTCGGCAGCGCCGCGGGCCTGCAGGCGGCGCTGGCGAGCGATCTGAGCGAGCGTGTCTGTGCCGGCATCGCCGACGCAGTGCGGCGCAGCCGCGAGGGCGAAGCGGACCCGATCGAGATCGTCGACCGCACGTTCGACGCGTTCGGCAAGGAAGGCGGCGGCGCGCTAGCGGCATGGATGATCCTGTCTGGCGACCGCGCTGCGCTGAATCCGATCCTCGAGGCGGTGCACCAGTTGATCGACCAGCTTGGGCAGGGTCACGAGGACCGGCCCATTCACGAAACCACCCTGTGGCTGGTACTGGCGGCGATCGGCGATTCCCTCCTCGGCGAGCCGCTCGCCGCGGCGTTGGGAATGCCGCGCGGCAAGGCGCGCGAGATCGCGCGCAAGCAGCTTATTGCAATGATCGAGGCAAAGAAGGGAGCCAAGGCATGATCGGCGGCGCGCACGTGATGATCTTCACCCAGGACGAACAGGCCGACCGCGCCTTCTTGCGCGACGTGCTCGAAATCCCCTGCATCGATTCCGGCGGCGGTTGGCTGATCTTCAAGCTGCCGCCGGCTGAGCTTGGCGTCCATTCCGGCGACAACGGCTTCCACCAGCTCTACCTGATCTGCGACGACACCGACGCTTTCGTCGCGAAGATGGCCGAAAAAGGCGTCGCCACCGAGCCGATCGCCGAGCAGGACTGGGGCCGCAGCACCGGCGTCAAGCTGCCCGGCGGCGGCCTGCTCGGGGTCTATCAGGCGACGCACGCCCGGCCCTAGGCCAGGGCGATCACGATCCGGCCTTCATAGCCGGGGCCGGCGCGGGTCATCGCCGCCATCGGAGCGGCGCCGCGCAGCCGCCGGAAGATGCCGTCGTCACCATTGCGCACCGCCGTACCGGGCCGGCCGGCATAGGCGCCTTCGCCATAGATCTGCTGCGAGAGATCATCGGGGAAATAAAGCTGCGAAATAAGCTCGCGGCCGTCGCCGAGAATCGCCTTCAGGTGAATGTGCGGCGCCCGCCCCTGATACCAGCCGGGATAGAGGGTGCGGAAATTGACGACGCCGTCGGCGTCGGCCAGTTGGGTGCCGCGCAGGAAGGTCTCGCCGCTGGAACCCTCGCGTTCGTAGCCGGAATAGATGCCACCGGCGTCGCAATGCCAGACATCGACTCGCGTACCTGACAGCGGCGCGCAGGCATCAGCACCGACGATCTGGAGCTGCAGCCGCAGCGGCACGCCCGGGCGTCGCTCGGTAATGTCGCGACGCACCAGCCGCGGGTCGAAATAGAAGGGTCCCTCGGTCTGGCGCGGCGTCACCGGGCAGGTGTCGCCGGCGATCAGCCGGGTCGAGCGGGCCGGCGGGCGGGGCTGGCCGCAGGCGCTGATCGGCAGAGAGAGCAAGCCGAGCGCGCCGGCGCCCAGCAGCAGGTTTCGGCGATCGATGGACGTCATGATATATTCCTCCGGCGCCCACCGAAACTTGGTCCTGGCGCGCCATCGTCGCAAACCTATCCCGCCGCGTCGCCAAAAGTGTCGCAGCCTGTCGCAAACCCCGCAAGCTTCTCTTGGCCCCGCCGGCCTCGTAAACGCCCGCTCATGCATTTCCTCGACCAGGCGAAAATCCACCTTCGCTCGGGCGATGGCGGCGGCGGCGCGGTCAGCTTCCGGCGCGAGAAGTTCGTCGAATATGGCGGGCCCGACGGCGGCGACGGCGGCAAGGGCGGCGACATCGTGTTCGAGGCGGTCGACGGCCTCAACACCCTGATCGACTTTCGCTACACCCAGCATTTCCGGGCGCCACGCGGCAAGGGCGGTGCCGGGCGCATCCGCACCGGTGCCGGCGGCGCCGATCTCGTCATCAAGGTACCGGCCGGGACCCAGATCCTGTCCGACGACAAGGCGCACCAGCTTGCCGATCTCACCGGTGTCGGCCAGCGCGTGACCCTGCTCAAGGGCGGCGACGGCGGCCGCGGCAATGCCAGTTTCAAGAGCTCGACCAACCGGGCGCCGCGCCAGCACGGCACCGGTTTTCCAGGGCAGGAGATGTGGGTGTGGCTGCGATTGAAGCTGCTCGCCGACGTCGGCCTGACCGGGCTGCCCAATGCCGGCAAGTCGACTTTCCTGAACGCCGTTTCCAACGCCAAGGCCAAGGTCGGCGATTATCCGTTCACCACCCTGCAGCCGCGGCTCGGCGCGGTCCGCCACAAGGGCACGGATTTCGTCATCGCCGACATTCCCGGGCTGATCGAAGGCGCGAGCGGCGGTGCCGGCATCGGCGACCGTTTCCTCGGCCATATCGAGCGCAGCGGGGTGCTGCTGCACCTCGTCGATGCCGGCCATGAGGACATCGGCATGGCATACCGGACGGTGCGCGCGGAGCTGGCGTCCTACGGTGCCGGGCTCGAGAGCAAGCAGGAGCTGGTCGCCTTGAACAAGATCGACACGCTCGACGAGGAACTCACGACGGCGCTGGCTGCCGAGCTCGAGGCGGTAGCGGGCGGCAAGGTCTACCCGATCGCCGGCGCGACCGGCGACGGCGTCGAGGCGCTGCTCGACGCGATCACGGCCGCGCTCGTCGCCGGCCGCGGCGAAAACGCGGGCGAGCGGCCATGGTCGCCGCTGTGAGCGCCGGGCGGCGAAGCGCGACGCTTGCGGTTACCGGCGGCACCGGTTTCGTCGGCTCGCATTTCCTGCGACTTGCAGAAGCGGCGGGATATGGGCTGCGTGCGCTGACGCGCGGCTGGCGCCCCCCGGAGGAGAGGATCGACTGGGTCGAGGGCGCGCTCGATCGCCGCGACAGCCTGGCCAAGCTGTGCGCCGGCGCCGATGCGGTGGTGCACATTGCCGGCCTGATCAACGCGCCCGACCGCGCTGCGTTCGACAAGGTCAATGTCGAGGGGACGCGCTCGCTGATCGACGCCGCCCGCGGTTCGGGGCTGCGGCGCTTCGTCCACGTCTCGTCGCTGGCGGCGCGCGAGCCAGGCTTGTCCGACTACGGACGATCGAAAGCGCGCTCGGAACGCGAGGTCGCTGCCTCGGGCCTCGACTGGACGGTCATCCGCCCGCCGGCAATCTATGGCCCCGGCGACCGCGAGACCTTCGCCTTGTTCCGGATGGCGCGGCGCGGCCTGGTGGTGATGCCGCCCAGGGGCCATTTCTCGATCATCCATGTCGAGGATCTCTGCCGGCTGCTGCTGGGGGTGCTCGACCAGCCCGACAGCCATGCCGAAATCTACGAGCCCGACGACGGCCGCGAGGGCGGCTGGGCGCATCGCCATTTCGCCCGCACCCTCTCGCGCCAGTTCGGCCGGCGCGCCGCAACCCTGTCGATGCCGCGGCCGATGCTGCGCGGCGCCGCCCGGATCGACCGCATCGTCCGCCGCGAGCGCGCCCAGCTGACCGAGGACCGGGTGCGCTATTTCTGCCATCCCGACTGGGTGGTGACCGCCCACCGCCGGCCGCCGGCCGAAATCTGGCAGCCCGAAATCGCGACGCCGGCCGGGCTGAAGGCCACCGCCGACTGGTACGCCGAGCAGGGCTGGTTCAAATAAGGAATTGTTCGGCGACGAAGGTCAGCAGGCTCGCCACCAGAGCGGCGAGGAAGACGCGGTAGGCGATGGCGATGTAGCGGTACTTGCGCCGGCGCAGCACCGTGCCGTTCTGGTAGAGATCGCGCGCCATCGCCCGGTAGGCGCTCTCGTCGCTGCCGAGCATGTCGAGCATCCGCTCGACATAGTCGGCCTCCTCGAGCGCGGTGAACTGTCCGAAGAAAAGCAGGTTCGGCTTCTCGGCCGCGGGATAGCGGGTTGCCGGCAGCACCGCGAGGATGGCGAAGATCGCCGACAGGAAGGCGCCGCCGCCGAGCACCAGCAGCGGCAGCGGCTCGGCCATCCTGCCGACCTGGCCGACCGCGATGGTGAACACCACGAAGGTGGCGGCGAGCAGCATGTTCGCCTTCAGGTCGGCCATCTGGCTGAGCAGCATGTTCATCTGCTGGGCGGTGCGCAGCACATTCGCCGCATTGGCCGGAAACTGGCGCGGGCCGGGCTTGGTCTCTCCCACGCCGTCACCTTCGCAGGCCGCCCAGCGGTTGCCAAGCCGCTGCCATTTTCGGGCCCTATTTTCTTGGCACCCGGCGGCGAGCCACCCTAAAGGGCCGTCATGTCCGACCGCCAAGCCGATTTCGCCAAGGTCGCGGAGCTGATCGCACCGTTCAACAAGAAGGAGGTCCAGCTCACCGACGCCACGACGTTCGCCGGCGACCTCGAGTGGGACAGCCTGGTGGTGATGGATTTCGTCGCCTCGGTCGAGGACGAGTTCGACATCTTGATCACGATGAACATGCAGGCCGAGATCGAGACGGTAGGCCAGCTGGTCGACGCGGTTGGCAAGCTGAAGGCCGCGGGCTGAGGCAAGGATGACCGAGGCGCTACGCAACGCGATGGACCCGCGCGACGAGCCACTGCCGGCGACCAAGCCGGGCCGCGACCTGTTTTCCAAGTTCGACGCGCTGATCGCCGAGCGCGACGCTTTGCTCGATACCGGCGTCAAGGACCCGTTCGGGCTGGTGATGGAAAAGGTGCTGTCGCCGACCCGCGCGATCATCAACGGCCGCGAGACGATCCTGCTCGGCACCTACAATTACATGGGCATGACGTTCGATGCGGACGTGATCGCCGCCGGCAAGAAGGCGCTCGACGAGTTCGGATCGGGGACCACCGGCAGCCGCGTGCTCAACGGCACCTACCAGGGCCACCGCGAATGCGAGGAGGCGCTGAAGGAGTTTTACGGCACCAAATATGCGATGGTCTTCTCGACCGGCTACCAGGCCAATCTCGGGCTGATGTCGACCATCGCCGGCAAGGAGGATTTCATCATCCTCGACGCCGACAGCCATGCCAGCATCTATGACGGCTGCTTCCTCGGCGACGCGCAGATCGTCCGCTTTCGCCACAACAGCGCCGACGACCTCGCCAAGCGGCTGAAGCGGCTGCCGCCCGAGCCGGGCAAGCTGGTGGTGCTCGAAGGCGTCTATTCGATGCTCGGCGACATCGCCCCGCTCAAGGAAATGGTCGAGATTGCCAGAAGCCACCGTGCGATGGTGGTGGTCGACGAAGCGCACGGCATGGGCTTCTTCGGCAAAAACGGCCGCGGCGTGTTCGAGGAAGCGGGGGTCGAGGACCAGGTCGATTTCGTCGTCGGCACCTTCTCGAAGTCGGTGGGCACGGTGGGCGGCTTCATCGTCTCCAACCATCCCAAGTTCGAAGTGCTGCGGCTGGTCTGCCGGCCCTACGTGTTCACCGCGTCGCTGCCGCCGTCGGTGGTGGCGACCGCCGCCGCCTCGATCCGCAAGCTGATGCGCGCCGGCGAAAAACGCGAGCATTTGTGGAAAAACAGCCGCCGGCTGCACCAGGGGCTGCGCGAGCTCGGCTTCGATCTGGCGACTCTGCAAGCGCAATCGGCGATCATCGCGGTGCTGCTGGCGGACCAGCAAACGACGGTGACGATGTGGCAGGCGCTGCTCGAGGCAGGGCTGTACGTCAACATGGCGCGGCCGCCGGCGACGCCGGCCGGGATGTTCCTGCTGCGCTGCTCGCTGTGCGCCGACCATAGCGACGAGGATGTCGAGCGCATCCTCGCGACGTTCGCCGGCGCCGGCCGCAAGATCGGAGTGATCGGCTAGGGTCGTTCGTTTTCTTTCCGGGAGCTGCTCCGCCCTCCTTCTTCACAGGATTCCGCTTTTGTCCTAGTGACAAAGGCGATGGCGGAGGAGGAATTCGCGGCCGTCGGCGAGGACGGGGAACCGTCGCGGTGGCGCGCCTTGTGGGTCAGCGGCGGCGCGCTGGCGGCGACGCTGGCGCTGATCTCGCTTATCGTGCTGATCACCAGCGCCAACAGCGCCCGCGACGCGGCGCTGGGCTGGGAGCGTCGCACCTACGATGTGATGCTGTTGACCCGTACCATCGACGCCACCATCGCCCGCTCCGAGGCGGCGCTCGGCCGCTACGTGCTCGACGAGAATCGCAGCACCGGTAGCGAATATTATGAGGCGTGGCGGCGCGCGTCGCGGCAGATCGGCGAGCTGTCGCGGCTGCTGAACGCGGACGAGGCGCAGAGCCGCCGGATATCGCAGCTGCGCGACCTGTTCGAGCGGCGCGGCACCGAGCTGGCGCCGGCCGCCATGGCCGCCGAACGCCAGCAGGGTTCCGGCGGCCTGTCGCGACTCTATCTGGCGGCGTCCTCGCCTACCCTGCCGGCGCTGCGCGCCGAGCTGGAGGCGATCGCGGCGGCGGAGCGCGAGAACCTTGGCCGCCGGTTCGAGGACACCGAGGGCATCGTCGCCCGCGCCGACGCCTATACCGAATGGCTGAGCTGGCTGGCCGTGCTGATCGCGGTCGGCGCGGTCGGGCTGGCGCTGCTCGCCTATCGCGCGTTCATGGAGGGAACGACCGCGCGCCGCGAGGCGGACAGCGAGGCATGGCGGGCGATGGAGCTGGAGCAGGCGGTGGAGGAGAGGACCGGCGAGCTCAAGGACGCGAACGAACGGCTGCAGGAGGAGGCGGCCGAACGCGCCGCCGCCGAGGCGCAGCTGCGGCAGGTGCAGAAGATGGAGGCGGTCGGCCAGCTTACCGGCGGCATCGCCCACGATTTCAACAACATGCTGGCGGTGGTGGTCGGCGGCATCGACCTCGCCAAAAGGCGGCTGCACGGGCCGATCCGCGAAGTGGAATATCATCTCGACAATGCGATGGAGGGCGCCACCCGGGCGGCGGCGCTGACCCGCCGGCTGCTCGCCTTCGCCCGCGCCGAGCCGCTGCTGCCCGAGGCGATCGCGGTCAACGAGCGCGTCGAGGACATGCTCGAGCTGATCGACCGCTCGATCGGCGAGCGGATCACCATCCATACCCGCTTCCCGGAAGTTGCGTGGCTGATCTGGGCCGACCCGGCGCAGCTGGAAAATGCCCTGTTGAACCTCGCGGTCAACGCGCGCGACGCGATGGACGGCAGCGGCGAGCTGACGATCATTGTCGAAAATGTCGCGCTTGCGGCGGGCGAGGTCGAAGACCTGCCTGCCGGCGATTATGTCCTGATCACCTTCCGCGACAGCGGCCGCGGCATCCCGCCCGAGCTGATCGACCGGGTGTTCGAGCCCTTTTTCACGACCAAGCCGGTCGGCAAGGGCACCGGCCTCGGCCTTACCCAGATTTTTGGCTTCGCCCGCCAGTCGGGCGGCCACGCGGCGATCGCCTCGACGCCGGGCGAAGGCACGACCGTCTCGATCCATTTGCCGCGGTTCGAAGACGAGGTCATTGAGGCTCCGGCCCGCACCGCCGCGTTCGTGGCAGCGGTCGAGCCGGCAACGGCGAACGAAGGCGCCGCGATCCTGGTGGTGGAAGACGACCCGCGGGTCAGCCGCGCGACGGTCGCCGCGCTCGAGGAACTGGGCTTCCGGCCGACCGCGTGCGGCGGCGGCCGGGAAGCGCTGGAAATCCTCGCTCGCCAGCCGGATTTCGCCCTGGTGATCACCGATGTGATGATGCCGGAAATGACCGGGACCGAGCTGGCCGCGCAGTTGCGCCAGCAGCACCCGCAGATCCCGTTGCTGTTCGTCACCGGCTATGTCGGCGAGGCCGGCGAGAGCGAGGAGCTGGTCGGCGGCGAATTGCTGCGCAAACCGTTCACCGTCGCGGCCCTGGCCCACGCGGTCGAGGCGGCGCTGGATGTTCGCGACCAGGCTGTTCGAAGCCAGGAATCACGACCGAGACGATTCCGCCTCTGGTAGGCGATTTCAGCGGATCGCGCGGCGCTTCAGCAGGCGAGGCAGCAGGATGAGACCGGCCAGCAGCGGCCAGCGCCGCTGCCAGGGCTTCAGCTCGATCGCGAAGCCGGAGTGGCGGCCGATCTTCGACACGAAATAATCGATGTCCCAGCCGTAGGTCATGCGCGCCTTGGCAAGCCGCAACAGGTTCAGCCGCTTGCCGCGCCGGCGCAGCCGTCGCCAGGATCGCCCGGCGTCGGCCACCGGCAGCAGGTGTGGCTCGGCAGCGCGGGCGAAACGGCGATAGCGCTCGGGATCGGCGTTAACGAGCTCGTCCGCGCGGCTCGGCGGTTCGGGGCGCAGCTCGCAGGCATAAGTGCGCTTGAGACCGGTCCGCCACAGCTCCAGCAAGTCGTCCGAGCCCGCAACCGGCCGCGCGTGGCCGAGCAAGGTGGGCGCTGCCTGCGCGACAGCCGCGCTCACCATCGCCCTCGCCGCCTCGTCGGCCGCCCACACCAGCCGGCTCGGCTGCGCAAAGCGCGCCCACACCGCCGCCTCCGGGGCTTGCGGGCCGCTGAGCCGAGCAAAATCCTCCTCGCTGAGCACGGCGAGCTTGGCGACAAGGCCCTGATGGGCGATGCGAAACACGTTGGGCGGCAACAGCCGGTTCGCGAGCGCCAGACGCCGTTGCCGATAGGCCTCGCGATAGTCGGAAACGATCAGATAGAAATCGAGCATGCGGCCTTCGCCGAGGCCGTCGCGCAGGCAAGAGCCATAATAGAGGACGGCCCGCGCCGCCGCCGGATAGAGACCGGCGATGGCCGCCGCCATGTCGGTGACGCGCGGATCGACCGGCTCGGCCAGCTCGGCTGCGACGAGAGCGTGGAGACTATCGGTCATATTGCCGACGCGTGGCCTCAAGCCACTTGGTTGGCGAGCTGCAGGAAGGGCATGGTGGAGGCCGGGCGGATGACCAGCGGCCGCTCGGGATCGACCTCGAACAATTCGCCATCGAGGAACATGGGCGCGCGCGCGCCGGTGATGCGAAACTCGGGCGCGCTCACCAGCTGCACGCCGGCGAGCGGCCGCTTGCCGAGCTGGCCGCGAATGCCGGTGATCAGCGCCCGCAACATTGCCGGCAGGCGGCGGTCGATCAACAGCATCTGCACCGAGCCGTTGGCGCGGGCCGGGAAGCTGCCGCCGTAGAGCAGCCGCTGCAGCGTGGTGACGAGCAGAAAGGCGTACGACCCGTCGAGCACCGCCCCGCCCGCGACCTGCACCCGTAGCGGCCGCGGCGGCAGGGGCAGAAAGCGCGCCCAGCGGCCGAGGCCGATCGACAGCAGGCCAAGCAGCAGCGCGAGCGCGTGCGCCAGAGAATGCGGCAAGCCGAGCGGGTAGATGCGGTGCCGGCAAAAATGCATGGTGTCGGCCAGCGCCGCCCCGCCGAGAAAGAGGCCGATCACCGGCCGCCCGGACGGATCGCCATCGAGCAAGGAGATCAGGCCACGCGAGACGATATGTGGCGCAAGATCGCCGCGCGCGAGCCCGATCACCCGTTCGAGCACCGCCACCGGATCGCCCTCGACCCCGAATTCGCGGGCGATCATGTTGGTCTTGCCGGCCGGCAGCACCGCCAGCGGCGGCGGCGAACCATCGAAATAACGGCCATGATGGAGCTCGGTAAGCGCGGCCTGGACGGTGCCATCGCCGCCGCTCAGCACCAGCACTTTCGGCTGAAGACGCTCGAACGATTGCAGCGCCTCGCCGATCCTGCCGGGATGCGTCACCTCGATGTGCGCGATATCAGGATGCTCGTCGCAGAAGGCGCGGATGCGCGGCAGTATTGCGCGGTTGCCCGAAGCGGCCGGATTGGACAGCAGCCCGATCAGCGGGCGCGACGAGGGCTGCGCGCGGACTGACGTTTTCGGCCGCGAATGAGCGGTGGCATCCGCGCGAGGGTGAAGCGCAACGTTCATCTGTCTCTTAACAATAGAGGAAGGGTGGCTTTCGCACCAGTTGGGGGCGATCCCGCGCTTAGACAAGCTTTTGCGCTTTGTTGGCGACGCGCTGTGCTGTCTGTAGCACAGTCGTTGCAATGACGGATATCGAGGCGGCTTCGGGGCCTGGCGCGGTCGAGCGCCGCGAGGTGGCGCGGGGCGCCGGGCTTGCCGGGCTTGCGCGCGCCGGCGCGGCGATCGAAATCATCACCCAGCCGCTCTATATCGCCCTGTTCGGGCTCCATTATTACGGCCTCTATGTCATCCTGTGGGGCGCGGTCAGCCTCGCCAGCAACGTCCTCGACCTGTCGATGCCGAGCGCCCTGCAACGGCTGGTCCCGACCCGGTCGGAGGGCGAGGTGCATGGCATCGTCAAGCTCGCTTTGCTGGCCAGTGTGGTGCCCGCTCTGCTGGTCGCGCTGGCAGTGGCGCTCAACGCCGGCGCTGCGGCCGACCTGCTCGCCGCCGGCAGTTCGCAGCAGCCGGTGCTGGTGCCGGCGGTCGCCTTGTTCGCCTGGGCAATCCCCTTGTGGACCTTCATCGAGGTCGCGACCGCCTCCGCCCGCGCCCGGCGTGCGTTCGGCCCGGAAATCCGCCTGCGCATCTTCTGGGAACAGGTGGCACGAGCGCTGTTCGCGGTGCTTTATTTCCTGCTCGACCTTGGTCCGCTCGGTCTGATTGCGGCCCACCTGAGTTCGCTGGCGCTGATGGTGCTGCTCTGCCTGCCGCTGCTCGCCCGTTACTACGATCTGGGCCGGTTGCTGCGGGCCAGCATGCCGATCGCGCTGGTGCGGGAGCTGTTTGCCACCGGGCTGGCGCTGCTCCCTTCGAGCCTGTCGCGGCGGCTGCTGATCGACGGCCCGCCGGTGGCGATCAGCCTGCTCATCGCCGGCCCCGCCGGCACGGTCGCGGCCGGCCTGTTCGAAGTGGCCCGAAAGCTGTCGACGGTGCCGCAGATCGTGCGCCAGGCGTTCCAATACGTGCTGGCGCCGCTTTCGCCCGCCCAGGCGCAGGCGGATCGCGGGCGGATTGCCGCGCTCTACCATTTCTCCGCCCGCATCTCGACCGCGCTGGCGGTGCCGCTGGCGGCGCTGGTGCTGTTCAGCGGGCCGGACATATTGAGCCTCTATCGCCGCGAGGCCGAGGCGGCGCTGGCGCCGCTCGCCATCCTCTGCATCGCCCGCGCGGTCGAAGCGGCGATCGGCCCGGCGACGACGATCGTCGAGACGATCGGCCATCGCGCGTTGCCGCTGATCAACAGCCTGATCGCCTGCCTCATCTGGTTCGGAGCCGCCTGGTGGCTGACGCCGGGCAGCGGCGCGCTCGGCATGGCGATCGCAGTCGCTCTGGCGGTGGTCGCGTCGAGTGCCGCCGCGGCGATCGAGCTCGCATTGCGCGAACGGGTGCGGCTGTTCGACAGCACGCTTGTCACCGGCCTGGCGATCGCGCTGGCCGGCGCCGGCGGCATGGCGCTGATATCGACCTTGGCCGGTGGCCCGGTGCGCGCGGCGCTCAACGTCCTGACCTGGGCGCTGGCGAGCTGGGCGGCCTTGCGCTGGGGGCTGGCCATCGAAGACAGGCAAGCGCTCGGCGGCCTGTCGCGGCGGCTGCGGCTGATCTAGACATCGCCACATGAGCCGAAACCCGGTCGCCGCGTACGGAGAATGGCTCGCTTCAGTGCCGGCCGACTGGCCGGAGGCGGCGATCGAATCCGCCCGCCGCCAGTTCATCGACACGCTTGGCGTGCTCGTTCCCGGTGCGCTCGAGCCGGTCAGCCAGCGCATTTTCCAGACCGTTTCCCGCTGGGGCCAAGGGCGCGCGACCGCGATCGGCATGGGCGCAAGCGTGCCTGCCCCATGGGCCGCCACGATCAACGGCGCGGCCGCGCACGCGCTCGATTTCGACGACAATTTCGACCCGGCCAAGGCCCATGCCAGTGCCGTGCTCGTTCCTGCGATCCTCGCTCTCGCCGAGGAAGTCGGAAATACCGGGCTCGAATGCCTCGACGCTTATGTCGCCGGCCTGCAAATCCTGGGGCGCATCGGCCAGGGGGTGAATCCGGCGCACCGCAACCGCGGCTGGCACGCCACCGCGACGGTCGGCGCAATCGGCGCCGCCGCCGCCTGCGGCCGGCTGCTGCGGCTCGACGCGGCCAAGGCGGCCCACGCTTTGTCGATCGCGACCAGCATGGCGGCCGGCTTCATGTCGCAGTTCGGGTCACAGACCAAGCCGCTCCATGCCGGGCTGGCGGCGAAGTCCGGCGTGCTGGCGGCCTGCCTCGCGAGGGGCGGCATCGATGCGGGGATGGACACGCTCGACGGGCCGCACGGCATGAACCGGCTGATGGTCGGCCCCGACTACGAGCTGCTGCGCGACACCCTGACCCATGTCGAGCACGGCCAGAATCTGCGGTTCGAGACCGAGAGCATCGGCGAGCCGCTGCTGATCCTGTCGAGCGGCTTCCGGGTGAAGCGATTTCCCAATTGCGGCAGCGCCCACCGGGCGATGGACGGCGTGCTGGCGCTGATGGCGCAGCATGGCCTGGCCGCCAACGCCATCGAGGCGGTGCACGTGCGCGCGCCGGTCACCCACCTCAACAATCTGATGTATGTCGAGCCGACCGACGGGCTCGAGGCGAAATTCTCGCTCGAGCATGGCATCGCGGTGGCGGCGCTGACCGGTAACGCGGCGCTGGCTGATTTCACCGACGAAGCCGCGGCGCGCGGCGATTTCCGCGCCTTTCGCGAGCGCGTCCACCGCCACCCGGTCGACAAGGCCGAAGGCGAATTCGCGACCGAGGTCGAGCTGGCGCTCAACGACGGCCGCGGGTTCGAAACCGCGGTGGCCATGCCGAGCGGCAGCCTCGCCGCCCCGTTCACGATCGAGCAGGTGTGGGCCAAGTTCGAAGGCTGCACGGCTGGGATCCTGACGCCGGACGAGGCGGCCGCGTTGCGAGATGCGCTCGACCGGCTGCCGCAACTGGCCAGTGTCGAGCCCTTGCTGTCCCCGCTCTCGCGCCGCTTCGCTTCCTGACCGCGTCCCGCTAGAGTCGGCCGATGGCGAAACAGAGATACCGGGCGCTGGTGCTGGCGGCGAGCCGCGGCAACCTGGACCCGCTGGCGCAGGCCGGCGGCGTTTCGCACAAATGCTTCATCGACATTGCCGGCCAGCCGATGCTGCGGCGGGTGGTTGCGGGCGTGATCGACAGCGGCTGCTTCGAGCGGGTGGTGGTGGCGATCGAGCCGGAAAGCGAGGCGGAAGCGAAAGCGATGCTGGCGACGCTGCCGGGCGGCCAGGCGATCGAATATGTCGCCAGCCGCGAGACGATCGGCACCAGCGTCAGCGCGGTGGTTACGCCCGACCTATTGCCGCTGGTGATCACCACCGGCGACAACGCGCTGCACACCGCCGAGATGGTGCGGCATTTCTGCGAATCGCTCGACGGCATCGACGCCGACGGTGCGATCGGCATCACCAGGGCCGCGGATGTGATCGCGCGCTACCCTGAGGGGACGCGGGCGTTTCACCGCTTCCGCGACGGCGCCTATTCGAGCTGCAACATCTACGCGCTGCTGACGCCGAAATCGGTAAAAGCGGCGCGGGTGTTCAACAGCGGCGGCCAGTTCGGCAAGAAGCCGAAGCGGCTGATCGCTGCGCTCGGCCTGCCCGCCTTCCTCCTCTACAAGAGCCGGCTGCTGACGATGCGCGGCATCATGCGGATGATGTCGCTGGTGCTGCGCATGAAGATCGTGCCGGTGCCGATGCCGTTTGCCGAGGGACCGATCGACGTCGACCGGATGCAGGACTGGGAGCTTGCAAACCGCATCGTCGCCGAGCGCGAGGCCGCCTAGTCTCCTAGCGAAATCCAGGTCGGGGCGTGGTCGCTGGCTTTCTCGCGGCCGCGATAGTCCTTGTCGACGCCGGCATCGAGCAGCCGGTCGGCGGCCTGGGGCGAGAGCAAAAGGTGATCGATGCGAAAGCCGGCGTCGCGCTGCCAGCAGCCGGCGGTATAGTCCCAGAAGGTATAGACGGCGCCGTCGGGATAGCGGGCGCGGATCGCGTCGGTGTAGCCGAGATAGAGGATGCGGCGGAAGGCGGCGCGGCTTTCGGGCTGCATCAGCGCGTCGCGCGCCATCGCCCGGGCGGAGAAGACGTCGTCGGGATCGTCGGTCGGGATGACGTTCCAGTCACCGGCGAGCACCACCGGCCGCTCCTCGGCGAGCAACGCGCGCGCATGACCGCGCAGCCGGTCCATCCAGGCGAGCTTGTAGGCGAACTTGTCGGTGCCGATCGGGTTGCCGTTGGGCAAATAGAGCGAGGCGACGATGAGGCCGCCTGTCCCGGACCCCGATCCGGGGTCGACCTCGGCCTCGATGTAGCGGCTATGGGTGTCATCCGGGTCGCCCGGCAGGCCCATGCGGCGCAGTTTCGGCGCCGCGCCGGGGGAGAGGATGGCGACGCCGTTAAAACCCTTCTGGCCGTGCCAGATGCCGTCATAGCCGGCCGCCTTGATGTCATCGATCGGGAAGGCGTCATCGGCGCACTTCACCTCCTGCAGGCAAAGGACGTCCGGCTTGCGCTCGTCGAGATACTCGATCAGGCGCGGCAGCCGCGCGCGGATGCCGTTGAGATTGTAGGTGACGATGCGCACCAAGGCGGCTTAGGCAAGGTCGGGGCTGTGAGGAACCCCCTCCACCATGGCCTACGGCCATGGTCCCCCTCCCCGTACCGGGGAGGATTAGACGCTGAAGCTGGTGCCGCAGCCGCAGCCCGAGGCGGCGTTGGGGTTGGTGACCTGGAAGGCGGCGCCGCCCAAACTCTCGACGAAATCGACCAGCGAGCCGCGCACCAGATCGAGCGACACCGGGTCGACCACCAGAGTGACGCCGTCGCGCGCGACCTTGAGGTCGTCGGCGGCGATCTCCTCAGCGAGCCCGAAGCGATACTGGAAGCCGGCGCAGCCGCCGCCCTCGACCGACAGGCGCAGCACCGCCGGCCTGTCCTGGCGCTCGGCGATCCATTTCACCCGCGCCGCGGCGCCCGGCGAAAGGTCGATGTCGGGACTCGTCATGGGAGTAAGATAGGGTTTGGAGGCGGCAGGTGCCAGTGTAAGGGGAGGATATGAAAGTCCGGGTGCTGGTGACGCTGAAGCCGGGCGTGCTCGACCCGCAGGGCAAGGCGATCCACCACGCGCTCGAAGGGCTGGGCTTTACCGGCGTCAAGGACGTGCGCGCCGGCAAGCTGATCGAGCTCGAGCTCGACGAAAGTGTCGACGAAGCGGCGATCGGGGAAATGTGCCGCAAGCTGCTCGCCAACACGGTGATCGAGAATTTCCGGATCGAGCAGGAAGAGCGGACCGAGGCATGAGAAGCGCGGTCGTCGTCTTTCCCGGCTCCAATTGCGACCGCGACGTCGCCGAGGCGCTGCGGCTGGTGAGCGGGCGGGCGCCGGCGATGGTCTGGCACCGCGAATCCGCGCTGCCGGACGGGCTCGACCTGATCGCGCTGCCGGGCGGCTTCTCGTACGGCGACTATCTGCGCTCGGGCGCGATGGCGGCGAACTCGCCGGTGATGCGGGCGGTGAGCGCGGCGGCGGGCCGCGGCGTGCCGGTGCTCGGCATCTGCAACGGCTTCCAGGTGCTGACCGAGGCGCATTTGCTGCCCGGCGCGCTGATGCGCAACGCCGGCATCGCCTTTGTCTGCCGCGACGTGCCGTTGCGGGTGGAAAACAGCCAGAGCATCTTCACCAGCCGCTACCCGGCGGGCGAGGAGATCGTGCTGCCGGTCGCGCACCATGACGGCAACTACCAGGCCGACGAACAGACGCTCGACCGGCTCGAGGGCGAAGGCCGGGTGGTGCTGCGCTATACCGACGCGGTGAATGGCTCGGCGCGCGACATCGCCGGCATCGTCAATGCGGCCGGCAACGTGATGGGGCTGATGCCGCACCCGGAGCGGGCGGTGGAACCGGCGCACGGTCTCACCGACGGCCTGCGGCTGTTCGAGGGACTGCTGGAGGCGGTAAGCCAGGCGGCGTGAGCCATTTCGCCTAAAGTGACCGAATCTAGGCGATCCCCTCTCGAAATCGCGAAATCGGGATGCGTGTTTTCACGCCTAAAATAGGCCGGTCTAGGGGCACTCACAGAGACAGAAGGCCCGCAAATCCTATGCGAGCATAGATTCGCCAATTCGGTGAGTTTCCGGCTTGTGCCGGAGCTGCGCTGGGTCCCGGCTTCCGCCGGGATCCCTCCACGTGATTCGGCTCCGCCGGATCGCTGGGGGACTTGAGGTGATTATCCCCTCCCGACATGTAAAGCGAAATGCTATCCGAGCCGAAAACCGACTCCACAACGGAGCCGGAATCGGGGAGGATTACAGCAATCATGGCTCGCTTGTCTTGGGATCGGTGGATTACGCGCTTGGTCAATGCGCTTACCCTTTGGGGGCTACTGCCCCCAACGGTGGTGGGGCTTGTGACCGCCTATCTCGCCAGCGGAGTCTCTTGGGTAGGCCAATGGGGAGCATTCGGCTGGTTTATTGCTGGGCTAGTTGGATTTTTCCTTGCGGCGGCCGGAATGGCGCTAGCCGCGCGCGCCAAGCTTTGGCGAATCGATGCGCGCGTTCGTGACCGCTTAGCGGCCGATAGCTCGCCGTTTGATCCGATGGCTTCGGTCTATGAGAAGAAGCGACTTTACCTTCGTGACTTGGCCCCAGCTGGCAGGCTTGAGGTGAGGGGTAAGCGGTTTATCAATTGTGAAATCATTGGCCCTGGCAATATCGTTCTCGCCATACCGCTAGCTCAAGGCCAACCCGCCCCCGCGATTCGCGGGATAACGGTTGGGGATGGCGTGGACTGCGTTCAAATCTCCGGAGCCGTCGTGCCTCGGAACGCCATTCGATTCTCTGGCTGTGATTTTATTGACTGCGGGTTTTTCCATTTGAGCATGTTGTTCATTCAACGAATTGACGATTCCTTGCACTGGATCACGCCTGATTTTCGCCAACCGCCACTGTTACCGGCCCCACCCCCGCAAGGGAGGCCGCAGTGACCAAGCGTGACCGCTTCGATCGACTGTTGAAAGCAATGGCCGAAGGCGAGGCGCCTAGCGCGCGAAAGAAACCATCAAGCGGTCAAGCATCAGCTGCGGAACGTGACGCATGTTCCAGCGATACTCAAACTCCCCGAGATACTTCGCAAGATGCCGCTGACTGACGTGGATATGCGTGCCCCTGATCGACCGCTGGAGCGCCGACCAGAAGCCTTCGATGGCGTTCACGGTCGCGCCCGTCTCGGGGCAAACATACTGTTCAAGCCGATGGTTCACGGTGCGGTGCCGATAGCCCAACATGGCGAGGCCGCCGTAAGCTTTGCATTCATCGGTATGAACGGTGCTGGCGCGCTTTACCGTGTCGCGGATGATCGGAAGCAGGGTGCCGCTGCGACGGTCGGGAACAACGTGCGTCACCAGATCGCCGCCCATCTCCAGCATTCCGAAAACGACCGCCTTGCCTTTTCCGCCATGCCCGCCGCGCATGTATCCGCCGATAAAAGCTTCGTCGATTTCGACAGTCCGCCCAATCCCGCCGATAGGATCGTTGCCGTCGAGCGCCGCCATGTACTTCCTGATCTCGTGGCACATGCGCCATGCCGTCTTGTAGGTGACGCCCAGTTCCCGCTCGACGCGCTTCGCGGCAACGCCATTCCGCGTCGTCGTGAACAGGAACATGACATGGAACCAGTCGCGCAGCGGCGTGCGGGTGCGGTCGAACGGGGTTCCGGCGGTCGGATAGACCTGATGCGCGCACCACTGGCACTCATACGAGCGCCGCGAGCGGACGCGATGGAAGCGCGCCGGGCGACCGCACTTGGGGCACTCAAAGTCCGTGCCGTAACGAACCTGAAACAGGTGATCGAGGCAGCTTTCCTCGGTCGGAAAGCGGTCCTGAAACTGCCGGAGGGTCGGTGCCTTGCTCTTTGCCATGCCCTCTCATAGCACCGTGCTCTACATGTCGCAAGGGGATAATCGCCGGACTTGACAATGTTCCCGTTTTGTGCCAGAGGGCTTGTCGAAATTCTAAAGGTATGAATTGCGCCCGCGGCCGGCGCGACGGCGGCGGGCTTTTTCGTGGCCGGGCTAGCGATCGAAGCGGGCGATCCAGTTCTCGACCACCGGGGCGATGGTGTCGCGCCAGCGGCTGCCGTGGAAGATGCCGTAATGGCCGACGCCCCCGGCGAGATGGTAAAGCTTCATCGACCTGGGCAAGCCGGTGGCGATGTCGAGCGCCGCCCTGGTCTGGCCAATGCCGGAAATATCGTCGCGCTCGCCCTCGATCGCCAGCAGGGCGATGTCGTCGATCGCGGCCGGATCGACCCGGGCACCGCGATGGCTGAGCTCGCCCTTCGGCAGCAGGTGGCGCTGGAACACGACGTCCACCGTCTGCAGGTAAAATTCGGCGGTCATGTCGCAGACCGAGCGATATTCCTCGTAGAAGGCCTTGCTCGCCTCGGCGCTGTCCTCGTCGCCCTCGATCAGGTGGCGGAACATCTCCCAGAGGCTGACGAGGTGGTTGCCGAGGTTCATGGTCATGAAGCCGGCGAGCTGGAGGAAGCCTGGATAAACCTGGCGGCCGGCGCCGGCGTAGAGCGCCGGCACGGTGGCGATGGCGTTGCGCTCGAACCAGGCGAACGGCCGCTCGGTGGCCAGCGAATTGACCCCGGTCGGCGCCCGGCGGGTGTCGATCGGGCCGCCCATCAGCGTCAGCGTGCGCGGCCGGCATGGATGGCGCTGGGCGCTCATCAGGCAGCAGGCGGCGAACGCCGGCACCGAGGGCTGGCAGACCGCGAGCAGGTGCGCGCCCGGCCCGATCGCCTCGAGGAAGGCGACCAAATAATCGATATAATCGTCGAGATCGAAGCGACCGGCCGAGGTCGGCACGATCTTCGCGTCGCGCCAGTCGGTGATGAAGACATCGTGGCGCGGCAGCAGGCGCTCGACGGTGTTGCGCAACAGGGTGGCGTGGTGGCCCGACATCGGCGCGACGATCAGCAGCTTGGGACCGGGGTCCCGGCCTTCGCCGGGATGCTTCGCAAAATGGAGCAGGTCGCCGAACGGACGGGCGAGCGCGATCTCCTCCTCGACCGCGACCGTCCGCCCGTCGACCGACACCTCGCCGATGCCGAACTCGGGCTTGCCGCGCGGCGCGGCGGCGTGAGCGAACACGTCGAGCGCCGAAGCGACGATCGGGCCCATCTGGGAGTAAGCGAGCGGATTGACCGGGTTGTTGAGCCAGCCGGACCCGATATTGGCCCAGGTGCTGACTCCCGCGAGCAGCGAGCGCTG
>JBQTJR010000095.1:0-2232 GCA_052386895.1 Sphingosinicella sp.
AGCGTCTATCTTCGCCCCACCGCGTTCGTCGATTCCCCGGTCGGGCTCGAGGGCCGCGTCGCCCGCCTCGCCGGCGGTCTCTGCTGGTTCTCGGCGATCGAGCTGACCAGCGACGACGGCCCGCCGCAATCGGTCGCGGTCGCGGACATTGACGACGCGTTGCAACAACTCCCTGAGTACGCGCGAACCGCCTGGCTATATTTGATTTCGCCGCGGCCGCCGCTGGCCCTGGACCAGCGCACCATCCGCTTTGACCAGCCACAGCTGGTCGGGATCCTCAACGTCACCCCGGATTCCTTCTCGGACGGCGGCCGTTTCGCCGACGCCGCAGCCGCCGTCGCCGCCGGTCATGACATGGCCGCCGCCGGCGCGGCGATCGTCGACGTCGGCGGCGAATCGACGAGGCCCGGATCGAAGCCGGTCTGGGAAGGCGACGAGACGGCGCGGGTGGTGCCGGTGGTCGAGCGCCTCGCCGCCGCCGGTGTTGCGGTCTCGATCGACAGCCGCAAGGCGGCGGTGATCGAGGCGGCGCTCGCCGTCGGCGCGCAGATCGTCAACGACGTCTCGGCCTTGACCTGGGATCCGCGCGCTGCCGCTTTGGTCGCCGCTTCCGGCTGCCCGCTGGTGCTGATGCACCACCAGGGCGCCCCCGAGACGATGCAGGACAATCCCAGCTACGACCGGCCAATACTGCACGTCGTCTTCGACTGGCTGGCGGAACGGATTGAGGCGGCGGTTATCGCCGGCATCGACCGGGCCCGCCTCATCGCCGATCCCGGCTTCGGCTTTGGCAAGAACGTGCAGCACAATCTCGCCATCATGAACGGCCTGGCCATGCTTCACGGACTCGGCTGCCCGGTGATGGTCGGCGCCAGCCGCAAGCGCACGATCGGCGCCTTGTCGGGCGAGGCACCGGCCGGCCAGCGGCTCGGCGGCTCGCTGGCGCTGGCTTTGCAGGCGGCCGCGCAGGGCGTGCAGCTGCTGCGCGTCCACGACGTTCCCGAGACGGCGCAGGCGCTGCGCGTCTGGCGCGGGATGCGCGACGTCGCCCTGACGGGCTAGCATTCTGACCCGTAACTTCCGCCTTTCGTGGTGCGCCATTATGATCCGGCGATGAGCCGGCCGAGCATGACCGAGGTCGTCACTGCCAAGATCCGCGAGAGGATTGCGGGCTGGCCCGAAAATCCGGACAAGGACGATCTCAACAAGCTGCTGCGCCTCCTCGCCCAGTGGCGCTCGCAGATGATCTCCCGCACCCAGGTCCATGTCCACGGCACCGCCGTCGCCGGCGGCCCGTTCGCCGGCATGACCTATGTCGCCCATGCCACCGAGGGCAGCCTGATTGCGCGCCTGCTCGGCACTTATGAATCGGAGCTTCACCCGCATCTGCTGCGCATCGCCGCGCGGCCGCCCCAATGCGTGGTCAATGTCGGCTGTGCCGAGGGCTATTATGCGGTCGGGCTGGCGCGGCTGATGCCGGCGACGATCGTTCACGCGTTCGACATCGATCCCAAGGCGCAGGACGCCTGCCGCGCCCTCGCCGGGCAGAACCTCGTTGCCGACCGGGTGGTCGTCGGCGGCGCCTTCGCCGCGGAGGATTTCCAGGCCTTCGCCGGCAAGCGCACGCTCGTCATTCTCGATGTCGAAGGCGCCGAGATCGATCTGCTGCGGCCCGATCTCGCCCCGGCGCTCGCCGCGATGGACATCATCGTCGAGACCCACGACGTCGCTTGTCCCGGCACGCTGGCGGCGTTGACCGCGCGTTTCGCCGCCAGCCACGATATCGTCCGCGTCGACCAGCAGCCCAAACAATACCAGTTGCCCGCATGGCTCGCCGAAATGGGCCATCTCGATCAACTGCTCGCGGTCTGGGAATGGCGGCTGAAGCCGACGCCGTGGCTGGTGATGCGGCCACGGCGGCGGCGAAGCTGGCGGTCCCGCCGCGATCGCCGCCGCTAGGCGGGCTTCAGCCGCGCCAACCGGCCGCGCGCAGCCGTGCCGCCCAGGCGCGGTCGCGATTGTAGCGATCGGGCTGGATGCGCACCCCTTCGCCGGTCGGGATCGCGGTCAGGTAGGTGATGTAGACCGGCATCGGCTCGGGCAGCCTTAGCCTTTGCTCGGGCGCACCGCTGGCGCGCGGTGGCGCGCCGCGAAACAGCCAGCGGGCGAGCCTTGGCGCGTCCTCGAGCCGCACGCAGCCCGAGCTTGCCCGCCGGTCGGCGCGCGCGAACA
>JBQTJR010000096.1:0-2027 GCA_052386895.1 Sphingosinicella sp.
GGCCCTTGTTCGCCGCCCGCCGCGCCGCTTGCGGGGGGGCGCGGCGGCGCAGCGCGGTGCTGCGCCGCCAGCAATCGACCGACGAGCGGCTGCAATCGGGCCAGCTCGCCCAATTGCGCTCGTCGGCGAGCGCGCTCAACACCAGCCTCGAGCTGGCGCGCGCCAGCCTGGACGCCCTGAACGTGCGGGCGCCGGTCGCCGGCCAGCTCACCTCGTTCGAGATCCAGATCGGCCAATCGTTCGGCCGCGGCGAGCGGCTGGGCCAGATCGACAGCGCCGGGCGCAACAAATTGCGCGCCCAGGTCGACGAATTCTACCTCGGCCGGGTGCGCCAGGGCCAGGTCGCCGCCGCCGAGATCGGCGGCCGCTTCTACCGGCTGCGGGTCAGCAAGATCTATCCGCAGGTGCGCAACGGCGCGTTCGAGATCGAGCTGCAGTTTCTCGGCGCCGAGCCGGCCGCCCTGCAGCGCGGGCAGACGGTGCAGACCCGCCTGACGCTCGGCGACCCGACGCCGGCGCTGCTGATCCCCAACGGCGCCTTCTACAACGAGACCGGCGGCAGCTGGGTGTTCGTGGTGGCGCCGGACGGGCGCAGCGCGTTCAAGCGCCAGGTGCGGCTCGGCCGCCGCAATTCCGATTTCATCGAGGTGCTCGAGGGGCTCGATCCCGGCGAGCGAGTCATCACCTCACCCTATACCGGCTTTGCCGAGCGCGATCGGCTGAGCCTCAGTCAGTGAAGGAGGGCTATTTCCATGTTGAGCATGCGTGACGTTTCGCGGATCTACCGCACCGATACGATCGAGACGACGGCGCTCGATGCAATCTATCTCGATGTCGCCGACGGCGAGTTCGTGGCGGAGATGGGGCCGTCGGGCTGCGGCAAATCGACCTTGCTCAACGTCATCGGCATGCTCGACAGCCCGTCGGGCGGCTCGTACCTGTTCGACGGCACCGAGGTGGCAGGCCTGTCGGAATCGCGGCTCGCCGAGTTCCGCAAGCGCAACATCGGCTTCATCTTTCAGAGCTTCAACCTGGTCGACGAGCTGTCGGTGCGCGAGAATATCGAGCTCGCCTTGCTCTACCACGACGTCCCGACCTCGGCGCGGCGGGCGCGGGTCGAGGAAGTGATGGACAAGGTCGGCATCGCCCACCGCACGCGACACCGGCCGAGCCAGCTTTCCGGCGGCCAGCAGCAGCGGGTCGCGGTGGCGCGGGCGCTGGTCGCCAGCCCCAAGCTGATCCTCGCCGACGAGCCGACCGGCAACCTCGACACCGCCCATGGCGAGGAAGTGATGAAGATGCTGCAGGGGCTGAACGCGGAGGGATCGACGATCGTCATGGTCACCCATTCGCCGAGCCATGCCGACTATGCCAGCCGGGTGGTCAACATGCTCGATGGCCGCATCCTGATCGAGCAGCGGCGCGCGGCGTGAGGCGGCGCCCACTGCTGCTGCTGGCACTTGCCGTGCTGGCCGCCGCTCCGGCAGCGGCGCAGCGCCAGCCTGCGAACGTGCTGATGTCCGAGGACCCCGAGGAGCGGCAGTTCCAGGAGCGCTGGGGCTATGCCGACGCGGTCATCGCCGGCGACACCATCTACCTTTCCGGAATCGTCGTCGGGCAGCGCGACGGCGAGGCGCTCGAGACCGCCTACGAGCGCGCCTATCGCCGCATCGCGGCGATCCTGCGCCGCGCCGGCGCGAGCTGGGCCGACGTGGTCGACATCACCAGCTACCACACCGACGTCACCACCCAGATGGCAGCGATGGTCGCGGTCCACCGCCGCCACGTTTCCGCCCCCTTCCCGGCCTGGACGGCGATCGACGTCGACCGGCTGATCCCCGACCGGGGCATCACCGAGATCAAGGTCGTCGCCCGCCGCGCGCCGGCCGCGCCATTCCAGGAATGATAGGATGAAGTTCCTTTTCCTCGCCACGACGCTGTCGATCGCCTGCTCGGCCGATGCGGAGCGATCGGTTCACGCGCCCAAGTCGGCCAATGACGGCCGCACCCAGATCGTCCGGATCGAC
>JBQTJR010000097.1:0-1857 GCA_052386895.1 Sphingosinicella sp.
ACTTCGTGCCGCCGGTACGCCGGTTTTCCTCTATTTTACCGCCGACTGGTGCCTCACCTGCAAGGTCAACGAGCGCGCCGCCATCGCCCAGGCCGAGGTGCAGGCGGCGTTCCGCGCCCGCGGCATCCACGTCCTCGCCGGCGACTGGACCGGCGGCGACCCGGCCATCGGCCGCTTTCTCGAAGGCCACGGCCGCTCGGGCGTGCCGCTCTACCTTTATTATCCGCGTGGGCAGGGCGAACCCGAAATCCAGCCGCAGATTTTGACGGTCGGCCGGCTCACCGGCCTCGGCACCTGACCGCTAGCGGTCGGCCCGCCGCTCCCAGGCCTTGCGCCCGGCCATCCAGGTCTCGAGCACCTGCGTGCCGCGGATCTGCCGCGCGTCATTGAGCGCAAAGATGTCGCGGTCGATGAACAGGAAATCGGCCCAGCGGCCGGGCTCCAATGTGCCGATCTCGCTCTCGGCGAAGCCGGCAAAAGCGGCGCGGCGGGTAAAGCCGTCGAACGCCTGCTCGAGGCTGATCCTCTGTTGCGGCAACCAGCCTCCCGGCGGCTGGCCTTCGGCGTCCTCGCGGCTGATCGCCGCCGCCAGGCCGTGGAACGGATTGGGGCTCTCGACCGGGAAATCCGATCCCAACGCCAGCGGCACGTCGTTGTCGATCATGCTGCGCCAGGCATAGGCGCCCTGCAGCCGCTCGATCCCCATCCGCGCCTCGGCCATCGTCCGGTCGCTGGTCTGGTGGACCGGTTGCATCGAGGCGACGATGCCGTGGCGGGAGAAGCGCGGCAGGTCGGCGGGGTCGACCACCTGGACGTGCTCGACTCGCCAGCGGCGGTCGCCTTCGTAAGTGTCGGACAGCTCCTCGATCGCGTCGAGCAGCCGCGCATTGGCGGCGTCGCCGATCGCGTGCACCGCTACCTGGAAGCGGTCCATCGCCGCCCGGCTCATCAAATTCCTGAGCTCGGTGTCGCCGAGCAAGGGCAGGCCGCGCTGGCCGGGTGCGTCGCGATAGGGCTGCTTGAGGAAAGCGCCGCGCGAGCCCAGCGCGCCGTCGAGATAGAGCTTCACGCCGATCATCCGCAGCCGGCCGTCGTACAGCCACGGCGTCGGTCTCGTGCCGGCGATTGCCAGCATCTCGTCGACGCTCGAAGCGTAGGAGAGTATGCGCAGCCGCAGCCGGCTGCTGTCGCCGGCGCGGCGATAGACCGCCCAGTCGTGTCCGCTGGTGCCCATGTCGGCGACCGCGGTCAGTCCGTGCGACAGCAATATGTCCTGCGCGCGCTCCAGCGCGCGGTCGCGCTGTAATGGCAGCGGCGCCGGCACCGCTTGCTCGACCAGGTTCATCGCATTGTCGACGAAGATGCCGCGCGGCGCGCCGGTGGCGGCTCGGCCGAGCCGCTCGATCCGTCCGCCCTCGGGTGCGCGCGTTGCCGCGGTCACCCCCGCCTCGCGCATCGCCATCGAATTGGCCCAGCCGGCGTGGCCGTCGACCCGCTCGAGCCACAGCGGCCGGTCGCGAACGACTTCGTCGAGTTCGGCGGCGGTCGGGAATCGGCCGAGGCCCCATCGGTCCTGGTTCCAGCCGCGGCCGACGATCCAGCGCGGGGTCGGATTGGCGGCGGCATAGTCGGCAATGCGGCGCTGCGCTTGCGCCAGCGAGGTCGTGTCGGAAAGGTCGAGCTGCAGCGCCCCCTGACCGAGGCCCATGACGTGGCCGTGGGCGTCGATGAGGCCGGGACTCAGCGTCCGGCCGCGGCCGTTGAGCAGGTAGCGCGGCCGCTCCGGCCGGCGGTCGCCGCGGCTGAGCAGCTGCTTCACCCGGCCTTCGTCGGTCACCACCAGGCCGGTGAAGCGCT
>JBQTJR010000098.1:0-5892 GCA_052386895.1 Sphingosinicella sp.
GCGAGGCGGGGCGAGACGATGAAGCCTTCGCGGGCGGTGCGCTCGGCATCGGCGAACAGGCCGGACCAGGGGAGCCTGCCGTGCTCGCGGTGCGCGAGCGCGAGCATCGCTACGACCCCGGGCACGCCGGTGGCGCGGCCGCCCACTACCGCCTGGCTGAACGGCAGCGGATTGCCATTGTCGTCGAGGAACATGTCGGGGGTCGCCCCGGCCGGAGCGACCTCGCGCCCGTCATAGACGGAAAGGCCGCGGGAGGCGGCGGCGTAATGATGCAGGAAAGCGCCGCCGCCGAGCCCCGAGCTTTGCGGCTCGACCAGCGACAGCATCGCCTGCACCGCGATCGCCGCGTCGACCGCGCTGCCGCCTCGGCGCAGGACATTCATCCCGGCCTGGGCGGCGAGCGGGTTGGCGGCGACGACGAATACCTGTCGCGGCGCAGATTGCGGCGCGGGCCGTGGGGAAGGGGCGCAAGCGGCCAGCCAGGCAATTGCGAGCAGCCAAAAGATGGCCCGCAACGGCCGCCGCTTGTCGGCTTTCGGCATGCCGACGCGATTAGGAACGGCGACCCGGCGGGGCAAGCATGGACGACGTCCGGGAGAAACAACTAGAAGCGCGGCAAACATAAGTCAGGAGAGACGGGTGCGCCGGTTCGAGCACTTCCCCAACCTGGTGAAGATGTTCTTCGCCCGCGCCGAGGAGGAAGGCGACAAGCCGTTCCTGTGGGCCAAGCAGGGCGAGACCTGGCAATCCTTGTCGTGGCGCGAAACCGCTGACCGGGTCGCTTCGCTCGCCGCCGGGTTGAAGGGGCTGGGCCTGGCGCCGGGCGACAGGGTGATGCTGGTTTCCGAGAACCGGCCGGAATGGCTGATCTCGGACCTGGCGATCATGGCCGCCGGCTGCGTCACCGTGCCGACCTACACCACCAACATGGAGCGTGATCACCAGCACATCATCGACGACAGCGGCGCCTGCGCGGTGATCGTCTCGACCGCCAAGCTCGCCCGCAACCTGATGCCGGCGGCGATCCGCTCGTCGAGCTGCGAGCAGGTGGTGATGATCGAGTCGTTCGCCTCCGCCCAGGAGGGCAATGTCCAGCTGCACGACTGGGGCGAGCTGGCGCGGGGGGAGGCAAGCCGCGACGCCTGCGCCGCCGGTCTTGCTGCCGGCCGCGATTCGCTTGCCTGCATCATCTACACGTCGGGCACCGGCGGCGCACCGCGCGGAGTGATGCAGAGCCACGGTTCGCTGCTTCACAATATCGAAGGCTGCGTCGAGATCATCGCCGAGGATTTCGGCTGGGACGACGAGATCTTCCTCTCTTTCCTGCCCGCCAGCCACGCCTACGAGCATACCGGCGGCCAGCTGTTCCCGATCGGGCTCGCCGCCCAGATCTATTATTCGGAAGGGCTGGAGAAGCTCGCTTCCAACATCGAGGAAGTTGGCCCGACGATCATGGTGGTGGTGCCGCGCCTGTTCGAGGTGCTGCGGCAGCGCATCCTCAACGCGGTCGAAAAGGAGGGGTGGCTAAGGAACTACCTGATGAAGCGGGCGCTCGCCATCGGCGCGAAGGACTATGCCGGCCGCGTGCCCTTGCGCGACCGGCCGATGGACCTGTTCCTCGCCCGAGCGTTCCGGCCGAAGGTGGCAAAGAAGTTCGGCGGCCGCATCAAGGCGATGGTCTCGGGCGGCGCGCCGCTCAATCCCGAGGTCGGCATCTTCTTCCACTCGCTGGGACTCACGCTGCTGCAGGGCTACGGCCAGACCGAGGCGGCGCCGGTGATCAGCTGTAACCGGCCGAAAGCGGGCCTGAAGATGGACACGGTCGGCCCGCCGATGAAGAACACCGAGGTCAAGATCGCCGGCGACGGCGAGATACTGGTGCGCGGCGAGCTGGTGATGCAGGGTTACTGGCGCAACCCGGCGCTGACCGAGAAAACCCTGGCCGAGGGCTGGCTGCATACCGGCGACGTTGGCCATGTCGACGACAAAGGCCGGATCGTCATCACCGACCGCAAGAAGGACATCATCGTCCTCGACAAGGGCGACAACGTCTCGCCGCAGAAGGTCGAGGGCATGCTGACCCTGCAGTCGGAGATCCTGCAGGCGATGGTGACTGGCGACAAGCGGCCTTATCTCGTCGGGCTGATCGTCCCCGATCCCGAATGGATGGCCGCCTGGGCGGCGGTGCGCGACATGAAGGCCGACTTCGCGGCGCTGCGGCCCGAGCCGGAATTCCTGCGCGCGCTCTCGGCCGCGGTCGACCGGGTCAACGGGCAATTGTCGGTGATCGAGAAAGTGCGCCGCTTCATCCTCGCCGACGAACCGTTCACGGTCGAGAACGCGCAGCTGACGCCGTCGATCAAGATCCGCCGCCACGTCATCCGCGAGATTTACGGCGAACGGCTCGACGCGCTCTACAAGCGCTGAATGAGGTCAAGCGCGGAACGCGTCCTTGGCGGCACGGCGGCGGGCGAATTCCTCGACACTCCCGGCACGAAGGAACGGGTTGGTCGCGCGTTCGAGCGCGATCGTTGTCGGCAGCGTCACTTCGCCGCGTGACCGCGCCGCCTTCACCTGCTCGACGCGGTGCACCAGCACCTCGTTGTCCGGTTCGACGGTGAGCGCGAACAGGCCGTTGTCGAGCGTATATTCGTGACCGCAATAGACCCGCGTTTCCCCGGGCAAGACAGCCAGCCGCTGCAGGCTGTCGTACATCTGTGCGGCATCGCCCTCGAACAGGCGACCGCAGCCCATCGCGAACATCGTGTCGCCGACGAACGCCGCCTGCGCCGCCGGCAGGTGGAAAGCGACATGGCCGGCGGTGTGGCAGGGAATGTCGATCAGCTCCGCCTCGATGGCGCCAATCGAGGCGCGGTCGCCTCCGGCGACGACGCGATCCATCTTCGACACCTTCTCCGCTTCCGCGGGGCCGGTGATGCGGCAGCCGGTGGCGGCGCGGATCGCGTCGTTGCCGCCGGTGTGAGCGGGGTGCCAATGGGTGTTCCACACCTGGCTGATCGGCCAGCCGCGCCGCTGGGCCTCGGCCAGCACCGGCTCGGCGACCGAGGGATCGACCGCCACCGTCTCGGCTGAAGCTGGATCATGGACCAGCCAGACATAATTGTCCCTGAGCACCGCGACCGGCACGATCTCGAGCATCACCAATGTCCCTGGCTGGGCATCGACGCCCACGGTTCCGCGGGCGGCTGCGAGCCGCCCTTCTGCAGCAGCTCGATCGAGATGTTGTCGGGCGTGCGCACGAACGCCATCCGGCCGTCGCGCGGCGGCCGATTGATCGTGACGCCGGCGGCTACCAGCTTGCGGCAAGCCGCGTAGATGTCGTCGACCTCGTAGGCGATGTGGCCGAAATTGCGGCCTTCGCCATAGCCTTTCTCGTCCCAGTTGTGGGTGAGCTCGATCTGCGCCTGCTCGTCGCCGGGCGCGGCGAGGAAGATCAAGGTGTAGCGGCCCTTTTCGTCCTCGCGGCGGCGTAGCTCCTGCAACCCAAGCAGCTCGAAGAAGCGCAACGTCGCCACCGGATCGGAGACACGGATCATGGTGTGCAAATATTTCATTCGTGCTTTCTAGCGCCCCGGGGGGTGGGCGCCCAATATCCTTGTTGCGTTCAACCGTTCGTCGTTATAAATGCACGGTTCATCGACGCAGGTTTACGCGCCAGGTCGGGCCGTTCTCCGGCCCCTCAGGGAGAACATTGATGGCGGACGAATCCTCATTGACCCCGCGCAACGTCACCCTCTTCGCCGCCGCGATCCTCGCGCTCGGCGTCATCGTCGGCGGTTACCTGCTCGGCGACGGGCTGCGGCGCGCGCGAATGGCCGACCGTGCCGTCACCGTCCGCGGCCTTGCCGAGCGCAACGTCACCGCCGATCTCGCCACCTGGACGGTCAGCTTCTCGGCGCAGGGCAACGAACTCGCCGCGGTCCAGGCCGAGATCGACCGCGACGCCCGCACCGTGCTCGATTTCTTCCGCCGTGCCGGCTTCAATACCGGCGTGTCCGACGCTGGCGGCTCGGTCAGCCAGTATTTCGACAGCAACCGCGGCGAGAACAATGTCACGGTCAGCCGCCGCATCCAGCTGCGCACCAACGACGTGATGCGCGCCCGCCAGGCGCATGCCCGCCAGTTCGACCTGATCCGCGGCGGCGTCGCGCTGCAGGAAGGCTCGGGCATGACCTACAGCTTCACCCGTTTGAACGCGGTCAAGCCCGACATGATCTCGGCCTCGATCCAGGATGCGCGCCGCGGCGCCGAGCGCTTCGCCCGCGATTCCGGCGCCGCGGTCGGCGGCATCCGCTCCGCCACCCAGGGCTATTTTTCGATCGGTGCGCGCGACGGCGACGAGGAAACCGGCGGCGGCAGCGCCGGCGATTCCCCGTTCCAGAAAGTGCGGGTGGTGACGACGATCGAATTCTATCTTGGCTGAGGATTGGGTGCCGGCGTCCGGTTAGCCTCCGACGCCGGCACCTCGACCTCGCGCAGCGTGGCGAGGCTGGCGCCCGCCGCCCGCCCCGCCTCGCTGTCGGGTGCGATCGCGATAACCCGGCGATAAAGCCGCTCCGCCTCGGCCATGTCGCCGGCCTGGCCGGCGAGCGTGCCGGCGAGCAGCAATATGTCGGGATAGTCCGGCGCCAGCCGCAGCGCGGTGGCGCTGTCGGTGCGGGCCCGCGCCGCATCGCCGGCACGGCGAGCCAGCTCGGCCGACAGATACCAGGCCGTGGCGTTGCCGGGCGCGAGCCGCACCGCCGCATCGAGATCGGAGCGCGCGCCGCTGACATTGCCGAGCGCGACCCGGGCACGCGCACGATCGACATGGGCTTCGCCGCGCGCCGTCTCGGCCAGCCCGCGCACCACCAGCGCCGCGCTCAGCGCCGCTTCCGCCTGCGCCGCTTCGCCGGCCGCCAGCCAGGCATTGCCGGCCTGGGCGTGGAGATCGGCCTTTGCGACGCCCTGCGCCTCAGCCGCCGCCTGCGCGAACACGGCCGCCGCCTCGGCCCAGCGCTCCAATCTCACATAGGCGAGGCCGAGACATTGCCGGGCCGGCACCCCGCCTCCGGCCAGCCGCCATTCCTCCGCGCTGCTCACCGCGCGCGCCGCATCGCTGCGCACCAGGCCGAGGCAGATGCGGTAATGTTCGCTCGCCGCATCGGCCGATGGCGTTGGCGACGAGGCCTGCGCAGCGATCGCGAGCAGCAAGGGAAGCAAGGAAACGGCCATTACAGACTTTCCACGAGATCTTTCACCGTCGCGACCAGCAGCTTGAGATCGCCCTCGCGCGACAGGCGATGGTCGCCGCCCTTGACCAGCACCATCTGCACGTCGGCTGAACCGGCCTTGTTCATGATCTCGAGCGACCAGGTCCACGGCACCTCGGCATCGGCCTGCCCGTGCAGCAGCCGAATTGGGCAATGGATCGCCAGCGGCCCGTGCATCAGCCGCAGCGCCTCGGCGCTTTCCCAGAAGGCGCGACTGATGATCTGCGGCGGCTCGCCGTCGCGGCCTGGAATCTCCAGCCGGCCTTCGCGCAGCAAGATAAGCTTCTGTTCCTCGTTATAGCCCCAGCTGGTGAAATCCGGCGCCGAGGCGATACCGACCAGCCCGGCGACCCGCTCGGGCCGTGCGGTCGCCGCCAGCAGCATCAGCCAGCCGCCCATCGACGAGCCGACCAGCACCACCGAACCGTCCGCGACCTGATCGATCATCGCCAGCACGTCGTCGCGCCAGCCCGATAGCGTCTGTGTCTCGAAATCGCCGCCGCTCTCGCCGCAGCCGCCATAATCGAAGCGCAGCATCGCCCGACCGGTCTCGGCCGCCCAGGCGTCGAGCGCGCTCGCCTTGGCGCCGATCATGTCGGAGCGGTAGCCGGGCAGGAAA
>JBQTJR010000099.1:0-4192 GCA_052386895.1 Sphingosinicella sp.
ACCGCCTCGAAGTCCGGCAATCCCTCTGGCTTGAATGTCCAAGAGCGCTGTCTGTTCACCAATGCCGGCTTTACCAGAACTACATCCAGGACGGGGCGCGATACTTCGAGGTCGTCTTCCTCCACATCTGGCGTCCAGAGACCGCCAGCCTCCGCGAAGCGATCACTAGGCACGAGGATGATCGGTTTCCTATCTTCCGGTTTTTCCTTAATGCCGACGCCCGTGATCGCGGGTTCGCGCTCTAGAGTCCGGTAGAACTTTTTCTTCGCCGTCTCGACCGCCGGTTCGTTCACCACCTGATCGTAGATCTCCTTAAGCATCTGACGATCTTCGTCCGTGAATGGCTCGTCCCCGAAATAAAAGTCGTAGGTTGGATACCCGGTCACGATGACGAACAGCATTAGGGCAAATGCCAGCTTCTTCGTTCTCGGCAATCGTTTTCCACCGCGCTCGATACGCTTGAGCTTCGGCTCGACGTGCCGTTCGAGCCATTCGACGACTGTGTTGAAGATCAGGCTGCTCTCGTCTGCGTCGACGAGCTCGACCTTGATGTCGCTCTCGGGATCAATCGCTTGTGCAGTCGCGCGCAGCGCCTCAACCCAAGCGATCGCCGCGGCGGAGATGATTTCTAGGTCTGCCTTCTTTCCCGGCTTCAGATCGAAATAGAGGCTGAGTTGGTTTTCTGGCATCCGCACCCTCCCAAGCAAGGAGAGGCTATGACGCGCCGAGCCTTCGCGTCAAACGCCGGTCACTTAAGTTAAGGGCAGAAGCATCGGGATTTGGGTCGACATCGCCGGTCCCCAGTCCCCAGTCCCCCTATATGGTTCCACTTATCGAGAGCGTGAAAATCAGTCCGTAATAACGGTCGCGGTCCTCGGTGAAGAGGATGTTGCTGTTGGTGAGGTTGCGCCGGCCATTGAAGAAGGTGCGGATGAAGCTCTCGTTGTTGTCGAGCAGATTGTCGACGCTCGCCCGCACCGTCAGCCCGAGCACGTCCTTGTGCTCGACGAACAGGCCGAGATTGCCGGGATAGCCGATGAAATGGAATCGCTGGTCGAGGCGAAAGCCCTCGGACTGGCGGAAATCGAAATAGTTGGCGCCCCACGCCCACTCGGTGTTGGGCACGTCGTGGCGAAGGTTCAGCTCGATCAGCCGCGTCATGTTCTCGTTGATCGGACGCGATACGCCGGTCAGCGGATCGGTCAGGCGGGTGCGCTGCAGCTGGACGTTGGCGTCGAGCTTGGCGCCGCGCCAGCCCAGGGGATCGAAATTGAAGGTCGAGGTCCAGTGGACGCCGAGCACGCTGGCCGGTTCCTCGAGGTTGCCGGGCGACTGGCCGTTGGCGCCGATCGGGATGACGTCGACAACGTCGGAAATCAGCCGGCCGTAGAGGCGGGCGGTGGCGGTGCCCCAGCGGCCGAGGTTGCGGGTGGCCTGGACCTGGGCGTTCCAGCTCTGCGGCGGCACCAGGTTGACGTTGCCGGCATTGGACGTGCCGGCGGAGACGTTCGACGAGGCGACGAAATCGAAGAAATTCAACTGCCCGACCTGACGCTCGATGCGGGCCGAGAGGTCCCAGCCCTGCGCCGGCCGCCAGGCGAGGTTGAGGAAGCCCTTGGGCCGCCAGAAGGTGCGGGTGAGGCCGCCGGCGCCGGTCTGGCTCAGCTGCGAATATTCGCCGCCGAGGGAAGCCTGCAGGTTGAGGTTGGAGGCAAGCGGCCGGCCGTAGGTGAACAAGGCCTCGGCGCGCTTTTCCTCGACCACCGAGGCGGTGGCAGCGCCCGGCGTCGGCACGAATTCGCCCGCGGCGTTGCGATCGAACAAATTGTTCTCGACGTCGAGCTGGTTGAGCGCGCCTTCGAGCGACACCTGCCAGTCGGCGCCGCCGGCGCGCCAGCGATACTCGCCGCGGGCGATGGTCTCGGTCTCGTCGCCGGTCTGGGTGAAGCGCTGGCCGAAGATCGGCCGGCCGTCGGCAAAGGTCTGGAGCAGGGTCTGGACGTAGGGGCTGTGCTCGAAGCGCCTGAGGCCGATCAGCTTCAGCCGGCCGCCGGCCAATGCGAACTCGTAATCGCCGCCGACCTCGTAATTATGCTCGCGTTCGCGCTCGGTGAGGCGGCGGGTACGGTCGGGCTGGCCCGGGCCGGTGCGGTAGGAGAGCTCCTGGACGTCGAGCATGAAGAAGCCGAACGCGCCGTTCAAATTGAGGATCGAGCCATTCTCGAAAGCGCGGCGGACGCCGGCGGTGAAGCGCGGCTGATCGCCGTTGACGTCGAGAATCTCGTCGCGCAGGTCGACGATCGAGCCGTCGGGCCGGAACACGACTTCGGGGCCTTCATTGCCGTTGCGGAAGGAATCGTTGCGAAAGCCGAGCCGATAGTCCCAGCCGCGTATCGAGCCGTTCAGCGACAGGTCGAAATTGAGCATTCGCGCCGGCGTCTGGTAGGAGCGGATCTGCGGGCGCCAGGCGAAATTGCCGGACAGGCCGCGCGATAAAGTGATGATGTTGGCGACCTGGCCGGAGAGGCCGGCGATGTTGAAGCTGCCGCCGTCGGCGACCTCGATGCGGACGACGTTGGAGGCGCTGATCCGCTGCAGCTCGGTGAATATGCCGGTGGTCTTGGACGAGAAGCGCTCGCCATTGATCAGCACGTTGCCGGTCGCCTGGCCGAGGCCGCGTCGCTCGGTATCGCCCTGCTGGATGGCGAAGCCGGGGACGTTGTTGAGCATGTCGAGCGCGTTGCGCGGATTGAAGCGGGCGAAGTCGGCCGGCGTGTAGGTGCGGCGGCCCTGCTGCGCGGGCTGCTCGGCGGCCGGTGGCGCGTCGGTGCTGGCGGGCGTGTCCTGGGCATAGGCCGGGACGCCGGCGCCGATCAGCGGCAGCAGCAGGAAAGCGCGCTTCGCAATCATCAGTATCTCCCTGGCGCGCCCGTCCCGGCGCTTGGTGTTACATTTGTAGCGAATAGTTGAGCGCCAGCCGAACGGTGCAAGCCTTCCCAAAGGAACGGCTTTTCGACGAAGCGGTTGACTCGTTCGACTGAAGCGGCGGCGATGCCGACAGGAGACGAGGATGGCAAGCAGCGAAACCGTCGCGATGATCCACGAGGACGCACTGCCCGGCCACGAAAGCGCGCTCGAGCCGAAGCCGGACTGGGAGCCGTTCTACCGCTCGTCGGGTCGGCTGAAGGACAAGGTGGCTTTGATCACCGGCGCCGACAGCGGCATCGGCCGGGCGGTGGCGGCCCTGTTCGCCCGCGAGGGCGCGGACATCGCCATCCTTTATCTGTGCGAGCATGACGACGCCGCGCAGACCAAGCGGATCGTCGAGCAGGAGGGGCGACGGGCGATCGCGATTGCCGGCGACCTCGGCGACAAGGATTTCTGCGATCGGGCGGTTCGGCAAACGGTCGACGAGCTGGGCGGGCTCGACATCCTGGTCAACAATGCCGGCGAGCAGCACTGGGACGAAGAGATCACCGACATCAGCGAGGAGCAGCTGAAGCGGACCTTCCAGACCAACATCTACAGCATGTTCTACCTGACCCAGGCGGCGCGGCCTCACCTCAAGAAGGGCGCGGCGATCATCAACTGCACCTCGGTGGTGATGTACAAGGGCTCGAAGCTGCTGCTCGACTATAGTGCGACCAAGGGCGCGATCACCGCCTTCACCCGCTCGCTGTCGGAAAACCTGGTCGGCGACGGCATAAGGGTGAACGCGGTCGCGCCGGGGCCGATCTGGACGCCCTTAAACCCCTGCGGCGGCTCGCCGCCGGAGAAGATCGAAAAGTTCGGCGAGGACACGCCGATGGGCCGGCCCGGCCAGCCGAACGAGGTGGCGCCCAGCTTTCTGTTCCTCGCCTGCGAGGATTCACGCTACATGTCGGGACAGGTGCTGCACCCCAATGGCGGCACCATCGTCGGCAGCTGATTCTCGCCAAGCGGCATTCCCGACAGTTGGTGGAAATCACCACCTGTCGGGAATAGAGAGATCTCCTCATGTCCCACCCTGTTAAAGGAAAATGGCTGATTTCCGCCGTTTTCCGAACTTGGCACGCCGACTGCAAAACTCCTGGCATGGCCGCCGGATGGTCCGGTGGCCGATACCAAGGAGACAAGACATGACTATCGGTTTCACGCTTCACCAGATCGCCCTCTCGTTCGTCGGCGCGCTGGTTGTCAGCAGCCTGTTCGT
>JBQTJR010000100.1:0-3674 GCA_052386895.1 Sphingosinicella sp.
GCCGCGCCCCCCGCGCCGGCGCCGCCGGATTTCTCTTGGACTCCCAAAACACGCCGGCGGGGCCGGGTCCCCGCCCCGGCCGCCTTTCTGTCCACGAGCCGTAGCTTCAGTTCGATTCGCGGCGGTCGCCTTCGCGGCGCTCCGGCCCCGGAAAATCGGGGTCGTCGGCGACGCGGCGGTCGCTCTTGCGGCGCTCGTCCGCCTGCTGCTGCATCTGGTTGTCGCTCATCACAAATCCCCGCACTTGCCCGTCCTGCTCTAGCGGCGCGCGCTTGGGATTTGGTTAACGGCTATTGCGCGTTGACCTCGAGCGACGGGCCGTCGGCGTCGATGCGGGCGTCGACGTCACCGACGTCGACTTCGAGCTCGGCGCCGTCCGGGCCGATCCGCACCCGCGTGCCATCCGGGTCGACGCGGAAACGGACATTGTCCTCGACGAGGATGCGCGCGTCGGTATCGGCGAGCCGCACCCGCGTGCCGTCCGGATCGATGCGGAAGGTGACGCCGTCTTCCTCGATTATTCTCGCGCCCTTCGGGAAGGTGGCCGACGCCGTCTGCGTGCCGTCGCTCGCCGACTCGTTGCCGGCCGCGGCCTGGTCATTGCCGGTGTTGACCGTGCAGGCGGCCAAGCCGAGCGCCGTGGCGCTCGCCAGCAGGATCATGCGTTTCATCGCTTTCACTCCCTTTCGCACCTAGCGGTGCATGCTGACCAGCTGGCCGCGGATCGCGCCGTTCGGATAATCGATGGTGTGGACGTTGACGTAAAAGCCGATCGGGTTGTTGCGGATGCGGTCAACCAAGGCGTCGGTGGTGGTGTCGCAATCGTCGCTGTCGTCATCGTCGGGCGGGTCGATCGTCATCACCGGCGGCCCGTTCACCCCGGCCGCGCCCTGGTGGATGTGGGCGGCGGTGACGCCGCTGATGTTGCGCACTTCGAGATCGACGCAGATCTGGTTGGTGGCGTCGTTGATCGAGACGTGCGCCGTGCCGGTGCCGTCCGGGTCGGCCGGCGGCACTTCGCTCGAGCCCAGCAGGTTGGCGTGGAAATTGGCGCCGACCGTCTCGGTGACTTCCTCGGTCAAGGTGGCGCAGCCCGCCAGCGCCAAGGCGCTGCCGGCGGCCAGAAGCAAGGGCATGGATTTCATGGTCTTTTCTCCACAATGGCGGATTGCCGGGCGGGGACCGTCGCGAGGCAATCCGTTGCCCCACCAATTGCGGCACCGGCGCTTTGTTCCGGGAATCAGGACCAAACGTGGGCGGCCACGGTCAGGCGGCGGGGCCATCATACCTTGCGGACCGGCCCCCTGTATCTCGCTACCGCCGCATCTTCGGTGACCAGGACGAAGCCTTCGGAGGCCGCCTGGGCGACCAGCAGACGGTCGAACGGGTCCCTGTGCAACGGCGGCAGGCCTGCAAGAGCGAACGCGTGATGGCTGGTGACGACCAGCTCCCGATAGCCATCGCGCAACAATTTACGGCGCAGCAGCGGCGCATCGACGCGGAAATCCGGCCGCCCGAGGTCATTCTTGATGACGATTTCCCACAGGCTGACGACACTGAAGAACAACAAATTATCCGTATCTTCAATGAGTTTTCGAGCCCTGGGAGAAACCCTGGAAGGGTCGCTTTTCGCCCACAGCAGCAACTGAGTGTCGAGCAGCAGCTTCACGCGCGCCCGTAGAACATCTCTTCGATTTCTTTTTGACCCATGGTGTTGAAATCGTCGGGAACCAGAAACCGGCCTTCCAGCCCGCCCATGCGCTGGGCCTTGGGTTTCCTGGCCGCCTGGATCGGAACGACCTTGGCGACCGGCTTGCCGGCCTTGGCGATGACGAACGATTCACCCAAAGCGACGCGGGCGAGCAGGCCGGAGAGATGCGTTTTCGCGTGATGGATGTTGACCGTCTTCATCGGACCTAGTGCACTGGACTTAGTTTATCTGGAGGCTAGGGTCAACTCACCGCAGGCGTCACCTGCCGGGTCTCAGGCGGCTTGGTGCGCCGCGTGCACCGCCTCGAGGATCGCGTCCTGCTTCTTCTTCTTCTCGAGGAAGGCCTCGCCGCCGGCGGTGGCGTGGATCAGCTCGAGCGTCTCGACCTCGTCCTCGCTGACCGGAGTGATGGCGAGGTCGGTATAGGCAAAACGGTTCGGATCGCTCTCGACCTTCTTCACGATCCTGGCCGCGCGCGCGAACATCCGCCAGTAACGCCAGGCCTTGCGCGCCGTCTCAAGCGCGTATTTGAGCTCGAACAGCACCGGCAACTCGCGCCGGAAAATCGGCCGGCGCGAGGCGCGGCGCTTGCGCCGTAGCACCCCGCCCTCCATCGCGTGGAGCCCCTCAATCTCCCACAACATCTTGAATTCGTTCATGTACTGCACGGCCTTCGCCGGCCGGCCGCCCGGCCGCACGGCGTGGCGGCGGGCGACCGTCTCCATATGCTCGTCGGTGAACCACAGCCGCCAGGCATCGAGATAGGCGCCTTCCCAATCCGCATCCGACATGTTCGGATGATGCGAGACGCGGTGGTGAAGATTGTACTTGTTGAGGTCCGGATCCATCCACACGCCCGCTTCGAGCAATTTCTTGTGATCCTCCGATCCCGGCAGCGGAGTCAGGAAAGCGATCTGGATAACGTCGACCGGCAGTTCGCGCTTGATGATCTCGATGTCACGGCGGATCGATTCGCGGGTGTCGCCGGGGAAGCCGAGGATGTAGCCGGCGAAGGTGAAGGCGCCCTTGTCGCGCCAGGCCTGCAGCATCGCCCGATAATCGGTGATCTTGTTCTGGTTCTTCTTTGCCGCGATCAGATTGTCGGGGTTGATGTTCTCGAGCCCGATGAACACGCGCATCGCGCCGGCGCGCATCGCCTTGTCGATGAAGTTCGGGATCTTGTGACATAGCGCGTCGACCTGGATGGTCAGATTCGCCTTGATCCCCTCTTTTTCCCGCAGCTCGATCAACCGGTCGAAAAACTCCTCCCAGCGGCGGTTGCGGGCGAGATTGTCGTCGGTGATGAAGAATGCCTTCACCCCCAAAGCGTGGCTTTCGCGGATGATCGCCTCGAGATCGTCGGGCGTGCGGAACCGGCTCTTGCGCCCCTGCACGTTGATGATCGTGCAGAAGCTGCACTGGAACGGACAGCCGCGTCCCAGATCGAAGCTCGACCAGCTCTGCGAATTGCGCTTCAGTGCGTCGAGCGGCAGCGCCGGCAGCGGCGCGCCTTCCAGGCCCGGCAGGTTCTTTAGATAATCGTAGACCGGCTTCAATTCGCCGTTCCAGGCGTCGCGCAGCACTTCGTCGAGCCGGCCTTCCTCGCACTCGCCGGCGAACAGCGAGCAACCGATGTCGAGCGCCTGCTGGATTTCCCCTGGCGTCTCCTTGAGCATGGCGATGCAGCCAGAGACGTGGAAGCCGCCGATCATCACCGGCAGCCCGGCGGCGCGAAACTCGCGCGCCATGTCGAGCGCGCGGTCGAACTGGTTCGATTGCACCCCGATCAGGCCGATCAACGCCTTCGCGCCGCGCCGCTCGATTTCGCGCGCGATCCGCTTCGGCACGACATGAGTGTTGGTCTCGTCGATCGTGACAAGGTTTATCTCGACGTCCGGGCCCAGCACCTGCCGCTCGATGCAATCGCGGGCGATGCCGTTGACCGCCGCCAGCGAGTTTGACG
>JBQTJR010000101.1:0-19091 GCA_052386895.1 Sphingosinicella sp.
AGCCGATCAGCCTTGAGACGCCGATCGGCGACGAGGAGGACAGCCATCTCGGCGATTTCATCGAGGACAAGAACGCGGTGATCCCGGTCGACGCGGCGATCCAGTCCAATCTCAAGGAAACAGTGACGCGGGTGCTCGCCAGCCTGACCCCGCGCGAGGAGCGCGTGCTCCGAATGCGCTTCGGCATCGGCATGAACACCGATCACACGCTCGAGGAAGTCGGCCAACAGTTCAGCGTCACCCGCGAGCGCATCCGGCAGATCGAGGCCAAGGCGCTGAGGAAGCTCAAGCATCCGAGCCGCTCCAGGAAGATGCGCAGTTTCCTCGATCAGTAGCGAAGGCCGCGATCGTACGCGAGGCTCTTCGCCAGCATTAAAGGCCCCGCGCGGTTGCCTCGTAAACCTCCTTTTTACGACAAGCGCGCTAGGACCACCCCCTGTGTAACGCCGGAAAGCGGCGCGGGAGCTTTGGGGATGGCCTCAGTACCAGTGGTGACGACACGCTCCGCGACGACGGGCGAACTGGTTTTCGCAACCGTCCGGGATCATGGCACCGCCAGCCATCCCTATTTCGTTGGCGGGTCCTTGACCGCCGGCGCCGAGCATAACCGCAACCTCGCCGACGCCCTCCATTTCTTCTCTGCGCTGCACGGACGCTATCCCGGCGTGATCGATCAGGCCGCCGGACGCAGCCACGACAAGGTTGCGCGATCCTGGCTCGGCGCCGCCGCCGAGGCGATGAGCGGGGAACGCCAATTCCTCGCGCGCCTGGCGGTCGCGGCCGGCCCCGCACCAAGCACGCCGGGCTCGGGCAGCCAGGCGGCCTTGCTGGCGCAGCGCACGGCGCTGGCCGTCCTCGCGCAGTCCGAGCGCCACGGCTGCGCCCTGGGCGCGGCGCTGGCGCATGCGGCGGACTGGATCACCGTTCGCGCCCTGCTCGAGACCGCCGCTGCCCGGCTCGGCCTGGTCATCCCGGAATGCGCGCTCGGCGACGAGGCAGGCCTCAGCGAAGTGGCCGATGCTGCCGGCGCCTCGCTGGCGACGGAGCGGGCGATGCTGTTCGGTGCCCAACAGCTGGCGCTGCAGCACCGAAGCCTGTGGGACCTGCTCGACGCCCGCCACCAGGCCCGGCTCGACTATTGATTCATGTCCCGCAATGCGCGGGACACTCGCTTGCGGCGGCGGCGCCCTCCCCTTAAGCCGCGCCCATGCGTTTCGACGGCACCCCCAATTATGTCGCGACCGAGGATTTGAAGGTCGCGGTCAATGCCGCCGTCACCCTGCGGCGGCCGCTGTTGGTCAAAGGCGAGCCCGGCACCGGCAAGACCGTGCTCGCGCTAGAGATCGCGCAGGCGATCGGCGCCCCCTTGATCGAATGGCACATCAAGTCGACCACCAAGGCGCAGCAGGGCCTCTACGAATATGACGCGGTGGCGCGGTTGCGTGACGGCCAGCTCGGCGACCCGCGCGTCCACGACATTGCCAACTATATCAAACGCGGGAGGCTGTGGGATGCCTTTACCAGCACCGAGCTGCCAGTGCTGCTGATCGACGAGATCGACAAGGCCGACATCGAGTTTCCGAACGACCTGCTGCTCGAACTCGATCGCATGGAGTTCCACGTCTACGAGACGAAAGAGACGGTCGTGGCGCGCGAGCGGCCGATCGTCGTCATCACCTCGAATAACGAGAAGGAACTGCCCGACGCCTTCCTGCGCCGCTGCTTCTTCCACTACATCAAGTTTCCCGACCGCGAGACGATGCAGGCGATCATCGACGTCCATTTCCCGTCTATCCAGTCACAACTGGTGCAGAAGGCACTCGATATCTTCTACCAGGTGCGCGAGGTGCCGGGTCTGAAGAAGAAGCCTTCGACGAGCGAGCTGATCGACTGGCTGAAGCTGCTGCTACACGAGGACCTGCCCCTGGAAGTGCTGCAGTCGCGCGATCCGGCCAAGGCGATCCCGCCGCTGCACGGTGCGCTACTTAAGAACGAGCAGGACGTGATGCTGTTCGAACGGCTTGCCTTCATCAGTCGCCGGCAGGGGAGCTAGATCACCCTCACCCTGGGCTTCAGCCAATACTCTCGTCGCGGTAGGCGAGCTCGACATTGCCCCAGCGGCGGCCGTTGATGCGCAGCGGCACGAACACGTTCTTCACCGGCAGATAGCGGCCCTGCCCCAGGTCCATGCCGTAGGTGGCGAGCATCGCTTCCTTGTCGCTGGCGATCGCCCGGCGGGTGGCGTCGTCGATGAAATTGCGGCGGTTGCGGCAATGCTCGGCATTCCATTCCGGATCGTCGGGCCGCTGCGGTTGCGAGCGCTCGCTGAGGTGAGTCGGCAGCCAGCCGTTGATGTCGGTGATGGCGCAGGCGATCAGCCGCGGCTCCTCGCGCATCACCCGGTCGAGAATCGGCCGGATGTTGCGGTCGGCAAAATCGCAGAAACGGGTTTGCCATTGGGTCGGGTTGGTGCCCGGCATCTCGACATAATCGATGTCGAACACCGCCTCGGTGTCGACCTCCCCCTTGGCGATGCCCAGCTCGATCACGTCCCCGATCTCCCGCGTTGCGGACTTGGCGAATTCGATGAACGGCGTGTCATCGATCGGCACGCCGCTGTTCGCCAGCCGGTCGAGCATCTCGTTCGAGATCAGTTCCAGCCTGCCCAGCCGCTCGCGTGTCTCGTGGAGCTGGCCGCCATTGGCGCGGGCATCGGCGGCGAAGGCGGAAAGGCCGCTCTTCACGCTGTCGACGCTCTGTTCAATGAGGTCGGTCGCCTGGGCGATGCCGTCGGTCTGCCGGTCGACCAGCGCAACGATGTCGGCAACGTCGCGTACCGTCTCGTTGATCCGCGAGAAGCTCGACTGGGCGACCCGGCTCTTGTCGACACCGACCTTGATCTCGGAGGCGACCGCCTCGGCCTCGCGGGTGAGCGCAGCGATGGTGCCGGCGATCTCGCCGGTCGCCGCGCGGGTATCGTGTGCCAGCTTCTTGACCTCGGCCGCGACCACCGCGAACGACCGGCCTGCCTCCCCCGCCCGCGCCGCCACGATCGTCGCGTTCAAGGCGAGCATGTTGGTCTTGTAGGCGATTGTCTCGATGCTGGCCGAGACGCTGCGCACTCGTGTCATCGCCTCGGCGAACCCGGCCATGCGTTCGCCCAGCTGAACGACCAGGTCGGTGAGGCCGGAGAAGATGTTGATCGTGTCCTCGATCGCCACGCGGCCCTGGTCGAGCTTGGCCCGCGCCTGATCGGCGAGCACCCGCGCTTCGTCGGTGGAATCGGAGACCCGGGCCTGGTCGGCGCGCAGGCGAGTCGTCACGTCCTCGAGCGAATCGAGCATCTTCAGATTGGCGGTTATGCGCTCGTTGACGCCGGCGACGTAGCCGGCGACGTCGCTGCACTCGATAGCCAGGAGGCCGCAATTGCGCGCCACCTGGTTGATCGCCGCGCCGTCCGTCCGCTCGACCGCCGAACTTGCCACTCGCCCGCTCCACCCCTGTTGCTCCGAGAGTGGCTAAGCGGCTTTGGTTGACAGGCCGTTAACCATCGTACGCCGCTGGCCCCGGCGGACGGGCGCCTGTAACATCGCACGATGTTCTTTTCCTTCGTCGACGAGCTGCGCGCGGCCGGTATTCCCGCTTCGCTGAAGGAGCATCTCGCCTTGCTCGAGGCGCTCGATGCTGACGTCATCGCCGCCTCGCCGGAGGAATTCTATTACCTGGCGCGGGCCACCTTCGTGAAGGACGAGGGCCTGTTCGACCGCTTCGACCAGGTGTTCGGCAAGGTCTTCAGAGGGATCGAGGCGGACTGGGGCAGCGAGGCACGGCCGCTGCCCGAGGAATGGCTGCGCAAGATCGCCGAGCTTTACCTGACACCCGAGCAGATGGCCGAAATCCAATCGCTCGGCAGCTGGGAAGAGATCATGGCGGCGCTGAAGCAGCGGCTCGAGGAACAGAAAGGCCGCCACCAGGGCGGCAGCAAGTGGATCGGCACCGCCGGCACTTCCCCGTTCGGCGCCTATGGCTACAATCCGGAAGGGGTCCGGATCGGCCAGGACGGATCGCGAAATCGCAGCGCAATCAAGGTGTGGGATAAGCGCGAGTTCCGCAATCTCGACAGCAAGGTCGAGCTCGGCACCCGCAACATCAAGATCGCGCTGCGGCGGCTGCGCCGCTTCGCCCGCGAAGGGGCGGCCGAGGAGCTCGACCTCGATCGCACCATCGACGGCACCGCCCGCAAGGGCTGGCTCGACATCGCCATGCGCCCAGAGCGGCACAATGCGGTGAAGCTGCTGCTGTTCCTCGACGTCGGCGGCTCGATGGATCCGCACGTGTCGCTCTGCGAAGAGCTGTTCTCGGCGGCGACCAGCGAGTTCAAGAATCTCGAATTCTTCTATTTCCACAATTGCCCCTACGAGGCGCTGTGGAAGGACAATCGCCGCCGCTTCGAAGAGCGCACGCCGACCTGGGACGTGCTCCACAAGTACGGCCATGACTACAAATTGGTGTTCGTCGGCGACGCGTCGATGAGCCCCTACGAGATCAGCCATGCCGGCGGCTCGGTCGAGCATTTCAACGAGGAAGCCGGGGCGCTGTGGCTGCAACGGCTGACCAATACCTATCCGGCGGCGGTGTGGCTCAACCCGGTGCCCGAACAATATTGGGGCTATAGCGCCTCGACCCAGATGATCCGCCAGCTGATGCACGAGCGGATGTACCCGATGACGCTGGAAGGGCTCGACGCGGCGATGCGGACGCTGAGCCGCAAGACCTGACGGCGGAGCCAGGCTGGAATGTCCGATCCTACACCCGCGAAGCAAGCGGTGGCGCTGGCCGGCCAGGGCCGCCGCGAGGAAGCCGTAGCTCTGCTCGACCGCGCCGCCGAGGCCGGCAATGGCGAGGCCCTGTTCGCGCGCGGCCTGTGGCAGGTCGATGGCCGGCTGCTCGGGCGCGACCTCGCCAAGGCACGCGCCGATTTCGTCCGCGCGGCCGCCGCCGGCTATCGCGACGCCGGCCGCGTCCATGCCGGTTTCCTCGCCGCCGGCATCGGTGGCGAACGCGACTGGCCGGGGGCGCTGGAAATCCTCCGCGACTGGGCCGAGCGCGACCCGATCGCGGCACAGCAGGGAAGGCTGATCGGCGCGATGACTCTCGACTAACCTGGCCAGCCTATCGTCGAATCAAGTTACGAAACCTTGCTAGATTCGCCTCGTATCCTGATGTTTCGTAATCTTTTAACGCCGGAGGAATGCGATTTTCTGAGCCAACTCGCCGAGCCCCGCTTCCGCCCTGCCCTGATCTTCCACGAGGGCCAGGGAAAGTTCGTCCGCGATCCGATCCGCGACTCCGACGCCGCCGGTTTCCAGGTCGTCACCGAGTGGCCGTTCGTCCACGCGATCAACCGCCGCATCGCCGCCGCCACCGCAACCGACGTCGCCCAGGGCGAGACGCTGCAGTTGCTGCGCTACGCCCCGGGCCAGCAATATCACGCCCATGTCGACGCCATTTCCGGCATGGCCAACCAGCGCATCCTGACCGCGCTCGTCTATCTCAACCAGGGCTATGAAGGCGGCGAGACCGAGTTCCTCGAACTGGGCCTGACCGTGAAAGGAAATGCGGGCGACATGCTGGTGTTTGCCAACGCCCGCGATGACGGCGAGCCGGACCTGCGCACCCGTCATTGCGGCCGCCCGGTCACCGCCGGTACCAAGCTGATCGCGAGCCGCTGGATCCGGCAGCGGCCGCCCGACGATACGGCCCGCGGATTCGGTCAGCACGAAGCCGAATCGGCGCGCGCGGCGACGGTTGAGGAGCGGCGCTGATCCGAATCGCCCGAGTTTGTCTCGGCTCCGACGCGTGCTAACCGCCCGGCGATGAGCCGGTACACGTCCGACCTGCTGCGGCTGCTCGACGAGCGCGGCTACATCCACCAGCTTACCGACGCCGAGGGGCTGGACGGCCTCGCCTCAAAGCAGATCGTCCCCGGCTATATCGGCTTCGACGCCACCGCCCCCTCGCTCCACGTCGGCAGCCTGGTGCAGATCATGATGTTGCGCCGGCTGCAGCAGACCGGCCACAAGCCGATCGTGGTGATGGGCGGCGGCACCACCAAGATCGGCGATCCCTCCGGCAAGGACGAGAGCCGACGGCTGCTGCCGCCCGAGACGATCGCGGCCAACATCGCCTCGATCCGCGGCACCTTCGAGCGATTCCTCGCCTTCGGCGAAGGCCCGGCCGACGCGGTGATGGTCGACAATGACGAATGGCTGAGCGGCATGGATTATATCGGCTTCCTGCGCGACGTCGGGCCGCATTTCACCATTAACCGCATGCTGACCTTCGACAGCGTCCGCATCCGCCTGGAACGCGAGCAGCCGCTCACCTTCCTCGAGTTCAACTCCATGATCCTGCAGGCCTACGACTTTCTCGAACTGTCGCGGCGGCTGGATTGCCGGCTGCAGCTCGGCGGCTCGGACCAATGGGGCAATATCGTCAACGGCATCGAATTGACCCGCCGGGTCGACGGCATCCAGCTCTACGGCGTGACGACGCCGCTGATCACCACCGCCGACGGCGGCAAGATGGGCAAGACCGAGCAAGGCGCAGTGTGGCTCAGGGCCGCGTCGCTCAGCCCCTATCATTACTGGCAATTCTGGCGGAACACGCAGGACGGCGACGTCGGGCGGTTCTTGCGACTTTTCACCGACCTGCCGCTCGACGAGATCGCCCGGCTCGCGGGCCTGCAAGGTGCCGAGCTCAACACCGCCAAAAAAATCCTCGCCGACGAGGCGACCGCGATGCTGCACGGCCGCGACGCGGCGATGGCCGCGGCCGAAACCGCGCAGGCGACATTCGAGGAAGGCGGAGCCGGCGAGGCGCTGCCGACGCTGCAGGTAGCGGGCGAAATCAGCCTGATCGACGCGCTCGCCGGCCTGGCGCTGGTCGGGTCGAAAAAAGAGGCGCGGCGGCTGATCGCGCAGGGCGGCGCCCGCGTCGACGGCGAACGCGCGGACGAAGATTTCATGATTAAAATATCGTTGCCGGTGCGGGTGTCGGCCGGGCGCAAGAAGCACGGCCTGCTCGTTCCCTAGCCGGCTTGCTCAGCCCGATCGCAGCAGGCCGATCGCGGCGTCGCGCTCGAACAGGTACAACAGCAACCGCGCCGCCTGCCCGCGTTCGCTTGCCAAGCCGCCGTCGCGGTCGACCAGCAACCGCGCATCGTCGCTCGCTGCCGGCGCCAGCGCCTCGATCTGTTCGGGCGTGGCGAGGCGGAAGCGCGCTTCGCCGGACTGGCGGGTGCCCAGGAGCTCGCCGGCGCCGCGCAGCCGCAGATCCTCCTCGGCGATGCGGAAGCCATCATTGGTCTCGCGCATCAGCGTCAGGCGGGCGCGCGCAGTTTCGCCCAACGTCTCGCCCCGCAACAGCAGACAGACGCTGTGCTCGCTTCCCCTCCCCACCCGGCCGCGCAGCTGATGGAGCTGGGCGAGGCCGAAGCGCTCGGCATGCTCGACGATCATCAGCGAGGCATTGGGCACGTCGACCCCAACCTCGATCACCGTCGTCGCGACCAGCACCGAGAGGTGGCCGCGCTGGAACGCGTCCATCATCGCGTCCTTTTCGGGCCCCTTCATGCGGCCATGGACCAGCCCGATCCGTTCGCCGTAGCGCGCCTGGAGCTGACGGGCGCGCTCCTCGGCGGCGGCGAGATCGCCGGTCTCGCTCTCCTCGACCAGTGGGCAAACCCAATAGGCCTGCCGTCCGGCCTCGATATGCCGGCCCAGGGCGGCGACCACTTCGCCCAGCCGTTCGTCGCTGACCACCCGGGTTTCGACCGGCTGGCGCCCGGGCGGCATCTCGTCGAGACGGCTGACGTCCATCTCGCCATAATGGGTGAGGGTCAACGTCCGTGGGATCGGCGTCGCGGTCATCACCAGCAAATGCGGTGGCCGCTCCGCCTTGCTGGCCAGCATCATCCGCTGGGCAACGCCGAAGCGATGCTGCTCGTCGACCACCGCCAGGCCGAGCCGGCGATAGTTCACCGCCTGCTGGAAGATCGCGTGGGTGCCGACGAGGAGGTGGATCGAGCCGTCGGCCAGCCCCATCAGGCAGGATTCTCGCGCCCGCCCCTTCTCGCGCCCGGTGAGAATAGCGGTGTTGACCGGCAGGCCGGCGAGCAGCCGCGAGAGATTGTCGTAATGCTGGCGCGCGAGGATCTCGGTCGGGGCGAGCAAGGCCGCCTGCGCGCCTGCCTCGATCGCGACCAGCATCGCCAGCAGCGCCACCAAAGTCTTGCCCGAGCCGACGTCGCCCTGGAGCAAACGGGTCATCGGCACCTGCTGGACGAGATCGCCCTCGATCTCGCCGATCGCGCGCTGCTGGGTCCCGGTCAGCCGGTACGGCAGGATCAAGGCGTCGCGGAGGCCGCCATCGCCGGCGAGCGCCAGCCCAGTCCGGCGGCGCGCCGAGGCCCGCACCAGCATCAAGGCAAGCTGGTTGGCGAATATCTCGTCATAGGCGAGCCGGTCGCGCGCGACGCCGGCATCAGGCTGGCGATGGGCCGTTTCGAGCGCGTCGGACCAGCCCGGCCAGTGCCGCTGCGCCTTCAGGCTCGGCTCGATCCACTCGCCCAGCGAGGGGCGACGCGCCAGCGCCTGGGCAGCGAAATCGGCCAGGCGCTTGTTGGCGAGGCCCTCGGACAAGGGATAAACTGGCTCGAGCCGCGGTATCTGGTCCGCTTCGCCGGGCTTTACGACATGGTCCGGGTGGACGATCTGCCAGTCGCGGCCGTAGCGATCGAGCCGTCCCGACACGATCCGCCGCTCGCCCAGGGGCAACTGCGACTTCGCCCAGCCGGGATTGTTGAAATAGACCAGGGTCAACGGCTGGCCGGCGGCATCGTCGACCGCGACGCGGAACGGACTACGCGCGCCGCCCTGGCGATGCTCGCGCACCGCCACCTCAAGGGTGATTACCCTATTCTCCAGCACCGGATCGAGCCGCTCGACCGACTGCCGGTCAATCCAGCCCGAAGGCAGGTGAAACAGGAGGTCGACGACACGGGTCACGCCAAGCCGGTGCAGCGGCTTGGCGAGCTGGGGGCCCACGCCCTTCAGCACCTCGACCTCGGCGAACAGCGGATTGAGAATGTCCGGGCGCATGTCTATCGCGCGCACTCGTAGTCCGCCGCCCGGTCCCGGCAAAGACCAGCCTGATCTGCGATTGGAAAATGGATCGCGCCTCGCGCCTCAAACGCCTTCGCTATCGCGCCTGCCATCGCGGCATTCGCGAGGCCGACCTGTTGCTCGGGACCTTTTTCGACCGGGAACATCGGCATTGGGGCGAAGCTGAAATCGCCTGGTTCGAGGCCTTGCTCAACGAGCAGGATGTCGACATCCTCGCCTGGGCGACAGGCAGCGCAAGCCCGCCGCAACCGCTGGCCGGGCCGGCGATGAACTCCCTGCAGACCTTTAAGGACGTCTCGAAAGCCTTTGGATAAAATCGAGAAACTCCTGAACGCAAAAACTCCGTTGGTGCTTGCCGGTGCGCCGGCGGGGTTCGTCCCGTGGCTGTCCGCCGACCTGGCGCGCGCCGCCGCTCGCCGCGGCGGCCGGGCAGTGATCGTCGCGCCGGATGAAGCGGCAATGCGAGGGTTGGCCGCCGCCGCGACCTTCTTTGCCGGCGACATCGAGCCGATCGTCTTTCCGGCCTGGGACTGCCTGCCCTACGACCGTGCCTCGCCATCGCTGCGATCGACTTCGGAGCGGCTGGCGGCGCTGCACGCGCTGCAGCGCAAGGCGAAACGACCGCAGCTCCTGGTCACCACCGTCAATGCGCTGCTGCAGCGCACGCTCACGCCCTTTCGCGTTCGCCAGCTCGTCGCGCCCTTGCAGGCGGGCGAGCGGATCGATCTCGAGCGGCTGGCCGGCCTGCTCCACGCCCAGGGCTATTCGCGTGCCGACACCGTCGCCGATGCCGGCGAATATGCGGTGCGCGGCGGCATTCTCGACCTGTTCCCGGCCGGTGAAACGGCGCTACGGCTCGATTTCTTCGGCGACGAGATCGAGAGCGTGCGCGCGTTCGATCCGGCGACCCAGCGCAGCACCGGCCGCATCGCCGGTTTTACCCTCCTGCCGGCTGCCGAAGCCTTGCTCGACGAAGACAGCATCAGGAGGTTCCGTGCCGGCTATCGCGAATTGTTCGGCGCGACCGCGACCGGCGATCCCCTCTACCAGGCGGTGAGCGAGGGCCGGCGGCTGGCCGGGCTCGACCATTGGCTGCCCTTGTTCGAGGAGGAGCTGGTCACCCTGTTCGACCATCTCGGCGACGCCGACGTCATCGTCCGCGACGCCGCCGCCGGCGCCGCCGCCGACGCCCGCTTCGAGGCGATCGAGGATTATTACGCCAATCGCCGCGAGGCGATGGGAAGCAAGCCCGGCAGCTACCGGCCCTTGTCACCCGAATCACTCTATCTCTCGCGCGAGGAGTGGCAGCAGGCGATCGATGCAAGGCCGCTGCACCTCTTGTCGCCGTTCCACGAGCCGGAAGCCGAGCGGGTGATCGATTTCGGCGTCGTCCCCGCCCGCGATTTCGCGCCCGAGCGCGCCCGCGGCGACAATGTCTATCTGGCGGTGGTCGGCCATGTCGGAGTGCTGGCGCAAGAGGGGCGCAAGCTGGTGCTCGCAAGCTATAGCCTTGGCGCGCGCGAGCGGCTGAAGGGGCTGCTGGCCGAGCACGGCCTCGCGGCGATGGCGCTCGCCGATGGCTGGCAGCCGGCGCTGGGCGCGGCGGCGAAAGGCCAGGCGGCGCTGACCGTGCTCGAGCTCGACCACGGCTTCACCAGTGCCGACATCGCCTTGCTCACCGAGCAGGACATGCTCGGCGACCGGCTGGTGCGGCGGCGGCCGCGGCGCAAGAGTGCCGAGGCTTTCCTCCACGAGCTGGCGACGCTGTCGCCCGGCGACCTGGTGGTGCACGCCGATCACGGCATCGGCCGCTACGAGGGGCTGACCCAGATCCCGGTGCAGCGGGCACCGCACGATTGCGTCGCGCTCGAATATGCCGGCGGCGACAAGCTCTACGTCCCGGTCGAGAATATCGACATCCTCTCGCGCTACGGCAGCGAGTCGGAGGGCGTGACGCTCGACAGGCTGGGCGGTGAGGCCTGGCAGCGGCGCAAGGCGCGGACCAAGGAGCGGATCCGCGAGATTGCCGGCGAGCTGATCCGCACCGCCGCCGAGCGGGCGCTGCAGCCGGGGCCGATTGCCCAGCCCGAGCTTGGCTACGACGCGTTCGCCGACCGCTTCCCGTTCGAGGAGACCGAGGACCAGGACAAGGCGATCGACGAGGTGGTTGCCGATCTGGCGCGCGGCCGGCCGATGGACCGGCTGGTGTGCGGCGACGTCGGCTTCGGCAAGACCGAGGTGGCACTGCGCGCCGCATTCATCGCCGCTCTGTCGGGTCTGCAAGTGGCGCTGGTCGCCCCGACTACCCTGCTCGCGCGCCAGCATTTCCAGAATTTCCAGGAGCGCTTCCAGGGCTTCCCGGTCGAGATCGGCCGGCTGTCGCGGCTGGTTCCGGCGCGGGAAGCCAGGGAAACCAGGGAAGGCCTCAAGTCCGGGCGGGTCGACATCGTGATCGGCACCCATGCGCTGCTCGCCAAGGGGATCGAGTTCAAGCGGCTGGGGCTGGTGGTCGTCGACGAGGAGCAGAGGTTCGGTGTCGTCCACAAGGAGCGGTTGAAGGCGATGCGCAGCGACGTGCACGTGCTCACGCTCACCGCCACCCCGATTCCGCGCACGCTGCAGATGGCGATGTCCGGCCTGCGCGATCTCAGCGTCATCCAGACGCCGCCGGTCGACCGGCTGGCGGTACGCACCTACGTCATGCCGTGGGACCCGGTGGTGGTGCGCGAAGCCTTGCTGCGCGAACATTATCGCGGTGGCCAGAGCTTTTTCGTCGTGCCGCGCATCGCCGACCTGCCCGACATCGAGGAATATTTGCGCAAGGACGTGCCCGAGGTGCGCTATGTCGTCGCCCACGGCCAGATGGCGGCCAGCGAGGTCGAGGGGCGGATGAGCGCCTTCTACGATCGCCGCTACGAGGTCTTGCTGTCGACCACGATCGTCGAGAGCGGGCTCGACATCCCCACCGCCAACACTCTGATCGTCCATCGCGCCGATCGCCTCGGCCTCGCCCAGCTCTACCAGCTGCGCGGGCGGGTCGGCCGGGCCAAGCTGCGCGCCTACGCCTATTTCACCACGCCGGAGCACCGGTTGATCACCGACACCGCAACCAAGCGGCTGCAGTTGCTCGCCAGCCTCGAGAATCTTGGCGCCGGTTTCGAACTCGCCACCCACGATCTCGATATTCGCGGCGCCGGCAACCTGCTCGGCGACGAGCAATCGGGCCACATCAAGGAGGTCGGATTCGAGCTCTACCAGTCGATGCTCGAGGAGGCGATCCTCGAGTCCAAGGCGGGCGGCCTGGAGCCTCCGCGAGACAAATTCTCGCCGCAGATCACCGTCGATGCGCCGATCCTTATTCCAGAGAGCTACGTACCCGATCTCGACCTGCGCATGGGCCTCTATCGCCGGGTCAACGAGGTCGAGCGCAGCGAGGAGATCGAGGCATTCGCGGCCGAGCTGATCGATCGCTTCGGTCCGTTGCCGGACGAGACCGAGAACCTGCTCAAGGTGATCGAGATCAAGTTCAACTGCCGGGCCGCGCAGGTCGCCCGGCTCGACATCGGCCCAAAGGGGGCGCTGGTCCATTTCCACAATGACAGCTTCCCGGACCTTGCCGGGCTGATCGCCTATGTCGAACGGCTGAAGGGCACGGCACGGCTGCGGCCGGACAGCAGGCTGGTGATCAGCCGCGCCTGGGGCGACGTCGCCTCGCGCCTCAACGGCGCGCTGCAACTGTCACGCGGATTGGCGAAGATTCTCAGCTGACGCGGGCGCTTGCTGCCCGGTGACGCGCGCCACGAACGTCTCGGGATCGAGCGGCGGTGCGCACAGAAAGCCCTGGTAAAGGGTGCAGCCCTGCTCGGCGAGCAGGGCGAGCTGCTGCTCGGTCTCGACGCCCTCGGCGATCACCCCGAGCCCAAGCGAGCGGGCCATGTCGATGACGCTGCGCACGACGATGCGGTCGCGGGTCGAACCGGCAAGATCGTGGGAGAGCCGCCGGTCGAGCTTGAGATAATCGATCGGCAGCGCTTTCAGATAAGCGAGGCTGGAATAGCCGGTGCCGAAATCGTCGATCGCGATCTTGAGGGCGCCGGCGCGCAGCCGGCCGAGCGTCTCGGAGGCGCCGGCCAGGTCCTCGATCAGCCCGCTTTCGGTCACCTCGACCGTCAGCCGCCCGGCCGGGAAACCGCTGGCCGCGACCATCGCCAGGAACTGCGCGTCGAAGCCGGGCCGCAGCAGGTCGGCGGCGGTGATGTTGACCGACAGCCTGAGGCGGGAGAGCGCGGCCGGCCACGAAGCCGCCAGCGCGATAGCACGCCGCTGCACGTGGTCGGAAAGCTGGGCGAGATAATCGGAGCGGCCGGCCACATCGAACAGGGTCGAGGCTTCCAGCTCGCCATAGGATGGATGATTCCAGCGGGCGAGCGCCTCGACCCCGACGATCTCGCCGGATTCCACCGCCACCTGGGGCTGGAAGCGTATCTCGATCTCGCCGCGGTCGAGCGCCCGCCGCAGGTCTACTTCGAGCCTTTCGCCGCGCGACGTCGCGCTTTCCGCGCCGGGCGCGATCACCCGCAACGGTGCGCTTGCCGGCGCCTTCGCCTCGGCGAGCGCGACGCTGACCCGGCGCAGCAAGGCCGCTGCGTCGTCGCCCGGCTGCGACAAAGCGACCCCGGCCCGGCTGGCGAGGGTGACGACGTGATCGCCGGACAGGAACGGCCGGCCGATTGCCTCGATCAGCTCCTCGCCCATGCGCTGGGCGTCTTCGAGCCGGGCAGGCGGCGCCAGCAACACCGCGAATTCGGCCCCGGCCATGCGCGCCACCAGCACCTGCTCGCCATCCGGCTCGGCCAAACGCTCGATCCGCCGCGCTGCCGCCTCGAGCACTCTGTTGCCGACCGGGCGCCCGAACGCGGCATTGATCGCATCGTAGCGGCTGACCGAGAGCGAGAGGGCCGCGACCGGCCCGGCGTCGCCCTGGCGGTCAAGATGCGCATCGAGCCAGTCGCGGGCGGCGCGGGCATCCGGCAGGCCGGTCAGGGGATCGCGGTCCGTGCCGCTGGAGCGCGAGATAGTCTGCGTCTCCCCTTCCCCGGAACGGCGGCGCCTCCCGCCGCTTCCCGCGCGTTCGGCATGGCGACGCGCGAAATTAAGCGCCTGCAGCCATTGCTGGTCGGAAAAGGGGCTGACGAGGAAATGGGTGGCGCCGAGCTGGAACATCGTCTCCAGCGCCGGCGCGTCGTTGCGCGACAGCAGCACCAGCAGGGCGGCGGCATTGGCCTCGACCGTTTCCGCCATCCGCCGCACCGCTTCCTTGCCATCCTCGAGCGCGCCGCGGGCATCGATCACCGCGACCGCCGCCGCGGACGCGGCAAAACGCGCGCCATCGTCCGTGCGTTGGGCGGCGACCGGCTGCCAGCCTGCGGTCTCGGCGAGGCGGAAAAGCTCGGCACGGTGGCGGAAGGAAAGGATGAACAGCGGCTCCACTTCGCAATCCCTAGACCTTCCTGGAGGCCGCCGCCATCAGGCGTCCAGAACACTCCCGTCCTGATACATTGACCGGCTGCCAAATTGCGGCCTAGCGATTCCGCAGATGGCGGATGCGACAACGAAAACCGGCAAGATGGCGGTGGTTTCGTCCGCGGCCGAAGCGGCGTGCGCCGCCGAGAAGATGCTGCGCAAGCGCTACGATTTCGTCGACGCCGAAGACGCGGACCTGATCGTCGCGCTCGGCGGCGACGGCTTCCTGCTCGCCACCCTGCACGAAATGCTCGATCGCGGCCGCGTCCGGCCGGTGTTCGGCATGAACCGCGGCACGGTCGGTTTCCTGATGAACGAATGGCGGATCGACGGCCTCGAGGAAAGGCTGCAGGGCGCGAGGGCGTTCGCGGTCGCGCCGCTCGACATGGTCGCGACCCGGGTCAACGGCGAGGAAGTGCGCTTCCCGGCGATCAACGAAGTGTCGCTGTTGAGGGAAACCCGCCAGACCGCGAAGATCGAGGTGATGGTCAGCGGCCGGGTCGTGCTGCCCGAACTCACCTGCGACGGCGTGCTGGTGGCGACGCCGGCCGGCTCCACCGCCTACAACCTCTCGGCCCAGGGCCCGATCCTGCCCTTGAACTCGCGGCTGATGGCGTTGACCCCGATCAGCCCGTTCAGGCCGCGGCGTTGGCGCGGCGCGTTGATTCCCGACGACTTGAAGATCGGCTTTCGAGTCCTAGATGCGGTCAAGCGGCCCGTATCGGCGGTGGCCGACCAGCACGAGGTGCGCGACGTCGCGACGGTCGAGCTGTTCACCGATCGCAGCCGCGCGCTGACCCTGCTGTTCGACCCCGAGCATGCGCTCGACGAGCGCATCGCGATGGAGCAATTTGCCGTCTGACCGGGGCTTCCCGTTCGGGGCAAGTGCTTGAAAGCCCGGCGCGGACTGCTATGAGGCCCGACGCTTCAACTCGAGGCTGCTCCCCGGTAGCTCAGCGGTAGAGCAACCGGCTGTTAACCGGTTGGTCGATGGTTCGAATCCGTCCCGGGGAGCCACTCCTCTAATCCTCTGAAATTCCCCGATGAATGCCATTCGTCGCAACACCGGGACGGCGCGGCCGTCCTGCGCGGCGCAAGCGGAACCGACCCACCTCCGGTCGGTTGCCCTGGCAGCCGTTTCAGAGGAGGCAAAGATGGCGAGCCAATCGAAAAGCAGGAACCCGACTGGCGGGAACAGCACGTCCGCGGCCTCCGGATCGGCGTTCCGCTGGGATGCCAATCAGGCCGGCGTGATCGCGGCGGCGGCTTTGGCCGGCGCGGCGGTCGGGCTGGCAGCGAATTTCGGACGCAAGCTGATCGTTCAGAGCCTCGGCGCCCCCGCCGGCAACTGGGACGAGGCGTTGAAGGCGGAGCATGTCTCGACCCTGGCCCTGTTCGACCAGATCGAGGCGACGGCCGACAGCCAGGCGGGGACGCGTACGGCTTTGCTCGCCAAGCTCAAATATGCGCTCACCCGCCACGCTCACCAGGAAGAAAGCGTCATCTACCCGGCGCTGCGCGAGGCCAATTTCACCCACGATGCCGACGCGCTCAATTCCGAGCACGGCTATGTAAAAACCTACCTCTACGAGCTCGAGGCGCTGCCAAACGACTGCCCCGAGTGGCTGGCGAAGCTCAGGGATTTCCGCGCGATGATCCAGGAGCATATGCGGATGGAGGAAGAGGAAGTGTTCGCCACCTTCCGCAGCCAGCTGTCGGACGAGCAGAATGCCCGGCTGACGACGATGATGCGCAGGGAGGGACTCAAGCTCGCCTGAAGTATTTTCCACAAACAGAAGGGGCCGCCCCAGCGCGGCCCTTTTTTCATCCGGCGATCAGGCGACCGCGCCGTGGCAATGCTTGTACTTGCGCCCAGACCCGCACGGGCACGGCGCGTTGCGGCTGGCCGGCGGCACCACATCGTCGAGCGTCGCCGCCCCCGCCCCCGCGCCCGCACCGACGCCGGCCAGCAGCGGCGGCAGCCGCGACAGAATCGCGCCGGTGCTGGCGTCGACGTCGGCGGTATCGTCGTCGCCGCTGAACGGGTCGATATGCTCGGTGATGAAATCGGGCATCGGCGGCAACTCGGCCGGATGGATGGTGAAGCGCGCCCGCGCCAGCGTGCCGGTGACGTCCTCGCGGATCGCCGCCAGCATCCGCTCGAACATCACGAACGCCTCGCGCTTATATTCGTCGATCGGTTTCTTCTGGGCGTAGGCGCGCAGGTGGACCACCTGGCGCAGCGCATCGAGCATCGCCAGATGCTCTTTCCAGTGGTGATCGAGCGACTGCAGCAGGATGCTCTTCTCGACCTGGATCCAGTCTTCCTTGGAAATCTCGGTCGCTTTCTCGGCGATCTGGACATCGGCCAGGCTCTGCAGCCGCTCGACAAACATCTCCGGATCGACCGATTCCTCGGTCACCCACTCCTCGAACGGCGGTGCCAGCGCGAACACCGCCTCGACGCGTTGCTTGAGCAATGAAATGTCCCACTGCTCGGGATAGGAATTGGGCGGAATCGTCTCGCCGACCAGCGCATTGACCGTCTCGGCGCGCATGTCCTCGACGACGTCGCCGACCGTCTCGGCGTCCATGATGTCGGCCCGCTGCTCGTAGATCACCTTGCGCTGGTCATTCATCACGTCGTCATATTCGACGACCTGCTTTCGGATGTCGTAGTTGCGCGCCTCGACCTTCTTCTGCGCGGTCTCGATCGCCTTCGAAATCCAGGGGCTGACGATCGCCTCGCCGTCGGCGAGATTCTTGTTCATCAGCTTGGCGAACATCGTCTGCGGGCCGAATATACGCAGCAGGTCGTCGTCGAGGCTCAGGTAGAAACGCGACAGGCCGGGATCGCCCTGGCGGCCTGAACGGCCGCGCAGCTGGTTATCGATGCGGCGGCTTTCGTGGCGCTCGGTACCGCGCACGAACAGGCCGCCGGCGGCGATCACCCTGTTCTTTTCCTCGGCCACTTCGCGGCGAATCTTTTCGGCCGCCTTGTCGCGATCCTTGCCCTCGGCGGTGTCGCCGAGCTCGTCGTTGATGCGGAATTCGGGATTGCCGCCAAGCTGGATGTCGGTGCCGCGCCCGGCCATGTTGGTGGCGATGGTCACCCCGCCGAACCGGCCGGCCTGGGCAACGATATGGGCCTCGCGCTCGTGTTCGCGCGCATTCAGCACCTCGTGCCTGATCTTCGCCTTCTTGAATTCGGCGGACAGCAGCTCCGATTTCTCGATCGAGACGGTGCCGACCAGCACCGGCTGGCCGAGCTGCTGCTTTGCCTTCACCGCCTCGACGATGGCGACGAACTTGTCCTGCTGGTTCTTGTAGAACTCGTCGTCCTCGTCGGCCCGCCGCACTGGCATGTGGGTCGGGATGGAAACGACGTTCATCTTGTAGATGTCGAAGAACTCCGAGGCTTCGGTGGCGGCGGTGCCGGTCATTCCCGACAGCTTCGGATACATGCGGAAATAGTTCTGGAAGGTGATCGAGGCGAGGGTCTGGTTCTCGGGCTCTATCTCCACCTTTTCCTTGGCCTCGACCGCCTGGTGGAGGCCGTCCGACCAGCGCCGGCCCTCCATCATGCGGCCGGTGAACGGATCGATGATCACCACCTTGCCGTCCTTGACGATGTAATCGATGTCGCGCTTGAACGCGACGTTGGCGCGCAGCGCCTGGTTCAAATGGTGGACGACCTGGGTGTTCTCGTAATCGTAGAGGTTCGAGCCGGTCAGCAGTCCTTCCGCCTCGAGCACCCGCTCCATCCGCTCGGTGCCATCCTCGGTCAGAAGGACGCGCTTGTCCTTCTCGTCATATTCGTAATCCTCGGCCGGCGTCGTCTTCACGATGCGATCGAGCGCGATGTAGAGCTCGGACTTGTCGTCGGTCGGGCCGGAGATGATCAGCGGCGTGCGCGCCTCGTCGATCAGGATCGAATCGACCTCGTCGACGATCGCGTAGGTGAACGGCCGCTGCACCATGTGGGCGCGCTCATATTTCATGTTGTCGCGCAGATAGTCGAAGCCGAGCTCGTTGTTGGTGCCGTAGGTGACGTCGCAGGCATAGGCCGCGCGACGCTCCTCGTCGGACAGGCCATGCACGACGACGCCGGTCGTCAGCCCGAGGAAACCGTAGAGCTTGCCCATCCAGGCCGAATCGCGCCGGGCCAGATAGTCGTTGACGGTGACGACGTGGACGCCCTTGCCCTCGAGCGCGTTCAAGTAGACCGAGAGCGTCGCGACCAGCGTCTTGCCTTCGCCGGTCTTCATCTCCGAGATCATGCCGCGGTGGAGGACCATGCCGCCGATCAACTGCACGTCGAAGTGGCGCATCTTCAGGACGCGCCAGCCCGCCTCGCGCACCACGGCAAATGCTTCGATGAGC